>CAZKMS010000087.1:5449-23340 GCA_964553805.1 uncultured Verrucomicrobiaceae bacterium
CTTACATCGGGCCGGAGGTGACCTGGCCGATCTACAAAAACGGCACCATCGGCCGCGCCAAGGAAGATTTGGAACGGGTGCAGCGGGTGCTTGACGGCAAGCTGGCCGCGCTCGGCGGCAAGGCCTGGGTCTCGGTGAACAAGGCCCTGGTGACCCAAGCCAGCTCCGCCATCCCGGTGGTGCCGCTGTACATCTCCCTGCTCTACAAAATCATGAAGGAACAGGGCACGCACGAGGATTGCATCGAACAAATGGACCGCCTGTTCCGCGAGCGGCTCTACGGCGACAGTGCCCAGCCGGACGAAGCGGGCCGCATCCGCTTGGATGATTGGGAAATGGCGCCGGCGGTGCAGGAACTCATCGCCCAGCGCTGGCAGGAAGTGACCACCGAGAATCTTGATTCCCTGGCGGATTTCCCCGGCTACCAAAGCAGCTTCCTGCGCCTTTTTGGCTTTGGCCTGAACGGCGTGGATTACGACGCCGACAGCGAACCAGAAGTGGCGGTGGCTTCGCTGGCTTAAGAGCCTATCCGGCGTTGTAACCGGCTTCTGTGCTGTACCCGGCCTCTGTGAGGCCGGCTACCAAACTGCGGTTAAATGTCGTCCACGCCTTCCTGGGACTTCACCCAGCGCACGGCGTAGTGCGTCAAATCCGTGGTGCTGTGCAGGCCTAGTTTGCCGCGGATGCGGGCGCGGTGCACATCCACGGTCTTGGAACTGAGGCCAAGCTGGCTGGCGATTTCCTTGGCGGTGCGGCCGCGCCCAACGAGTTCGAAGACCTCAAACTCGCGATCACTCAACTCCTTGAGCAAGCCCTCGCGCTGCGGATTGACGGGCGCGGGCGAAGTGAGGATGGACACGAGCTTCTGGGCCAGTTCCGGGCTGACATAGACCCGGCCTTTGGCCACGGTGCGGAGGGCGCTGATCAGCGACTCAGGGCCGTGGCTCTTCATGAGGTAACCCTTGGCACCGGCACGCAGGCAACGCTCGGCGTAAATGTCCTCCTCATGCATGGAGAGCACCAGTACGGGCAAATGCGGGTGCTCGGTCACCAGGACGCGCACCAGCTCGAGACCACTCTTGTCCGGCAGAGACAGGTCGGTCACCACCACATCGGGCACCTCACGCGCCACGACTTCGAGCGCGGTGTCGCAGGAATCGGCCTCTCCCAACAGCTCAATATCCGGAATGCCTTCAAGCGAAGCGGCGACGCCCTGGCGGACAAAGGGATGGTCATCGACAAGCAGGACACGAAGGCTTTTAGGGGATGCTGCGATCATAGCGGCTTTCTGTTGGGATTGCTGGATGATAGCCTTGAACCATCGATTTGCCAGAAAAAAGCAGGTGCTCCTCTTTATGTAAATTAGAGCTTTTACCGTGTTAAGCTATGAGCTTAACTGAGCCTAAACCGGCGCTTTGATGTGCGCCCAGCAATGCACATGGGGATCTCCCCGAAAATACCAGATCATGTGCGGTCCTTCGATTTGCCAGACATCCCAGACGCCATCCTCCCCGACATCCTCGTTTTGGTAAAAAGCCAAATGCAGATCGTCCATGCCGGCCGTCTCAATCAACTTCATCGCCTCGGCAGCGTCCGCTTCCCGAAAGGGTTTCATCAGGTCGGCCAGCACCTGGCTCACGAGACCCTTTTGATCGGCGGTCATGTCGCCCACCCGCAGACCGTCGAGACCCGTCTTCTTGCGCGAAAGAGCCACCGTTTTGGTGCCGCGCTCACCGCGCGAGTCTCCGCGCAGGGCGGTCTCCCGCTGTTTGCCGTCGAGTGCCTTGAAGACCTCGTTGGCGCGCAGGGCCTGGAACCAGTAGGCATTGCCGGGGTGGTCGGGCTTTTCATAGAAACCGCGCGCCGCATGGCCGTAAAAAATGGGGCCGCCAAAAGCGGTGCCCGCCGCGCTGTCGCCATCGCAGCGGCGGGTGCAATGACGACCGGTGAGCACAAACTCGAACTGGCCGCTGCCAGGCTCGCCGAAGAGCGCGATGGAAGCGCTGCTGAAGCCGCCGTCGCCCTTGTTGTCCTGATCGAACTGGCGCCAAACCTCACTCTTGTACTCGGCGCTGTGCAAGCCGTCGAAGATTTGCCGCACGAGATCCTGCTGATTGGCGTCGAGCACGTCACGCAGACGCTGCGGGCGGATGTGCCAGTTGTTGTCCACCTTCAGGCGGAGCGGGTCATCGTAGGGAAGGCAAAGCGCGGCACGCTGGGTCTCATTGAGGCTGCCGTGAAGCTGCTGAACGAGGGTTTCGGAGCTGGTGGCCGCCTTTTTGGCAGCGAAGGCTGGGGCGCTCAACAAACCGCCGAGCGCGGCAGTGCCCTGAGTTAAAAACTGGCGGCGGCTGATGCCAGATGGCAGATGGGTGTTCATGGCTGTATTGTGTTTTCCCTGATTGAATCAAATCGTCTCACAAAAGAAAAGGAAAAACCACAGGCCAACGCGGGAGTTGCGCCCCGGGCGGGAGCGGCCACTGTGACGCCCTGAACACCAATGACAGTGCTGAAACGACGGTGAAAAAACCGCAGGAGGAACCCGCGGAGGCGATGGCGGCCCTGGGCGAAGAGGCAGCGCGCGGCGTGGGACGCGAACGGCGTTTGATCGTGCTGCTGGTGGTGGCGGTCGCGGCTTTCGTTGCCCTGGCGCATTTCACGCCGCTGCGCGCCTGGCTGGAGAACACCCAGGAATGGAAACGCTACGTGCGGGAGTTCGGCTGGCAGAGTCGTGCGGCGTTTCTGGGACTGACGGCGCTAGCCGTCATGCTCGGCGTGCCGCGTCTGGCGCTGGCGGCGACGGCAGGCCTGCTGTTCGGCTTTGTCGAGGGCATGGCGGTGTCCCTGACGGGCTCCGTGCTGGGATCCTACGGCCTCTTTCTGGCGGTGCGGAAGGGGTTCAGACCCAGCGTGGTCGAGCAGGCACGACGGCGGCCCTGGCTGGAGCAACTGCTGCGCCAGCCTTCCCTCATGAAGGTGTTTTGGGTCCGGCAACTGCCGCTGCCCGGCGCGGCGCTCAACGCCATCCTCGCGGTGACTGACCTCCGCCATCGCACCTTCCTGGGCGGCACCCTGCTGGGTTACATACCGCTGAACGCGGCGGCAACGCTGGCGGGCAGCGGCCTGGGCAAGGCCAGCCTGCAAACGTCGATGGTGCAGTTGATGGCGGCGCTGGCGGTCATCAACGCGGTGCTCTGGCTGGTTTGGCGGCGGTTTCGGGGCGGAGCGCGCCTCACCGGCCGAGGGCGGTGCGCAGCACCGGCTCAAAAAGGTCCGCCTGGCGCATGAAGCCGAGGTCGCTGGCGTGGGACGCATCCGTGGCGCCCTCGGTGTCGGTGCCGTAAAGTGCGTCGCCTGGGATGTAGTGCAGGTTTTTGACGCCGTCTTTTTGCAGGGTGTCGAAAGCCTCGCGCAGGGCGGCGTGGTTTTCATCGTGGAAGGCGGCTTTGGCGGGCGTGATCCAGGCGTTGGTGAAACGGCGGTCCTCGACCAGCACGATCGGTGTGTCCGGGTGGGCGGCGCGCAGTTGTTTGATCAACGGCACGGCGCGTTCGCGCACCATTTCCGGCTGCATGTTTGGCAGGCAATCAATCACGAACACCGCCGCATCCACCCGGGCCAGCAGATCACCCACCGCCGTGTCCATCTTGCCGTTGCCGGAGAAGCCGAGGTTGAGCACGGGCAGGTCAAAACGGCGACCGAGGATGGCGGTGTGAACCATGCCGGGGCGGGAGGCGCTGGCGCCGTGGGTGATGGAGGTGCCGTAAAACACCACGGGCTTCTCCGCGCGCGGCTTCAGGATTTCAAACTTGGCGCCAGCGGGCACGCCGATGGAGAGTTTTTCGATGCCATTGTAAAGCGGCAGGTAGGCGGCGTATTCGCGCAGGCCCGGGCGCAGTCCGGCGATGAGCGTGGCGCGCACCTTTTGCGCCGCTGGCTTGGTGACGTAAACCCACTTCCACTGGCCGCCGTCCTGCTCGTCGCGTGCGTAGAGGTCAACTCCGCTGACGCCGGTGGCGGGCATGTGCGGCATGCCGATGCGCTCGTTGCGCAGCTCGTAGTCCACCCAGATGCTGTCGGCGTCGGTTTGGAAACGGGCGACCATGCCGGCGCTGTCGCGGCTGAGGTTCCAGACGTTGGAGGTGACTTTGCCTTCGGCGGAGGCGGGCAGGCGGTCAAAGTAGCGCAGCCGCTCCTCATCCACCCAAGCGCGGCCCTCGACATCCCACTGGCCGGTGCCGACCTCGTGCCAGGTGAGCGCCGGTTCCTTGGCATCCTTGGTTTGGGCGACGAGCGGACCGGCGGCGAGCAGGAGGAGAAGCAACGGGAAACGGGAGGTCGGAAGCATGAATTGAGATGGGTTGAGCCAGACAAAACGCATGAACGGGCCGGCTTCTAGCCCGTGCCTTCCCGGTACTGCAGTTGATACAGCCGCTGGTAGAGTTTGCTGGTTTGCAGCAGCTCCTGATGCGGACCGATGCCTTTCACGCGGCCACGCTGCATGACCACGATTTGATCCGCTCCCAGAATGGTCGAAAGGCGGTGGGCGATGGCGATCACGGTTTTGCCTTCAGACAAGAGGTGAATGGCCTCCTGAATGATCTTTTCCGACTCCGTGTCGAGGGCGGAGGTGGCTTCGTCGAGCAGCAATATGGGAGCGTTGCGCAGGATGGCACGGGCAATGGAGACGCGCTGCTTCTGGCCGCCGGAGAGGTTGCAGCCGGAGTCTCCCACCACCGCATCATAACCGCCCTGGATGTCCATGACAAAGTCATGCACGTGCGCCTTTTTCGCCGCCTCAATGACCTCCTCGTCACTGGCATCAAGGCGGCCGTAGCGGATGTTTTCCATGACGGTGTCGTGAAAAAGGAAGGTGTCCTGGCTGACCACGCCGATGTGATCCCGCAAGGAGTTTTGGGTGAGTTGGCGGATGTCGATGCCGTCCACCAGCACGCCCCCCTCATCCGGATCATAAAAGCGCAGCAGCAGGGAGAACAACGTGCTCTTGCCGGCGCCGCTCGGACCGACCAGAGCGTAGAATTTGCCCGGCTCCAGATCGAGTGAGACCCCGGTGACGGCGGCGCGATCGAGCTTGTTGCCCTTGGGATCGGCGTAATGGAAGGTGACGTCGCGGAAGCTGACCGCGCCCCTGGCGTTTTTCAGCGGCTGCGCATCCGGCGCGTCTTTCACCTCCGGCTCGCGCTCCAGGATGCCAAACACCGTGCTGGTGGCCACAATCGCCTTTTGCAGCAGAATCTGCACCTTGCTCAGGTCCTTCGCGGGCGGGTAAATTTGCGTCAGGGCAATGACGATGAGGAAGAAATCCTCCGCGCCCATGTAGCTGCCGGTCTGGTTCTTGTGCCAGGCGTAAACGAGGCCGCCGGCAATGCCAAGCGAGGCCACCGTCTCCACCACGGGGCCGACGATCTCCGCCGCCTTGCTCCAGCGCATGATGCTGGCCAGCATGGAGCGGCTGGCCTTGTTGAAACGACCGAGCTCATAATCTTCCCGCGCGTGGCTCTTCACTACGCGGATGCCGACGAAACTCTCATGCATCACCGACATCAGCGCCCCGGCCTGGGTCTCCTCGTTGGCACCGGCTCTGCGCACCCGCCGCCCGATGTGGATCACCGGAAAAATGCAAAGCGGAAACACCACCAGCGACATGGTGGTGAAGAACCAGTCCTTGGCGAACAACACGGCCAGGATGGAGAGAATCGCCACCGGCCGCTGCACGATGATTTGCGCCAGGCTCACCGCGTTCTGCTGCGCCACACGCGACTGGTTGAACACGGTCTGGATCAGATCGCCGGTGCGAGCCTGGTTGAAAAAGCCAACCGGCTGCCGCAGCAAGCTTTGGAAGACATCGCTGCGCAGCTTGTAGAGGACCTTGTTGCCGACCCACAGCATGCAGTAGTTGCCCAGGTAGCCGAGAAAACCCCGAATGAAAATGAGCACCGGAATGATCAGGCAGGCGCCGATGGCCACCCAAAAGCCCGGCTCACCGTCGGCACCCAGCGGGAAATAATCGCCCAGCCTCAGTTGCCCGATGATCGGCAGGTCGACGCCCTCGCCCAGCGACTTGGTCTCGCCCGGCAGGACGATCGAGAAGACCAGGCTGAAGGCCAGCAGCATGATGGCGTTGAACAGCCCGCTCAGGATGCCAAGCAGCACGCCAAGGGCAAAGCGGCCGCGGAAAGGTTTCACGTAGCCGGCCAGCTTGACCACCGTCTCCTTCGTCAACTGCCACAACTCCGCCGAGCTCAGGTGGATGATCTCCTTGCGGCTGATCTTTTTCTTTTTGCTGGATTGGGACATTCGATGGAACATGCCCGGCCCGCCACCAAAGATCTTCCTGGCGGCCAGGAGGTGGAAGCGCTACCACCGCGCCAGCCACTTGTCGAGGTGGATTCGCCTGTTCAAAAGAACGCAGCCACCTGGTCGAGACTCTCACTGCAGCATGCGTGTTGACGCGGGCAAGATATGCGCCTAGAAAAACAACATGGGTTCGACATTTGCTCCCCAGTTGCTGTCCCGGCGGCGCGCTGCGTGGCTGGTCCTGGCGTCGAAACTCACCCTTCTGCTGGTGATCCTGATGCCTCCGGTAAGAGCCCAGTCTGTGGGGGATGAATGGACTGGCCGGCGCGGGGACAACAACCCCTCCCTGACTTATGATGTGATGACCACGACATCGACCGGCCGCATGATCGCGGTGGGGGATGGCGGGCACTTAATGATCAGTGACAATGGTGGCAGCCACTGGGAGTTCAGCCGGATCGCGCGCACGCCCGGGCAGAGCATCGGAACCGTCAGTGACATCCTGGAGTTTTCCGTCGGTGGGTCCGGAAGCAAACGGCTGGTGGCGATCGCCGCCGAGTTTGTGGCGGGAGGCCCCCTGGGCTACAAGGGACGGACCCTGCTGCACATCAGCAATGACGACGGCAACTCCTGGAGCACGGCGCCTTTTCCCCATGACAACGTGCCATTTGGCCCTGGACAATACGAAGGCGTCACCCTCACGGGACTGCATGTCAGTCCCGCTGGTGAGTTGCTGGCCTATGGAACCACCATGGTGACAAGCAACCGAATTCTGATTTGGAGCATCGGCGGCCTCATTTTCCGCAGCCCGGACGGTGTGAACTGGACCCTGGCGCGGTTTGCTTATGGTCCGCTGAATCACATGGCGGACGCGGACGGGCGTGTCGTGGCAGTGGGGGCCACCACTGTTCTCGACAGTGCCGACGGCGCCGGCTGGAACGGTTACTTCCTGCGTGACGGTGTCATCATGGATGGCGGCAGTCCAATGCCTCTGGCGCAAAGCAACCGCATCCGGCTGCACGATGTGGCGATCAACAGCGGCACCTATACCGCTTACGGGGTGATCCATGTGCCGGTGTCAGAGATTGTGGACTCTGCTCTCATTGCGCGGCAGTTCACCTTGATCAGCTCGAGCCCGTTCGGACCGGGCAGGCAGTGGCAGTTGCACGACCAGGCCACCTACCCGGGACGCTTTTTGAAGGCACCGGGCGCTTTTCTGGGTCTCGGGCTTGGGGGCGTGCGCTCCAGCGCCAACAACGGTGTCAGTTGGTCGTCGGTGAACGCCAATCCACGCCCCACTTACAAGTCCTTCACCCGCAGCGGCTCAAACATCACGGTGGTGAACTCCAGTCAGGCAGCCTGGCGCAGCACCGACAGCGGCAGCACCTGGAACAAAGTGTGGGATGATCCCGTCGGTCCGGCTTTGTCGGTGATCGGTGTTCACTTTGGATTGGTTTTCGCCCGCTCAGGCAACGATCTATACGTCAGCAGCGACAACGGACTGACCTGGGAGCTGCGTGGCAGCGTCAGCAGTCTCGCCACCCTGACCAAGATCGGCTCCCGGCTGGTCGTTGCGGGTGGCTCGGCGCAGACCGTACGGGTCAGCGACGATCAGGGGGTCACCTGGCAAAATAAAACGGTCGCCAGCACAAGCGCCTCCAACTCGGTGGTGGTCACCACGCCGACCGGCCGGCTGGTCATGGGTGCCCAGGGAAGGAATATCTCTGGTCCGGGCGTTTTTTACGTCAGCGATGACCAGGGGGAGACCTGGCAGCCGCGCACTGCGGGGCTGCCTTGGGGTGAGGATATCGGCCAGCTCTTCTGCACGGCTGCCGGCACCTTGATCGCCACTTCCAATTCTTTCGCCACGTTCAATCCGCGTTTGATCCGCAGCGAGGACAATGGCGAGACCTGGACCATGGACTTTTCTTTGCGATCAGTCGCCGGCCTCGACGAGGTCAGCGGCGACCCGGCCACCAAGGTGTTCACCTGCCGGATGATCCGGCAAAACCCGGTCACAGGCCGTTTGCTCATGCTCGGTGACGAGGATGAAATCCTCACCAGTGATGATGAGGGTAAAACGTGGACGGTGCGCCTGAATTTCGACACCCCTTTTGTCGCCCCCTGGCGCGACTGGCAGCTCGAAGGCCTGGTCTGGTCGGCCGGCCGCTGGGTGACGTTGTTCAACCTGAACAATGACGCGAGTGGAAAGGAATTTTACACCCTGGTCAGCGCTGACGACGGCGTCACCTGGCGCAAGACCCGGCTGCCGCTCAATCAAGCCAACACCTATTTGCAATATCTTGCTGTGGGTCTTGATGGACGCGTCATCGCCTCGGGTTCCAATGGCGCGGTGTACACCACCGACCCGCCCGCGCCACCGCCCCCGGTGAGCGAAGGTGAAACCGTGCGCGAGGGCAATGTCCTGGCACTGACGGTGTCGCGGCCGCCTTTCCCGGGAAATGTCACCGCGAGCTACCGCAGCGTGAATGGCAGTGCCCAAGGCGGCACCGACTTCGTGGTGACCCAGGGCGAATTATCCTGGGATGAAGGCGACGCCAACGACCGCACCGTGCAGGTGCCCACCATCGACAACAATGTGAAGCAGGCGGCAGCGCGCCAGTTCAGCATGCAGATTGAATACGCGGCTGAAGAATTGGCGGCCTCCACTGAGATCCCGGTGAGCATCCTCGATGATGACGGTGGGGCGACGGCCGGCATCCTGGCTGAGGGTGGACCGCTTGAGACCAGCGAGGATGGCGGCGGCGCCGAGTTGCTCGTCGCCCTCAATCGCCTGCCGGCCCAGCCGGTGGTGATCAACCTCGGCGGCCTCAACCCCGCTGAAGGCCGGCTGTCGGTGACGACCCTCACATTCACTCCCGAGAATTGGAACCGCCAGCAGACCGTCGTGGTCACCGGCATTGATGACTGGCTGCATGACGGCGACCACGCGCATGTGCTGAATCTTGTCGCCAGCAGTGGTGACGCTGCCTACGAGGGGCTTCGGGTCGAGGTGCCTGTGGTCAACCAGGACAACGATCCGCCGGAGGCGGGCAGAGCGCTCCGGGTGGGGCAGCAACTCAATCTCGGCTTGGGGCATTTTGGCAACGTCATCGCGGTGAAAGGCCTCCCGCGCGGCCTGCGCTGGGACAAGATCAACCAAACCCTTGTCGGACGGGTGACCACCGCGCGCCGCTACACGATCACCTTCACGCTGCAGGGTGAAGGCGGCGCGCGGACACAGCTGGCAGTGACGCTGGTGATCGAGCCCCTGCCCGAGCACGCGGTCGGCAGTTTCAGCGGCTGGATCGACCGCGATCCGGATCTCAACGGGGATCTCGGCGGCGCGTTGTCGCTCAAGGTCACCAAGTCGGCCGCGCAGAGCGGGGTCCTGCGTCTGGCCGGCAGGCGCCATTCCTGGCGCGGCGCGCTGAAGGTACCCGGTCTGGGCCAGCCGATGGTGGAGCAAATCATCAACCGCGGCGGCTTGCCGCCGGTGGAGCTGGCGCTCGAAATGCAAGCCGGCCAGCGGCTGGCGGGCTCCGTCGAGGCCGGCGCGGGTGAGGCTGGCGTGACGGGCTGGCGTCACATCTGGAGCAAGCGCTCCCAGGTCCAGGCTGCCTGGCAAGGCCAGTTCAACGCGCTATTCTGGCCCGGCGTGCCCTGGGAGAACGACCTCACGGTGCCACTGGGAACCGGCCAGACCCAACTGCGGGTGACGGAGACGGGAGCGGCGAGGTGGATTGGACGTTATGCCGATGCCACCTCGCTCACCGGTTCGTTCCACCTCGGCCCTCAGGGCGACGTGCGCCATTGGCAGGCGCTCTACAAAAACACGGGCTCGGCGCGCTTCGCCGCCATGCTCAACGCGCCCGACAATCTCGACGGCAGCGGCGACTGGTTGCGTTTGCCGCCTCTCAAACCAACCCGCTCCTACTCTGCGGGCTTCGGCCTTGACCTGCGCGGACCATTGGCCCTGACCTTGACTGGCGGCCGCTGGACAAAACCCGGCAAAGGCGAGAATCTGCTAGCCGTACTCAGCCTCGATGAAGTCTCCTCCAACCTTGATTTCAAATTCGATCATGGCGGCATCGCCAGCAGCGCCACTCCGCCGGACACCAGCGCCACGCTCGATGCCCGCAACCGGGTGGTCACCGAGAAGCAAGGCCCCGCCAACGAAGCAGGTGTGACCGGTTCATTCACTGCCAGCACTGGCGTCGTCAGTGGCGTCATGCGCCCGCGCGATGACGACCCGGAAAAACCGGGGCGCGCTCTGGTGCGCACGACCAAATTTCTCGGTCTCTGGGTACCGCGCCTCAATCGGGCGGAAGGTTCATTCCAGCTTCCGCAGCTCGCTGACCCGGGTGTCACCACCAAAAACACTTCGCCCATTCTCTCGGGGCAAATGAAGCTCGTTCCGGCTGACCCCGGCCCGCCTTGAAACCAACACTTGTACCGGGTTTGAATGTCCATTTCATGCGCCCGGATGGAATATCCGGGCACTGACAGACTAGGCTTCCTGGCTCACGAAAGTCGGCCTTTCTCCACAGCGTTACGTCGGTTTGCAGTTTCCTGCCTCCAATCCCATCCGCCCGATGAAAGCCCGCTTGCTCGCTCCACTTGTCTTTTTCTGCTCGCTCGCCGCGTCCGCCGCCGAGAAGCCTGCGCGCGATCCAGCCGCGCCCATCTCCTTTTACAAGGACATTCGTCCCATCCTCCAGGCCAACTGCGCCGGCTGCCACCAGCCCGCCAAGGCCAAGGGCGACTATGTCATGACCGAGTTCGCCAGGCTGCTCGCCGGCGGCGAGGAGGGGGCTGCCGTCGTCCCCGGCAAACCGGACGAGTCCAACCTGCTCGCCCTCGCCACGCCCGCCGATGGCAAGGCCGAGATGCCGCCGAAGGGCGACCCGCTGCACGCCACCCAGCTCGACCTCATTCGCAAATGGATCGCCGAAGGGGCAAAAGACGATACTCCGGAGTCGGCCAAGTCCCACTTCACCATGGACAACCCGCCGCAGTACGTCACGCCGCCGACGCTGACTTCGCTGGCTTATTCGCCGGACGGCACGCAGTTGGCGGTGGCGGGTTATCACGAGGTGCTCGTCCACAAAGCCGACGGCAGCGGCATCGTCGCGCGTCTGGTCGGTCTCTCCGAGCGCATCCAGAAGCTGGCTTGGTCGCCCGACGGCAAAAAAATCGCCATCTCCGGCGGCAGCCCCGCGCGCCAGGGCGAGCTGCAAGTCTGGGACGTGGAAAAGCAGAAGCTCGAGCTCTCCAAGTCCATCACCTTCGACACCGTTTACGGCGTGAGCTGGTCGCCCGACAGCAAGCAGCTCGCCTTCGGTTGCGCCGACAATGCCGTGCGTGCCATCGACGCCGCAACCGGCGCCGAGACCCTGTTCATGGGCGGCCACAACGACTGGGTGCTCGACACGGTTTGGAGCGCGGACGGCAAACATCTCGTCTCCTGCGGACGCGACATGAGCGTCAAACTCACTGAGGTCGCCACCCAGCGTTTCATCGACAACATCACCTCCATCACTCCCGGCGCGCTCAAAGGCGGCGTGCAGACCCTGGCCCGCCACCCAAGCCGCGACGAGGTGCTCATCGGCGGCACCGATGGCGTGCCCGCGGTGTATCGCATGCAGCGCGTCACCAAACGCGTCATTGGCGACAACGCCAACCTCATCCGCCAGTTCCCGCCCATGCAGGGCCGCGTCTTCGGCGCCGCCTTCGCTCCGGACGGCAAGACCATCGCCTGCGGCGCCAGCCACGAGGGCAGTGGTGCGGTGCATGTTTACGCCTCCGAATACACCAGCACCATGCCCGACGAGGTGAAAAAAATCGTCGAGACCCGCAACGGCAGCGGCAAGGCGCTCGACGACTGGATCGTCAGCGAGGTCAAACAACTGCACGCCATCCCAGTACCCGGCAGCGGCATTTACTCGGTCTCTTACAGCCCCGATGGCAAAACCCTCGCCGCTGGCGGCCAGGACGGCCTCATCCGCCTCATCGACCCGGCCAGCGGCGAGATCGTCAAAACCTTCCCCAGCGTGCCGCTGGTCCAAGCCGAGCAGCTCGCCGCGCGCGACGTGATCGCTGATGACACCGTCCGCACCACGCTCGAAGCCAAGCTCACTGCTGAAACGCTGCCTGCCGGTGCCGAAGTCACAGCCATTGAGGTCGAGCCAGCCAGCATCGCCATCAACCATCCGACCGAGTACGCCCAGCTCGTCATCACCGCGAAGTTGCAGGACGGCAGCCGCACCGATGTCACCCGCATGGCGAAGATCAAAGTCAACGGTCCCGCTGTCGTCAAAGTCGATGAGCGCGGCATGGCTCGTCCCGCCACCGACGGCGCAGGCCGTTTGCAGATCGCCTTCATGGGGCAAAAAGCCGCCGTGCCCGTCACCGTCGCCGGCATGGACCAGCCGCTGCGGCCCGATTACGTGCGCGACATCATGCCGATCACCAGCAAGCTCGGCTGCAACATGGGCACCTGCCACGGCGCCAAGGACGGCAAGGCCGGCTTCAAGCTCTCCCTGCGCGGTTACGATCCGATTTTTGACGTGCTCGCCTTCACCGACGAGCTTTCCAGCCGCCGCACGAACCCGGCCTCGCCCGCCCATTCCATGATGCTGCTCAAGGCCAGCGGCAGTGTGCCCCATGAGGGCGGCCAGCTCACCGTGCCGGGCGAGCTTTATTACGAGACCCTCAAAGCCTGGATCAGCCAGGGCGCCAAGCTCGACCTCAGCACCCCGCGCGTCACCAGCATCGAGGTCTTCCCGAAAAACCCCGTGGTCGAAACCATCGGCTCCCGCCAGCAGATGCGCGTCGTCGCCCGTTACGCCGATGGGCTTGTCAAAGACGTCACCGCCGAGGCCTTCATCGAGAGCGGCAACCCTGAAGTCGTCGAAGCCGACAAACGCGGCCTCGTCACCACCCTGCGCCGCGGCGAGGCGCCCGTGCTCGCCCGCTTCGAGGGCGCTTACGCCGCCACCACCGTCACCGTCATGGGCGACCGCAGCGGCTTCGTTTGGAAAGAGCCCGAGACCTGGAGCAAGATCGACGAGCTCGTCGCCAAAAAATGGCAGCGCTTGAAAATCCTGCCCTCCGGTCTCTGCACCGACGAGGAATTTCTGCGCCGCCTCCACATCGACCTCACCGGCCTGCCGCCAAGGCCCGAGGACGTGGAGGCCTTCCTCGCCGACACCCGCCCCACCCGCGAGAAGCGCGAGGCCGTCATCGACCGCCTCATCGGCAACCCCGACTTCGTCGAGCACTGGACCAACAAGTGGGCTGACATGCTCTCTGTGAACAGCAAGTTCCTCGGCACCGAGGGCGCCGCCTCCTTGCGCACTTGGATTCGCGATCAAGTCGTCAAAAACACCCCCTACGACCAGATGGCGCGCTCGATTGTGGGCGCCAGCGGCTCGACCAAGGACAACCCGCCCGCCGCTTATTACAAGGTGCTGCGCACGCCGGAGGAGCTGGTGGAGAACACCACCCACCTTTTCCTCGCCACCCGCTTCAACTGCAACAAGTGCCACGATCACCCCTTCGAGCGCTGGACCATGAACCAGTACTACGAGACCGCGGCCTTCTTCGCCCAGATTGATCTGCAAAACGATCCCGCCAGCGCCGGCAAGACCATCGGCGGCACCGCTGTTGAAGGCGCCAAGCCGCTCTACGAAATCGTTGCCGACAAAAAAGAAGGCGAGGTCAAGCACCTGCTCACCAATGCCGCGGTGCCGCCGAAGGTGCCCTATGACGACGGCCTCGTGAAAACCTCCGCCACCTCTCGCCGCGAGGCCTTTGCCGACTGGATGACCTCCGCCGACAACGACTACTTCGCCATGAGCTACGCCAACCGCATCTGGGGTTACCTCACCGGCACCGGCGTCATCGAGCCGCTCGACGACATCCGCGCCGGCAACCCGCCCAGCAATCCCGAGCTGCTGCAGCACCTGACCAACGAGTTCATCGGCAGCGGCTTCAACGTGCGCCATTTGATGAAGCTCATCACCGGCAGCCGCACCTACCAGCTCAGCCTGGAGACCAGCAAGTGGAACGAGGACGACAGCATCAACTACTCCCACGCCAAGGCCCGCCGCCTCTCCGCCGAGGCGCTGTTTGACAGTGTCTTCGCCGTCACCGGCGCCACACCAAACATCCCCGGCGTCAAGCCCGGCACCCGCGCCGCCGCCCTCGCCGACTCCCAGATCAACGTGCCCGATGGCTTCCTCTCCAACTTCGGCAAGCCCACGCGCGAAAGCGTCTGCGAGTGCGAGCGCAGCAACGAGATGAACCTCGGCCCCGTCATGGCCCTCATGTCCGGCCCCACCGTCGGCGACGCCATCAGCGATCCCAAGAACGCCATCGCCCAGCTCACCGGCGAGATCAAGGAGGACCACAAACTCGTCGAGGCCCTCTTCCTGCGCATCCTCAACCGCAAACCAACCGCCCCGGAGGTCAACGCCGCGCTCGCCAGCATGGCCGGGCTCGATGCCGAGCACGCGGAGTTGAAGACCGCCTGGACGGCGAAGGAGACCGAGCAAAAATCCGCCATCGAGCAGGCCGAGACCGAGCGCCAGCTCGCCATCACCACCACCAAAAAAGAACTCGACGCCTACGTCAAAGAACAGGCGCCCATCGTCGCGAAAAAGGAAAAAGACCGCGAAGCCGCCATCGCCAAAGCGCGCGCCGCCTCCAAGCAAGCCGCGGACGACTCCATGCCGCGCCAAGCGCAGTGGGAAAACTACATCGACCTCACCACCGAATGGGTGCCGCTCGACGTCGAAGTCACCCGCGCCACCGGCGTGCAAAAACTGGAGAAACAAAAAGACGGCTCGCTTTTTGCCACCCCGCTGCCGGCGGGCCAGACAGCCCAGGGCAACTACCAAGTCAAGGCCTCCACCCCGCTCCACGGCATCACCGGCATCAAGCTCGAAGTGCTGCCCGACGAGCGCCTGCCCAACAACGGCCCCGGCCTCGCCCCGGACGGCAACTTCGTGCTCAGCGAGTTCATCGTCACCCAAAGCCCCGGCGGCGCAAAACGTGGCCAAGCCGCATCCGTAGGCCTGATCGACGCCTTTGCCGACTTCGAGCAAAAGGATTACAACGCCAAGATCGCGCTCAAAACCGCCAACCGCGACAAAGGCTGGGCCATCTCACCAAACAAAGGCCAGCGGCATGAAGCCGTGTTCCTGCCTGCCAAAGCGCTCGGCTTCGAGAAAGGCACGAACCTGACCTTCCAAATGATCCAAGCCTTCCGTGAAGGCACCTACAACCTCGGCCGCTTCCGCCTCTGGGTCACCACCAGCCCCGTCGTCCGCTTCGGCGCGCCGCAGGCCGTGATCGCCGCCCTCAAGACCCCCGCCGCCAAACGCAGCGACGGGCAGAAGGAAGCCCTGCGCGCCCACTTCCTGGTGCAGGACGCCACCTATCAAAACGCGCAGCTCGCCCTCGCCAAGGCCTCGCAGCCATTGCCGGTCGATAAAGAACTCCTCGCCCTGCAAACCCGCCACGCGGAGGCGCGGAAACCCATTCAAATCGACCCCCAACTCGTCCAGTTCCGCCGCGACATCGACCTCAGCACCACCCAGCTCGAAAACCGCCGCCTCACCGCAGCGCAGGACCTCGCTTGGGCGCTGATCAATTCCCCGGCCTTCCTGTTCAATCACTGAAGCGCGGCCGGCTCACGCTCACCCCAGCGAGCGAGCCGGTCCCGGCTGGATGCGCTTGTAGTGCATCTGCACCCGGCCTTGGAACCAGCGCCAGCGCGAGCCGGGCTTGCCGTTTTCCAGCAGGAAGTGCGGGCAGTTTTTGTTCGGCGGCTTTTGCCCGCGCCGCGGCCAGTGGTAATGCGGCACCACATGGTTCAACGGAATGCGGTACACGTAGCAAAGGTAGGCGGCCAAACGCGCGCTTTTGTCGATCGTCTCAGCGAGGTTGTTGCCCTTGTGCTCGCACATTTCGATGCCGATGCTGTAATTGTTGCCCGGTCCGTCAAAGTCAGCGTGCTCACCCTGCTCCCGGCATGGCAGGTGCTGAATGGCAATGTCATCCTGCACGGTGAAATGCCACGTCAGAAAGCCGATGCGGTTGCCGCCAGGACGCTTGGTGGCGCGCAGCGCGCCGCGTTTCAGCGCCAGCGCGTGGTTGTACGCATTGCCGGTGTAGTTCTGCGTGCTGTGAATGGTGACGTAGCGCGGCTGCATGGGCCGGTGCTTGCCGCGGCCCACTCGCCCGGCCGGAATCAAATCGACACGCAGATTGACCTCGCGCAGCAACTGCTCCGGCGTCACCGGGCCGAGCAGGCGGTCGTTGTAATGCCAGGGCGCCGATCCGGGCCCCACACTCCCGGACTTGCAACTCAGGATGATCACGCAACAAGCAAACAGCAGAGCGGGCAGGACCTTTTTCATCGGAGAGTGCGCGGATCATAACCCAGGCAAACCCGGCCCGCCAGCCTCAAACCTTAAAAATCAGCCAACCTTAATGACCCGGCGCCGGGAAGGCATCACTCAGCAGCCGCAGAAAGGCGTGTTCCTCCGGCGCCACCCCATCCTGGGAAAGCACTTGATGCACAATGCTGTAGGTGGCCGTTTGCAAAGGTCCGGTGTCAAATAAGGCCGCATTCTCGCCCACGAATGCCTGGATGCCTTCGGCTGTCTCCGCCGCCACCCGGGCGCGCGCGGCGGCCTTTTCCAGAAACAAGCTCTTCGGATACGCCGACTCCCAGCCTTGCGCTGACACCGCCGCCTCCAACGCCTCCTCCTCGGACAAGGAGATGTGGGAGTCAGTGTGGATGGCCAAAAGGAGCAGTTCGAGAAGGGCTTCGCGTTGAGTCTGGGTCATCATGCGAGTTCGATTCTGCCAGAAACGGCGGCCTTGCACCACCATTTCTTTTGGGTCCGCCGTGGAACAAACTCTTCACAGACGATGCCAGCTTGCATGATGGAGTTTCGCCTTCATGCTACGCCGCCCGCACCCCTTTTCATCAGAATGCCCAAAAACCAAGCTCACGAGTGGCACGAAAACCGTCCCAAAGAGGAGGGCGGCGGCAAGCGCTACTGGCGGGCGCGCTGGGACACGCGCGAGTGGCGTTTTTCACACCTGGAGCCCGAATTCGACGACTGGCAGCGTCTGGAACAACCCGGCGTGGAGGAATATCAGGCGCTGCGCGACGTGCTCTGGCGCAAGTACCAGCGCCGCCGCGTGCCCTTCAAGTTCCTGCAGAGCGTGGACCGCATCTTGAGCGATCTCGGAGTCGACCCGGCTGAACAGGAATAATCGCTGATCGGTTCACAAGTGACGCGCGCCCGCCCTTGCCGCGTGCCTGATCGCGGTTATTCTCCCCGTGACGCGCCCGTAGCTCAGTGGATTAGAGCACCGGATTTCTAATCCGATGGTCGTTGGTTCGAATCCAACCGGGCGTGCCAGCTTTTTCACGCCATGATGCCGCGCACCAGTTTGCCGGCGATGCCGGTGAGGCGGACGTCGAGGCCCTGGAACTTGGTGGTGAGGCGGTGGTGGTCGATGCCGAGCAGGGCGAGCATGGTGGCGTGCAG
>CAZKMS010000088.1:0-23318 GCA_964553805.1 uncultured Verrucomicrobiaceae bacterium
CAAAATCCTGCCGCTCGGCCTCGCGGATGACGAGTTCCGCTTCGTCGAGCGTTTCCGCCAGGAGGCCGAGACCATGGCTGCGATGAACCACCCGGCCATCGTTGCCGTCCATGACTTCGGCGAGACGGCGGACGGGCTGCTCTACTTCGCCATGGAGTTCGTGGATGGCACGGATGTGCAGAAGATGATCCACGCCAGCGGCCGACTGCCAATGGAACAACGCGCTGGCCTGCGCGCACCCGCCACAGCCTGCTCGCTGAAGACGACAAAACAAGCCAATTTCTGACATTAATAATAAAATCCTTTACTTTTTTGTTTCCCGCCTTTAAAACGGCTCGTGGATTCCAAGGAGAGGCAACTTCAATTCCTCATCACCTATGAAACTGATCCTCAAACATCTGGGCGACTCCCTGGGAAGCCGTCTGAGCCACCTTTTGACGATCCTCTGCTGGCTGGCCGCCGCCGCAGCCTCACCGGCAGCGCCGGGGGATGCGGACCTGGATTTTAATGCGGGCTTGGACGGGCATCTGTTCACGGCTGCCGTGCAACTGGATGGAAAAATCATCATCGGGGGCTATTTTGATTATCTGGATCGTTTC
This sequence comes from uncultured Verrucomicrobiaceae bacterium, assembly GCA_964553805.1. GTDB lineage: Bacteria > Verrucomicrobiota > Verrucomicrobiia > Verrucomicrobiales > Verrucomicrobiaceae > JAGRPD01. The sequence goes on from CAZKMS010000088.1 coordinate 600, forward strand.
GGGCCAAACGAAGTGCGGAGGCCGCAAATGGCGCGGCTCAACCCCGACGGCACGCCGGACCCTGATTTCTTCCCCAGCCCGAACGCGGGCGCCGATATCAGTGCCCTGGCGGTGCAGGAGGACGGCAAGATTTTGGTGGGGGGCATTTTCACGAGTTTCCAACCGGGCGGACCCGACGGCGGCGGGCCGGTTTTCGAACGCAACGGCTTGGCGCGGCTGCACCCGGACGGCACGGTGGACGAGACCTTCAATGCCGATGGCAATCTCGTGGACGGCCAGGTGACCTGCATCAAACCGCAGCCGGACGGCACGATTCTGATCAGCGGCTGGTTCGAGAACGTGGACGGCCAGCCGCGCCGCCGGCTGGCCCGCCTGAACGCGGACGGCACCCTGGATGCCTCCTTCGTTTGCGACATCGGCGGCACCCCTCCGTCTGACCCGACCGTGGATGCGCAGGGACGCATCATCCTGGCCCATTACAGCCTCTACATGGTGAACGGTGTGGACCGCTGGAACATCGCCCGGGTCAGTTCCACGGGCGTGCTGGATGACTTCTATCCCTACATGCCCTGGGTCGGGATTCTCACCATTACCATCCGGCCCGATGGCCGCATCCTCCTCGGCGGAGGCACCACGGGTGACTTCAGCGGACATGATATCCACAACTTGATACTCCTGGATGAGGACGGCACGCTGGACACCAGCTTCCGGCCCAACCCCGATAGCATGGTCTATGGCATGACGCTTCTGACCGACGGCTCGCTGCTCTTGTCCGGATCATTCAGATCCTTCCCGCAGGGCGATCCGGAGCCGACGCAGCGCTGGCTGAGCGCGCGCCTCCTGCCCGATAACAGCGTGGACCCCGTGTTCAATCCCAGCGCGGCCTCGAACGCGGTGAACTTTACCCTGGTGGAGCCGGATGGCAGTCTCCTCCTGGTCGGGGTTTTCAGCGCCATCAACTATGATCAGATCAGCGGCGGTGAGCCACGCGCCGGCATTGCCCGGGTCGAGGGGTTCCCCTCCAGCAGCGAACTCGCGGCCACCAGCGCCGAGCGGGTGCAATGGCTGCGCGAAGGCGGCATGGCGGAGCCGGAATTCGTGCATTTCGACCTGTCCACTGACAACGGCGACACCTGGACCCGCTTGGGCCGCGCCACCCGCGCCACCGGCGGCTGGGAGCTGACCGGCCTGGATCTGCCCACCGCCGGCAAGCTGCGCGCCCGCGCCCGTTTCTCCTATGGCGCCGAACACCGCACTTCGTCCTTTGTGCAGGAGGAGGTGGAAAACTATGCCCTGCCCCTCCTCGTCCGCGGTTCCGCCAACGTGTGGCTGGCCGGACATCCAAACGGCACCACAGCGGCGAACAACGACTTCGCGCCGGGCCAGTCGCCCGTCCTGGCGCCGATCACGCTCGTGCCGGGGCAGGACGTGATTTTCGACGTGACGGGCGGCACCCACAACGGACCGATTGGTCCCGGGACCACCGGGCCGGATGGCGGCGCCGTCATCACGCATGAAGCGGAGAACGGCATCGCCGCGCTCAAAGCGCCCATCAATGCGATGGTCGGCGTTTTCTTGAAAGGCGATCCCCCGCCCGCCGGCGCTCCAGATCCGTATGAAGATTTCACGGATGCCTCGGCGAGGGACTATGCCGTCGCCACGCCCAAGCTTTACCAGCCCTTCTTCATCGGTGATGGCAGGGCGTCCGATGAATCGGTGCAGCGCGTGCGCATTCCCGACAATGCCACGCGGCTGTTCCTTGGCTCCCTGGATGTGTTCGACAATGCCGAAAACTATGGAGAGTTCGCGGTGAACGTGACCATGATCGCTCCGCTGCCGGATGTCCCGCAGCCCGCCAATCCCAATATCGTCACTGGCAATCCGGGAGAACCCTGGACGTTCAACGTGACCCATTTGACTCCGCCGGCGGGCCTCCGGCTGCGGGTGCAGTCTAGCACCACGCCAGGCTCTTGGGCGGACCTGCCCGGCGGCGGACTCATGACCGAGGGCTTGGCTGGGGTGTGGTCCCTCACGCTCAGCCAGCTTCCTCTCGGACATCGCAGTTTCCGTGTCATTCAGGAGGCGGATGGTCACACCACGTCCCGCTATGTATTCCCTCAGACATTCGACATCTCCTCCCCCGCCGGTCGCATCCTCTACACGCGTGGTTTCTTTGGGTCCACCGAACTGGTGCTCATGGAGTCCGACGGCAGCGGCAAGAAGGTATTGACGAACAACACCTTTGCGCCCGTGCGCGCAGCTCTCAGTCCGGATGGCAGCAGGGTCGCCTTCACCACCCTTGCCGGGGAGCTTTTCATCATGAAGGCCAAACCGATGCATGCCGCCACCAATGTTCCGGTAAACGTGCTGGAAGGAGCGGACGCCTCGGTTCGGCTCTTCGCCATCCCCTCCTGGGCACCCGATGGCCGGCACGTCGTTTTCGCGGACAATGCCTCCCACATCCAGGTGATCGAGGCGGTGGATGCCGAAGGCGACCCCGATCCCTACGACGAGTTAGCCAATCCGTTGATCGATGTCTATGCCAGTTTCTCGGGCAGCCCGAACGTTGCCTGGAGTCCCGACGGACGCTACATCGCGCTCACCGACGGCCCGGTGATCCGCGCCTTTCCGGTCATGGATGCCGGCGGCGACATCACGCCCGCCGCCCCGGGAGAGGCCCTGACGTTGACCGACATCAACGATACCGGAACCCAGAAAGTGGCCGTCTCCTGGTCCCACGACGGAACGCAGATCGCGTTTGTGGAACAGAGCATCAGCACTTCCAAATACCGCGCCGCCAAGGTGGTGGTGAGCAATGGATCGGGAACCTTCACTCCTGAGAACAGCAGCGGAAATCCGCGCGTGCCCTTGGGCAGCTTCGACGATGCCGCCGCTCCGCAGACCGTGTCCTGGAGCCCCGATGGCTCCCTGCTCGCCATGGAAGTGATGGAAAACGGCGAGCGGCGGATCGATGTCATCCTTCCCGGGCCGGCTGATCCGATGGCCAACCCTCCGCTGTCCCTAACCGTGCCGGGAGCAGAGGGCGACGCTTATCAGCCCAGCTTCCAGCAGCCAGTCGTTGAAGGGCCGCAGTTGGTTTCCTTCGATGCCGACTCCTACGCCGGCAACGAAGACGATGAAGAACCCATCTCCGTCCGCGTGGTGCGCACGGGCAGCGCCAGTGGAGAACTGACGGTGGCTTTTTCCATCACGGGTGGCACCGCCACGCCGGATGCCGACTTCACCATTTCCGAAAGCCCCCTGATCTTTGGCAATGGTGAAACCGAAAAGGTCATCATCGTCACTCCCCTGCCGGATGCCGAAGATCAGGAGGGCGATGAAACGGTGCTGCTGCAGCTCGATCCCCCCGGCGCCGGCGCGCTCGGTGACATCACGTCCGCCACGGTGACGATCGCTGACAGCGACGGCAGCCTCGATCCCTTCGTGCCGCCCGCCAACTCGCTGGCGGTGGCGGTGAACGGCAAGACCCTGAAGACCGGCAAGGGCAAATCCGGCGATGAACTCAAGTTCACCGCGCGCCAGGAGCAGGGATGGAGTCTGAACGGCATCCAGGTCAAAGTGCAGTACACCACCACCCCGAAGCAGTCCGCAAGCTGGCGGGATCTTCCCGAACCCCTGCTTGCACGGGCGTCACTCTCCAGCCTGACCTGGGTGGCCGCGACGAAAAAGTTCCCCGTGGGCAAGCTCTATTTCCGCGCCCGCACCCAAGCCATAGGCCACCGCGGCAACACGGGGCCCGTGGCCGGCCCCTTCACCATCAAAGCGGCGCCGGTGCTGGAACTGACCTTGGACGTGGACACGGACTCCGATCCCTCCGGGCTGACGGTGAAACCGGGCGAGTTCATCATGTACAAGATCAAGTGCAAAAACATCGGCACGGCGAAGGCCGCCAAGGTGACCTTGAACAGTCGCGTGCCGCGGTACACAAGGTTCGACTCAGCCAGCCACGCCTCGGTCCCCAGCTACTTCAAACAGATCCTGGGCAGCAAAGGAGAGATCGCCGACGTGCAATGGAAGGTCGGCGACATCCAGCCCGGAGCCGAGGTGAATGAGTTCCTGACCGTGCAGATGAATCAGGCAGACATGGTGGATTACAACGTGCTGATTCAGAACGACCGGCTCACCTACCGCATCTCCAAGGGGAAGGAGGTGCGCTCGCCGATCTTCGGCACCACGGTTTCTCCGCCAATCAAGATATCCATCGCCAAGGACAAGAGCATCGTGCAGGCCGGCGATCTCATCACCTACACGATCACCGCCACCAACGAAGCCAGCTTTGTGGTCACCGGCGGCCAGGTTACCGATCAGATCCCGCTCGGCACCCGTCTGATCAGCACCGCGCACGGAAACGGCTCCGGCAACTATCTGGGCATCTATGTGGACGCGGACACCCTGATCGCGGCTCCCAACGGCCTGCTTGACCCCGGCCTCACCCCCACCGCCAATACCCCCATCTTGACGTGGAAAATCGGCGATGTCGAACCGGGCGGTTCGCGCCAGATGCGCTTCCAGGTGCGCGTGGCCTACGACTTGTTCGAGAAACTCTTCCGCAACGGCGAGTCGTTCAACATCCAGATCCAGAACCTGAACTTCGACTTCACCGCCACCCCGCCCGGCGGCGGCGTCATCGCCGCTTGGGGCGGCGTGATCGCGGGCGACAAGATTGCAAGAACCTTTGTCTCCGCGGAGCCGCCCGCGGCCCGGCCCGAGATGGGCCTGCAAAAACTGGCCCTCTCCGATTCCTGGGCCAAGCTGGGAACCAGCGACATTGCCGCCGTCTTCGTGGATGGCCGCAGACAGATCGGGTACGAACTCAGCGTCTGGAACTACGGCGGAGCCACGGCGACGCGAACGCAGTTGTTCGACGGTGTGCCCTACGAGACGGAGATCACTCCGGATGTCTATCTCGCCGGCGACGCGGACACCGACATCTTCACCACCGATGCGCCCCATCATTTGAGCATTGGGGAGCGCGTGCTGCTGCCCTATCTCGAGGGCGGCGGTTCCGCTTTATCCACCAGCGCCATCTACCACGTGCGTTCGGTGCCGTCGGCCACGCAGTTCACCCTAGCCAAAACAGCCAACGGAGCGGCCGTGGATTTCAAGAGCCACGTGACCATCGGCACCCTGCGCCGCATGGTCTATGACGCCGATGCCTTCATGCGCAAGTTCAGCCTGGATGGCATCCCGCTGAGCAGTTCCGCCGGCTTCCGCTTCTACGATGCCAAAGGCAGCATACTGTCTCCCGGTGGCGAGCCGTTCATTGACCACAACGGCAACGGCAAGATCGACAAATACGGACCCAAAACGGATGTGGCTCTCTTCTCGGGAGCCTCGGAGTTCCTCGATCAAAACGGCAACGGCATATACGATGGCCCCGGAGCTATCCGCTCCTTCACCTTCGACCTCGGCGATCTGCCGCCGATGACCGCCCCCTTCGCGCGGCGGCTCAGCTACCGCGTCCAACTGACTCCCAACGTGAAATCAGGTGAATACATCGCCGGCCTGAGTTCCGCCGTTCACAAGCAGGGGCAGGGACTGCAGCTCACCTGTCCGGACTTCTTTTATCCCGTGATCGGCTCTCCCCCCATCGAATATGCGAAGGTGGTCAAGAGGCTCCAGTTCGCCATGGACCGCCCCCGCCCTCGTGACATCGCATTCGTCGCTGGGCCGGGCGGCAATCTCCAGGTGACGTATGACCTGACCTTCACCAACAAAGGCAGTTTCTACGCCGTGGACACCAAGCTGCGCGTGCCCATTCCAGCCGGATTCACCACGCCCAGCGTGCCGGCTCTGCAAAAGTTCAACGAAGCTTACGATGTCGCCTTGAGCGGCTCTCCAGGCACGGCCGTATTCGGCATTGGCGAGGTCGCTCCGGATGAGACCGTCACCCGTCAGCTCGTGCTGAACATGACCAGCCCCATTCCGGCCTCCCTCTATTCCAACGGCGTGCTCAAGAACTACGCCGCGCCCATTTATCCCAAGGTGTATGCCACCCAGGCGAGCAATGCCCCCGCCACCGCGCCGGCAGCGCCGGCCTCCGCGCCGAAAGGGACGGCGAAGGCGTTTCCGTTCGAAGGTATGACGTTCACCATGAAGGCAGACGGCACATCTGGCATCACCACGCCGATCCAGCTAAACATCCAAAGCACGCGCGTTTTTATTGGCCGAATCTGCGATGCCTCCATTCTGGAAGGATTTGAAGGATTTGAAATTTTCATCTTCTTCGGCAACCTGGGATACGGAGCTTCCGGTCCTGGCGAGGTGGCGATGCAGGTGCCCTACGGAACGCGCTATCTCGGGCAGGAACCTCTGTGTTTCAATCCCGTGGGAGGAACCACGTCCACCACGGCTTCCTTCCAGAAGGACTACTTCGAGATCAAGGAAATCAAAGGCAAGCGCCGGCCGGAGGATGGCCCCATTGATATTGTCCGCTGGAAGTTCAAGAACATTCCGCCATCAACGGTCTATTGTGTCAAAATGAAGCTTGCCGTGAACAAGCCCTTCCCTGGCACTGCGATCGTGGACAAATCCGCCTACATTTCGGTGGCGAACGCCGCCGCCAGATCCAGCGCGCCCCTGATCATCAAGGTGCGCAAGGATGCAAGCGGGGCAACCGACTGGTGGCAGGGCGTCGGAGATCTGTTGGAGGGCATCGGCATCTGGTTGGACGACAGCATGCGCAATGTCATGGGCGATCATGTCGGCCGCATCACGGTTGATTCCACTACGGCGGTCACTGGCGGCGCTGATGTGGTTCAACTGGACAATGGATCCCTGGTCATCCCGCTTGGCAGCGGGCGCAGCCTGCTGATTGCAGCTCAGTCCCAACTCTTTCCAAATGTTCCCAGGGAATCCATGATGACGCACAGCACCGACAACGGTCTCGGCATGGCCGCTGGAGCAACCGTCAACCAACAGGTCTTTGTGCGCGGCTCCATCAATGGCTTCCAGAACGTCCACACCATGCTCAATCAGCTCACGCATCCGGTGAACAGCATCGTGGCGGCGGGCGGCGGCAACATTGTCGCGGCGGGTGGTGGCAACATCGTGGCGGCGGGCGGCGGCAACATCGTCGCGGGCGGCGGCGGCAACGCGATCTCCAATGACGACGCCGGATTTGCGACGATTGGCAGCCTCATCTTCGCCGACCCGCCCAGCATTGTCGCGGCGGGCGGCGGCAACATCGTCGCGGCGGGCGGCGGCAACATCATCCGGGCGGACGGTGGCAACATCGTCGCGGCTGGTGGCGGCAACATGGTGGAGATCGGCGACCGCCTGATCAAACCGAGCGAGATGTCGTCCATCATCAACACCCTCGTTGGCATGGATGGGGCCAGCTTTGCCGATGCGATCGTGCGAAGCAAACTCGGAGCCGCCATTTCCAACGATGGCGCCGGGGTCAAACTCGACCCCGACACCCTGCATAACCAAATTAACCCCAGCCTGATCGGTCTTGACGGAGCCAGCCTGACGGATCTGAAGCCCTGATGCCGGGAACTGACTCTTTCGGTATGCAGATCATCCCACAAGGCCATTGATCCGGGGTTTGGCGGAGTGCTTGAAGCTCAGGCATCCTGCCCGGATCACTCGCGACAGGCTGGAAGCCTGCAAGACTCGATTCAGGCAGGATGCCTGAGCTACACTTCCCGCGCGGTGTGGCTCTCCAAGGCGGCCAGGAAATCCTGGTAGGCCTGGGCCAGCCCCTCGCGCAACGGGATGCGCGCCTGCCAGCCGAGGGCGGTCATGCGGGTGACGTCGAGCAGCTTGCGCGGGGTGCCGTCGGGCATCGAAGGGTCAAAGGCGAGGCGGCCGGTAAAGCCGGTGGTTTCCTTGACCAGCTCCGCCAGCTCGCGAATGGAGACATCGCTGCCGCAGCCCAGATTCACCCAGTCCGGCGGATCGTCCACCTCCAGCAGGTGCAGGCAGCCGTCCGCCAAATCATCGACATGCAGAAACTCGCGCCGCGGCGTGCCGCTGCCCCAGACAGCCACCTCGTCCTTGCCGGCCATTTTGGCCTCGTAAAAACGGCGCAGCAGCGCCGGGATGACGTGGGAGTTCTCGGCGTGGTAGTTGTCGCCCGGGCCATACAAATTGGTCGGCATGGCCGAATGAAACAGCACGCCATGCTGGGCGCGGTGGTGCTGGCAGAGCTTTAAGCCGGCGATCTTGGCGATGGCGTAGGCCTCGTTGGTGGTTTCCAGCGGACCGCTGAGCAGGCAATCCTCCGGCATCGGCTGTGGCGCCAGACGCGGGTAGATGCAGGAACTGCCGAGAAAAAGCAGGCGGCCAACGCCCTGCGCATGCGCCGCACGCACCAAGTTGGCCGCAATCATGAGGTTGTCGTAAAGGAAGTCCGCCGGGTAGGTGCGGTTGGCGTGGATGCCGCCGACCCGCGCCGCGGCAACCACCACGACATCCGGCCGTTCCCTGGCGACGAAAGCTTCCACCGCCGCCTGGTTGAGCAGGTCCAGTTCCGCGCGCGGCGCGGCAATCAGTCGCAGGCCGGGATGACGCGTCGAAGCCGCCCGGCACAAGGCTGAGCCGACCATGCCGCGATGACCGGCGACAAACAACGAAGAAGCTTGGGACAAACGCATCGGGGTGAAATTGACGACGGGAAGACGGGTCCTGTCAAAGACTTGGACGCAATTCCCCGCCGCGCCTGCTTGCGGGCGGCCCGGCAATGAGCCACGTTAACCCCATGAGATGGTCCTTTCGCGTCGCCACCGTGGCCGGCACTGAGGTGCGTGTGCACATCACCTTTTTCCTGCTGCTGGCGTTCGTGGCGGTGCAGGGCATGAGCGGCGGGCAAGGCGCTGCGGGCGCGTTGTCAGCGGTGCTGCTGGTCAGTGCCATGTTTTTGTGCGTGCTGCTGCACGAGTTCGGTCATGTGTTTGCCGCCCGCGGCTACGGCATCCGCACACCGGACATCACGCTGCTGCCGATCGGCGGCATGGCCCGGCTGGAGCGCATGCCGCGCAAACCGGCGCACTAGCTGGTGGTCGCCCTCGCCGGCCCGGCAGTCAATGTCGCCATCGCCGCCGTCATCGCCGTGGCCCTCGGTTTGAAGCTGAACTTCAACCCCAACCACGCCTTTCATCTCCAAGGCAACTTCTGGGACCACCTCATGATGTGGAATTTGTTCATGGTCGTGTTCAACATGGTGCCGGCCTTCCCGATGGATGGCGGCCGGGTGCTGCGCGCCTTGCTAGCGATGGTCACCGACTACGAGCGCGCCACACGCTGGGCGGCCAGCATCGGGCAGGCACTCGCCGCCGTGGTCGTCGTTGCCATGCTGCTCTACGGCGTCTTCAATCCGATCCTGCTGCTGATCGCCTTCTTCATCTTCATGGCCGCCGGCCAGGAAGCCGCCGTGGTCAGCCAGCAGGAGGCGACTCGCAACCTGCTGGTGCGGGACGCCATGCAGACCGAATTTCATGCCCTGCCTCCCAACGCGGAACTCCGCCATGCGGTGGATCATCTGCTGGCTGGCACGCAGCAAGACTTCCCCGTCCTGGACGCCAATGGCGGCATGCTGGGCATCCTGAGCCGCAACCGCCTGATCGCCGCCCTGGCCAGCCACGGCCCCTCCCAGCAGGTGGGCGAGGTAATGGAAATCTGCGACCAGCGCGTGCATCCCGCCATGGCCCTGCCGGAGGCGATGGAGCGCCTGCAGGGCAACCCTTGCCCCGTCATTCCCGTCACCGACCCGGCCAGCGGCCGCCTCGTTGGACTGCTCACCAGCGAAAATGTCGGCGAGACCTTGCTGGTGCGCGCCGCCTTGCGCAAAGCGCGCGCCATCGGCTGAGCGAGCAGACGCTGAGCCGCGCGCCGTATGGGCTTGTCATTGGCCTGAACCTTTCAACAGGAGGAAGCTCCAGCGCCGCCATCGCTGTAAATATTGAAATTTTATTATTTACAGATTAATCGATTTAATATAAATTTTACATGACAATCAGTTCACCATGAAAATCACTCAGCCCAACCTTCATCTCCTCGCGCTCGGCTGCCTGTTCCCCGCAGCCGCCGCTTTCACTCCGGCTCTCGCCGGTCCGCCTCCGACCCCTGCGCCCATCCCGATGGAAGCTGCGAGTTGGAAAGAACACACCATCTCGCCCGTGGCGAACTTCGCCTACTTCGAGGATCCGGTGATCCGCTCGGAAATCCGTCCGGTCTTCATTTACCAGAACATTAAAAACGACTTCGTCACCGCCGGCGGCGACGCCTATGCGACTGGCGTTCAGGTGCGTTATGCGGTGACGGACCGGTTGGGGGTCTTCATGCGCCAGGGCGGTTACCTCTGGGTCAATCCAGAATTGGGCAACGATTTCGACGGCTGGGCGGACCTCGGTTTCGGCCTCAAATATGCCGTGATCGACAGCGAGGCGCATCAGTTCATCCTGACACCGGGCGTCAGCTTTGTCGTGCCCACTGGCGAGGAGGACATCTTCCACGGCCGCGGCGACGGCGAGTTCGACTTCTTCCTGTCAGCCGCGAAAGGCTTCGGTGACTTCCACCTGACCGCCAACGGCGGCTTCCGGGTGCCCATCGATTCCGACGTGCAGAGCACGGTGTGCCATTACTCGCTGCAAGCGGACTACTACGTCAGCCGCTGGTTCATCCCCTTCGCCTTTGTGAATGGCTGGACGGTGGTCGACAACGGCAACTACCTGCCGCTCAACGCCGAGGGCTACGACCTGTTCAACTTCGGCGCCATGGGCGCGGACGGCAGCACGCAGGTGACCGTCGGCGGCGGCCTGCGCATCCGCGTGCTGGAAAATGTCGATCTCGGCGTGGCCTACGAACGCTCGGTCAACGACCCGAAAGGCTACTTCGACGACCGCTTCACCTTTGACGTGAGCATTCGCTTCTAATTCCCTCCAAGACCTCCCGCGCGAACGGCGTGACTCTGCCAGGAGTCACGCCGTTTTTTCGTGGCCTCGCGCGCTGGTTTCATTCAAGATCCACTGGATGACAAAGCAGGTGATACTCAAAAGCGGAGCCATCCTGCTCTCCGCCCTGGCGTATGCGGCTGCTTTTCCCGCGGTCGATCTGTTTTGGTTGATGCCGCTGGCGCTGGCGCTCTTGTTTTGGGGCCTGCGGGATTTGACACCCGCTGTCGCGCTCATCGCCGGATTTGCGCACGGCTTCATCGCCTACGGCCTCTGCGCCTCCTGGTTCTGGCAGATTTTCCACGGCATGGCGCCGGCTTTGTTTGGCATTTTGGCGGCGTTTCATGCCCTGTTCGCGCTGCTGGCGGCCCTGCTGGCGCGGCGCACTTCACAGAGATGGGGCGGCTGGCGTTTCGCCGTCGCTGCCGCGGCGCTTTGGACGCTGATCGAGTTCACCCGCGGCGAACTGTTCTGGCTGAGATTTCCCTGGTTCGGCGTCGGGGTGGCGCGTGGACCGCATTGGCTGCTGCCCTGGCTCGGCGTGTACGGAGTCACCTTTCTGACCGTGCTCGCGGTGCGGTTGCTCGCCAACTCCGGCCGCGCGCGCTGGGTCGGCCTGCTGGCTCTCGCTGGCTGGGCATTTCCCGGTTTGCCGCCGCCTTCGGAACCAGCCAATCCCCGGATCGTGGTGACTGCCGTGCAAGCGGAGATGGCTCCGCTTCGGACTTACCTGCGCCTCTCGGAGCAGGCACCGCCGGACTGCCAGTTCCTGGTCTGGCCGGAGTACGCCTACGCCAGTGATCTGACCCGCACCCCCCGCGACCTGGAGGCGGTCATGGCTTTTCTGCGGGAACGGCCGTCGCTGGTGCTGGTTCTCGGCACCCACACCTGGGTGGGTGAGGAAGGCTGGCACAACACCGCGCTGACACTCAACGCCCAGGGCGTCCTGCACAAGCACTTCAAAAACCACACCGTTCATCTCTTTGACGACGGCATCCCCGGCACCGAGGCGCAACCTGCCCAAACCCCCCACGGCCGCATCGGCACGCCGGTTTGCTTCGATTGCGACTTTCAAGATGTCCTGCAACGCCTGGCCACCGCGGGAGCGGAATTCATCGTCGCACCGACCATGGACGCAATCACCTGGACTGCGCGCCAGCACGAGCAGCACGCCCGGCTTTTTCAACTGCGCGCCGCCGAAAACCGGCGCTGGATCGTGGTCGCCGCCACCTCCGGCGTCACCCAGTTCATCGACCCTTACGGGCGCGTGACCGCGCGCCTGCCCGTGTTCGAAGAAGGCGCACTGACCCACCGGATTGCACCGCGCCAGGAGGTGACCTTTTTCACGCGCGCCGGCCACCTCTTTCCCTGGCTCACACCCGTCATGGCTGCCATGGCGATTCTGGCGCGCCCTCGAAGACGACCTGCGCCGCCCTTTCCATGAGACTCTCGACATCTCGCCTGAAGTTTCTTTTTAGGAGGAAGAAAACGCGTTTACAGCTTCGGAAAAAGGTGTTAACTAGCATGCACGGCCGTGATTCAGGCTGCAGCAGTGACATCATTCTCGCAAATCCCTCTCTTCCTATGAAAATGCTACGCTCCCTGGTTTCCTTGGTCACGGTGCTCGGCGCGGTTTCGCCCTGCCAAGCAGCCTGGCAAAGACTGCCCGCCTTGGCCAACCGGCCCACTGAAGTGGCTGTGGGTGCCTTGAACGGAAATCACATCGAATCCTCCAACCGCATCGGCCGCGTCAGCGCGCTCTTGTCCGACGGGGTATCCGAGACGGCCTCCATGCCCACGGGCAAAAGTGACGCCGTCATCGCCATGGGTTGGCAGGCCGTGATCGACCGTGTTTCGTTTCAAAACAGCGGCGGCGAAGGTAAGTTTGCCATCTCCGCCAGCACCGACAACAACCGCTGGACGCCACTGGGCCAGATTCTTTTCTCCCCAGCCGACAACCTGGTGGCACTGCCCTTTGCGGGCATTCAGTGCAAGTATGTCAAAGTGGAGTACGAGCTGTCCAAGGCAGCCACGGTCCGCAACTTTGAGGTCTATGGCCGGCTTTTGCCCTCCGAAAATGCGATTCAAGGCCAGATTTCCAACATGGCGACCAGCTTGGCCGGTGCGCGCATCATCTATGTGGACCCGTCGCCCGCAGGCGGCACTGATGTGGCTGCCAACTATGGCAGCTTCGCCTTCCCGGACTCGGAGGAAAAATACCGCACGGTCATCTATGATCTCGGCAAGCCGCGCTTGCTCAACGAGTTTGGCTCCGTGCATTCGCCGCGCCCGGTGCGGTTCGAGGTGTATGCGTTCACCGAGCTGCCCGAACTCGAGGATTGGCGCGGCCGCAAATCGTTTGACCCGGCAGCTTTTGACAACAACAAACCGATTGCCTCCTATGAGGACCGCGAGGGCAAAGGCTATTTCAAGGTCAAACCAAGCCAGATCGTCACCGCCCGCTACGTGGCCTTGCGCTGGGAGCCCGACTTCAACCCGCCCGCCTTCACCGTTGGCGGCCTTGAAATCATCGGACCGCCCGATCAAATTGCTGATAACACGACGGGAGGAGGAACCGGTTTTTCTGAAGATGGCCAAGCCAGCTACTACACGGGCGCCTTCATCCCGAATTCGCTGATGGGCGCCGGTTCCGCCGGTTTGCCCTTCTCCACCACCACCACAACAACTGGCGGCGGCGGCGGCGGCGGCGGTGGTGGCGGCGGTGGCGGTGGCCGCCTGCCTAACCTGCCGCCCGTCTCGAACCCCTGACGCAACAAGATCAGGGAATCTCGTTCAAAGTGTAGTAAGCCGCCGGGTGCAGCAGCGGCTGCCCCGTGTTGCTGCGCAAGCCCTCAAGATGCAGTTCGTGCACGTGGCCGCGCGTCAGCGGTGTCACTTTCAGCCGCACCGAGCGGCCATCTGAACCCGGCTGCGCGGAGACGATCCGCGGCAGCACCTCGTCCACCTCCGGCCCGCCGTAATCCTCACGGTAGGCGTAGGTGAAGGCGCGCATGGTGTAGCTGGCCGTGTCGGCCGCTTTTTCAGCATCAACCGGCTCCGTAAACGTCAGTTCGAAGCCATCCGGCAAAGCACGCATTTCATGCACTTCAAACGGCGTCCTGCCGGTCCATTCCAGCCTCTCAAAGCAAAATGGCCTGCCGCCCCGCGCGCCCCAGCCGCGGTCGCTGCCGCCAACATACAACCGTCCTTCCTCGTCCATGCGGCCACCGATAAGCCCCGAAGCGAACCCACCCCGAAACGGAAAGACGACACCCTGGCGAACGCCTTTGACCGTCTCCAAAAACACGCGGCTGATGTTGCTGTGGCTCTGATCAGCCACGAAGAGCTGGCCGCCAAACGGCCCGAACCTTCCGCCGCTCAGGTCGTATTCGATGAAGGTGGGCGAGTTGCCGATCTTGCCATGCACCAAGTAAACCGCCGGCGGCAGCAATTGCGGGATGCGCGCCCGCTCCTGCACCAAGCGAACCGGATCACCGCCCGGGTTCGCCTCGCCGCGTTTGCGCCCTTGCAAAAAGGCCTCCGGCAGCGGGTCTGGCGGACGCGGCCCCATGTTCGGCGCCTGCGCATACCATTCGTTGCCGCCAGGATGGCCTTGAAAGCTGCCCGGAACGAGATGCTGCAGCGTCGATGCGCCGCGCCAGGGCCCCTGATTGTCGGTCATGTAAACCGCGCCATCGGCGTCAAAGCCAATGCCGCCCGGGCTGCGGATGCCCGAGCACGCAGGCTCCAACCGTCCATCCGGATGCATGCGCAACACCCAGCCGCGAAAAGGCGCCTTGCTGGTGAAGGAGCCAGTGAGACAAAGCGCCACCCACAAATCACCCCGGCCATCAAAGCGCGACCCAAACGCATACTCATGGTAGTCGCCGGACACACCCCAGCCATCGGCAACGGTCTCAAACACATCCGCGCGGTCATCGCCGTCTTCGTCGCGCAAACGAGTTACCTCGTAGCGAGTGGTGGCATACAAACCGTCCTCCTTCCAAGCCAGCCCCAGCACCTCGTGCAGGCCGGAGGCATACAAATGGAACTTCGCCTGCGCGGGATCGTCAGCCTGCGCATTGTCAACCAGCCAAATTTCCCCCCGGCGGGTGCCGACCGCCAGCCTCCCCTGCGGCAGCAGTTCGATCGAGCCGGCTTCAAACGCCGTTTCCCCGGGTGGTGAGAAGGCGGTGATGCGATAAAAATCGGCTTCCTGAAGAGTTTGCGCCAAAGCAAGGCGGCCAAAACCGAGAGCGAGACAGAGGATAAGCGGGTGTTTCACGAAGATTCAAAAGTACGCTCCCCATGGTTCTTTCTCGTCGCAAATTGCCTCACCTCAAAAAGCAAAACCCGCCGTCAGGTGCAGGAAACCACGATCCTCGCCCGGTCGCCGGTCCAGGTTGTAGCCATAATCAAGACGCAAGGGGCCAAAGGGCAGCAAGTAACGCAAGCCCGCCCCGACGGCGTGCCGAAAGTCCGAGGAGTAATGCAGCGGCCGGCTCGACTCGTCCAAGTCCAATGAGCCGGCATCGTAAAACACCGCGAGTTCCAGATTCGGCATGATCTTGTGACTCAACTCCGCACTGGCAAAAATCGCCGCCGTACCACCAAGTGGCGTGTCGCCCTCGGTGACGGGTCCCAGCTCGCGCATGGCAAACGAGCGCACGCTGTTCGGGCCGCCGTTGAAGACGCGATTGTCGATCGGAATCTCCGTCCACGACGCGCCGCTAATGCTGTCCAGCCCCCCGCCAAATCCAAGCCGCCATTTTTCACCCAGCGGCAGCAACCAGGCCGCGCGCGCCTCGTGCCGGAGGTAACTGGCGCCCTCGCCGACGGCGTCCATGTTGTAATCCACCCGCGCGCTCAAAAACCAGCCCTTCGTCGGCAGCACCGGGCTGTTGCGATGGTCAAGCAAGGCGGAAAAGCCAGCGTTGAAGTAGCCATATTCGTCTGGACCAATCCATTCAGGCGGCAGCTCGGAGGTCACCGAACTCACCGACAGCGCCGCATAAACGGACAGGCTGAAGCGGGTCGAAAACTGGCGTGAGACCTCGGCATTCACCGCCAAGGTGCGGCGATCGTATTCGTAGCGGTCAAAAAAATCGCCGCCCAGCCGGACCGTGCCCGCATACGTGGTGTTGAACAAAGCCGGATCTGTCAGGCTCAGGTAGCCAGTCGGCCCCGCCAGGCTGTAGTTGGCAGCCGCGGCCAGGGCGCGGCCGCTGTTCCAAAGGTTGTTGTCGCGATACGTGAGCCCCAACTGGAGGCCGAGAAAGGTATCCAACGCGACCTCGAAGCCGACCGTCTTCGGTTTGGTCTCTTCGCCGAGCACTTGCAATTCCGCGACGGCCGGATCCGTGAGCGGCTCCACGACCGTGTCGAGCGACGCGAACATGCCCGTGTTCAGCAATCTGCGGTAGGAGAGTTCAGCGGCGTCCGTGGACCAATGATCGCCCACCAGCGGCTTGAATCCAGCCTTGAGCACCCGGCGGGCGCCGCGACTGAAGCCTGCCTCTGGACTCACTTGGATGATGACCGGACGACCGCTCGTCGCCAGGCTGACGACGACATCCACCGCGCCGCCACCGGGAGCGCGCTGAAAGGAGGACACGGCACGGACATCCAGCCAGCCCCGGCTTGTCAGCGCCTCTTTCAACCGCCGCTCCAAAGACTGCAGCGTGCTTTCACTGAACGGGCCGCCGCCCGCCTCAAGCACCAGCGCGTCCGCCTGCGCCTGCGCCTCCGCAGGCACGCCTTCGACTTCGATCACTCCGAAAGTGTATCGAGGACCTGCGGTCAGCGTGAGCTTCACGTCCTGGCGGCCGGACGGCGTGATTGGCAGCTTGGTCAAAACGCAGGCAGCCTCCAGATAACCATCCGCACGCAGGCGGCGCGCCACCAGTTCGGCGCCATCCTCCGCATCCGCTTCCACCCAGCGCAGCGCGTCTTTGTCGGCGTCCTCCCGCTTCTCTGCGGGCCGCAAAAAGTACTTCCGCAATTCCTCCTCCGGCAGCACCAGATCACCCTCCCAATGCAGCTCACCCAGCAGCAGTTGCTCACCGGTTTGCGCTTCTAAAAAAATGGTCCGCCCCTGCAAGCGCCACTGCACAAAGGCATCAGGATAGCCTGCCCGCAGCAGGTGCAGCCGGGCGAAAAACGCCAAGTCATCCGCCAGCGGCTCCAGCGAGGCGTCCTCGCCAGCCAGCGTGATTTGATCCTCCAGCTCCTCATGCAACGCCTGGGTATTGGCTTCATCGATGCCTTGCAGCAGCACGGTGATGTCATTTTTTACCAGCGTCTCCGCGGCTGGCGCGGTCATGACGAGCAGCAAGGCCGCGCCGGCGCTGGCAAAACTTCGCCTCATGGAGCAGCCTCCCCGTTCACCGGCGCCGGCTCTTCCACCACCTTCTGACCGCCGCGGGCTTTGCCAAAACGAATCAAGTAACCCAAGGCCGCGCGCACCCGGCCGCTGGGCGCAAACTGGCCGCTCAAGCGCCAGTGATCGTCAAAATCATAAGTGGCCTGCATCGCATCCACCGACCGCTCCGAGCCGATGCCGGAAGGCGCCAAACCAAAGTGAAAACGCGACGGTTTTTCGTCAATGACCTTCTCCTTGTTGAAGGTCTTCCGGTACCACTCGCTCACGTAGAGAAACACCCCGCGGGTCACCGCCTCCGCCGCGGCTTGCGAGCCGTCACCGCTCAAGGTGGTGCCCGTGGCCAGCAACGCCGCGATGTCCGCCTCGCTCAGCGGCGGAGAGGAGATCAAACGCGTTTTGACATTCGACAGCGGCCCGTTCGCAAACACCGTCACTTGATGGGAAGGCATGAACGACTCCGCGCGCACCTTCAGCAGCGGATCGAGCGGACGCTCCGGTTGCAGCAGCACCTCGCCACTCGTCACCTTCAACACGGAATAGGGCAGCTTCAACCGCATGCGATCGACATTGGCGCCGCCGCTCAACAAAGGCTCCTGGCCGGTGCCCCGCAACGCAGTGCTGAGCGACACCGCCCCATTGATCAAGTTGCCGGAGAGCAGCACCGGCTCGCGCGTTTTGACGATCAGATCGAACTGCCAGTCCGCCAGAAACGCCGGAAGCTCGAGGCGCGCGGAGGCGCGGCTGGTGTCCGGTGGCACTGCGGGCGCATCCGAGGGCAGCTTGAGCGCCGGCGCCAGATCAATGTCTTTGTAAAAGCGTCCGCGCACCAGCTCGGCCGTTCCAGTCAGACGCGCCGTTTTGAGTGGCCCCTGACAGCGCAAGGCCGCATCCGCCCGCAACGACGTGCCTGGATCACGGTAGAGCAGCGCCTCTTCGGCAACCAATTCGAGATTGACCTCCGGATTGGTCAGCGGAGCGATGTTTGCCGTGCCTTGCGCCCGCACGCGGCCGCCGGCAAGCAGCAGCGACAACTCCTCCAGCCGGACAGTCTGGTCCTGGGCCTGCAGACGCAGCTTGACGTCGCGAATGGAAGGCCAATCAGGGCGCGCCAACACCACCTCCCGGCAGTCCAGCGACACTTGCGCATTCAGCTTGGGTTCAGCCAGCGTGCCGGCAAGATCCGCCTCCAGACTCAACCGCGCAGGCAGATCCTTGATCCACTCCCGCGCAAATTGGGCGGCAAACTCCAGGCTGGTTTCCGGCAGGCGCAGGCTGGCCTGCACTGGGGCTCTCATCAGACTTTGCGGATCGCTCGCCAACGCCGCCGCGTCAAAAGGCAGCGCGGCCTCCAAAGTCATCGGCTGCAGCGGCGCCTGCACCGCGCGGGCGGACGCCTTCAATTCTTTGTCCGCAAGCATCAAATCGACTTCCACCACCGGCGGTTGCAAGTCCTTCATCAAGGCCTCGCTGCCATCAAACTTCGCGTTTAGATTGCCTCGCAGTGCCGGCAACCGGCCATCCATCTGCCACTGCGCATTCAATCGTCCCGCAGGGACCGATGACACGCCCAACGCAGCGGCAAGCGGGGCCGGATTGAGGTCTTTCACCTCCAATCGCAAGGCGAGCGGACCCGCATCGCTCCCGCCTTCATGGGTTGACTTCAACAAATCAAACGGCAGCCGCGCGGTGCCGCTGACCAAGCGAGTTTCGGCGTGTTGCAGCGACAAATCCTCGATGGTGACCGACGCCGGACTCACCACGCCGCGCATCTGTGCTGTCCACGGCCCCAGCCTCGCTTCCAGCCGCGACAGCTCCGTTCGGGTGCCGGCAAACACCGCATTCATATCCAAATGCGCGCGCTCCGGCAAACCGGGCACCTGCACTTCCGCCGCTTGCAATTCGACACTCCCCTGACAATGCCAGGGCGACAACTCGCCGCGCGCGCTCGCCTCAGCACGCAATTCGCCATTGGTCGGCGCTTTGTCCGTGAACGGCCTCAGCAACGGCGCCAGCGTCCCAAGCTTTGGCAGCACGATCGAAGTCTCCAGAGCGAACGCCCGTGGTGTTGCCAGCCCGGCCTCGCCAGTCAGCGTGATCGAATTGTCCGCATCGAACCGCAGCAGCCCGCGCGTGACCTTGACGCTGCCCTCCTGCGCCTGCGCATCCAACTCCACTTTTTCCAGCAACGCTGGCGCCTCCTCCAAAGTCGCGCCTTGCGCCGCCAGCCGCACTTCAGTTGCCTCCAGCTTTGCCTCGGCCTGCAACAATGAAAAATCACCCTTCTGCAGCGCGGGCAGGTTTGCTTTCATCCGCCCCACCGAGACCAGCGCCGCGCCCACTGGCTGCGGCGGTCCCGGCAGTCCAGTGCTTGCGAACAACACCGGCAAGGATCCAAAACGCAGCGTCCAGTCCGCCTCCAGCGGCAGGGCTTCCGTCAGCAACATCACCGCGTTGATCGCCGCCGTGTTGCCTTCACCGAGAGCAGCCTCGGGCACCGTCACACTCAGCCGTTTCTCATCCAGAATCGCTTCCAGCCGCAACGCAGGCAGCCGGTAGCGCTGCCAGGACAGATCCGTGCCGGACAGCTTCGCCGCCGCTTTGCCCACGCGGAGCCCCGCGCCCTCCGCCTTGGCGGAAAGCCGCACGTCTCCGTCGTACTCCGGCTCCTTCAGCATCAACGCCGCCACCTGCGGCAGTTCCCCCTCCAGGGTGGCCTGCCAATCCTGCACAAACGGCGTGGCCGGTGTTTGCGTCAGCCGCGCCTCGGCCGTCAACCGCGCCTGATTGCTGGCGCGCTTCACCTCCAGCATCGGCACGCTCAAACGATGATCCTCCAGCCGCGCCGACAACTGCGCGCTGTCGAGTTTGCTCACGCCGGCGATCTCCAGCCCGTCTGTCGAAAGCTCCAGTTCCGCCTGCCAGGCGCGCCAATCCTTCAACACACCGCGCAACTGCGCTTGTCCCGTTGCATCCTCAAAAGCCCAGCCCTGGGGCAGCGACAGTGGGCTCAAATCACGCGCATTCAGCCCCGCCAGGGTGATCCCGACATTCGTCGCAAACGGCTCCTGAAACAGATCTTCCAATGCCGCATTCATTTGCAACCGCGCCGCTGCCCTCGTCAAATCCACGGCCAGCTTGACGCTGCCGGCTTCAAACTGGGCGAGATCAATCTCGAGCGTCTCCAGCTTCGACTCGAATGGCAAATCCAAGGCCGCCACGTGCAGCACCTGCCCGCGCCTCTCCAATCGCGCGCGTGCGGACGGAAAAACCACCGGCTGCCTGCCCGCTGCGCCAGGTGTGATGCTGATTCCATTCCAGGCCAGCTCACCCGCACCCGATGCCGGTTGCACCAAACGCAAACCGTCGATCTGAATCCGGCTGCCCGAAGCCAGCGTGACATCCGCATTCACGCCATCGATCTCGAGGCGCTTCGGCCAGATCAAGGGCGGCGCCTGGCCGGAAGCGCGCGGTTTGGATGCCGTCTTGGGTTTCGCCTTTGGCAGCTTGCGCAGATCCGCTCGCAGCTCCAGACCACGCACCGTCACTCTGTCAACGGCCTCCGGCCAATTCCGCTGCTTGAGCGCCCGCCAATCGTAATCCGCGGATAGTTCTTCCGCCTTGGCCAGCTCCAGCCAGCCATTCTCCGACGACTCGACCTGAACATCACGCAAACTCAGATCCGACCACAGCGAACCGGACGATTTCCATTCCAGCTTGAGCCCGGCCCGTTGCGCAAACCGCGGCGCCACTGAATCCATCGCGAAATGCAGCACCGGTCGGTGAAACAGCAGCACCAGCAGAATCAGCCCCAGAATGCTCCCCAACAACCAGCGCCAGAAACGTCTGCGTGGCTTCGGCCGGGCCTTCGGGACTGAGGATTCGGAAGCTGACACGGAGCGGCAATGCTGGGGTCCGTCTCAGAGCAAGACGGCCGGGCCGCTGGTTCAATACTGGAACCCGCCAGCCGGCGATGAAACCCGTTCAAACAGGAATACGCACCTCAGCTCAACGCCGCGCGCATTTCCTCGAGCTTCGCCATTTTCGCCGCCCAATCCGCCTCGCGCTGGCGATGCTCTTCGAGCACCTTTTCAGGCACCTTGCTGGTGAAGTTTTCATCCGCCAGCTTGGCCCGCACCTTGGCGAGTTCGGCGCTGGCTTTGTCAAATTCCTTGGCCGCGCGCGCGCGCTCCGCTTCGACATCGATGACGCCTTCCAGCGGCAGGAAAAGTTCGCCCAGCGGCGTGATCGCCAGCGGCGTGCCTCTGGCCGGCGTGAACGCGGCGTCCACGTCGAGAGGTTCGGCGTTGAGCAGGATGCGCAGCACCTCGATTTCGTGGGCGGGCAGCTCCTGGTTCGGTTTGAGAACGAAGCGGACACGCTTGTTGAGGTTGAAGGTGCTCTTCAGGCCGCGACCCAGCTCGACGGCAGCGTATTTGTCGTTCGCAGCCTTTTCGTCCTCGGGCAGGATGCCGAAGTGGGCCAGCTCGTCCGCGTCCAACGGCTTCGGCCACGGGGCGAACATGATGCTCTTGCCGCCCTGGTTCTCCGGCATGTCGGCGTTGAAACCCATGCCGTGCCACAACTCCTCGGTGATGAACGGCAGGAAGGGATGGAACAGACGCAGCGTGTTGCCGAGAACGAAGTCGATGACGGCGAGGGTGTTGGGAGCACGGGCGCCCTCGCCCGTAGCAAGAGGCGCCCCCGCCTCTTGCCCGTTTTCTGCACGCGCAGCGTCTGATTTTCCTAGTGCGGCTGCGCCGTCAGTGGCGGAGTCGAAGGCGGGAGCGCCTTCGACTGCGGGCGAGGGCGCCCGCGCTCCATCTTGCAGCACGGCTTTGCTGGCCTCGAGATACCAGTCGCAATACTCGCTCCAGAAGAAGCGGTAGAGCGTGGCGGTGGCGTCGCTGAAGCGGTATTCCTCCAGCGCGGTGGTGACCTCGGCGATGGCGGCGTTGAGGCGGAGCAGGATCCATTTGTCGTCGCTACTGAGCAGGGCGGGGTTGATCTCGGCTTCGGTTGCAACGGGCAGAATGCCCGTTGCACTCCTTTCAGGCAAAATGCCCGAACCACTTTCCTCAGGCAGGATGCCTGAGCCACTCTGCATCTGCCGGAAGCGGGCGGCGTTCCAGAGCTTGGTGCAGAAGTTGCGGCCCAGTTCGACGTTCTTTTCGTCGAAGAGGATGTCCTGCCCCAGCGGCGCGCTGCGCATGATGCCGAAGCGCAGGGCGTCCGCGCTGTACTTGGCGATGAGTTCCAACGGGTCGGGCGAGTTGCCGAGGGATTTCGACATCTTGCGGCCCTGTTTGTCGCGGATGATGCCGGTGAAATAGACGTTTCGGAACGGCAGCTCGCCCATCCATTCGTACCCCGCCATGATCATGCGCGCGACCCAGAAGAAGATGATGTCCGGCCCGGTGACGA
>CAZKMS010000089.1:0-23047 GCA_964553805.1 uncultured Verrucomicrobiaceae bacterium
TCGCGGTCGCCGATATCGGTTTGGACGAACTGGTAGAGCGGGTGGTTCTCGACGGAGGCGAGCGACTCGAGGTTACCGGCATAGGTGAGCTTGTCGAGGTTGAGCACACCGTGCTCGGTCTGCCGCAGAATATGACGGACAAGTGCCGAGCCTATGAAGCCGGCTCCACCGGTTACCAGAATACGCATGCAATGCCTGCTGTATCAGATTGAAATTGAAGGCGGCTAGCTTGTCGGGTGTAATTGCAGTTTGCAAGGGATGCGCTGGCCATTGAGGCGGCTACTCTTGCCCTTCCCAGCACAGGCGATATGCAGATGTTGAAAGTGGGTGTCGATTGCAGGCCGCTGAGCAGGCCTCTGTCGGGGATAGGTCGTTATACCCGTGAGCTACTGAGCCGCCTGACCGAGGCGCAGGACGTGCACTGGTTTCTCTACTGCGATCAGGCATTCGAGGCTCCGTTCGCCAACCGACCCAACGTCACCCTGCGCCTGTCCAGGCAATCCGGCAGCCTGGCCGAGAATCTGTGGTATCAGATCGTTCTGCCGCGCCAGCTCAAGCGCGATGGTCTCGACGTGTTCTGGTCGCCGCGGCATCACTTGCCGCTGCTCATGCCGTCGTCCGTGCGTGCCGTCGTGACCATCCACGACCTGACCTGGAAGCGCGTCCCCGAAACGATGAAGCCGCTGCAGTACTGGTCCGAGCGCCTGCAGATGCCACACTCGCTGCGCAAGGCCGCACGGATCATCACCATCTCCGCGTCCAGCCGCAGTGACCTTGCGCGCTATTTCCCTGCCACCCAGGCCAAGGTTCGCGTCATACCCTGTGGCGTCACCCGCCTCGAGGCCGGGGCTTGTGAACGGGCGCTGCCGCAGCAGTACCTGCTGTTCGTCGGCACGCCCGAGCCGCGCAAGAACATCCAGCGTCTGCTTGAGGCGTATGCGCAACTTGCGCCAGAGCTACGCTCTGCTTACCCACTCGTACTGGCTGGCGGGCATGGCTGGATGGTAGATATCGATCAACTGGTGGATCAGCTGGGCATCCGCATGGATGTTGTGGCGCTTGGGGCGGTTTCAGCAGCGGAGCTAGGCTATCTCTATGCGAAAGCCCGGTTACTGCTGATGCCCTCACTGTATGAAGGTTTCGGCCTGCCGATCCTCGAAGCCTTCCAGTTCGGCGTGCCGGTAGTCACCGCCAACTGCAGCTCCATGCCGGAGGTGGCTGGAGGCGGCGGATGTCTGGTAGATCCGCTGCAGGTCGAGAGCATCCGCGCCGGTATCGAGCGGCTGCTGACTGATCAGAAGGCTTATGCCGACTGTGTTGCGCGGATTCCCGAGCAGCTCGCTCGCTATGATTGGAAGCAGGCGGCGCAGAACACGCTTGAGTTACTCAGGCCGGACTAGCTGTAAATGGCTTGATAGAGCCTGTTCGATGCTTGGGTGAAGCATCGGTACAATTCGCACTTATCGTGAGTCTGAGGTAGGCGTCCGACGTTCTTTCAGCGCTGGGGCTAATCAGATTGCGTTTCTAATTTTTGAGGGTCGTATTGTGTTGTCTTTAAAACATAACTTTTTGTTTATCCATATTCCTAAGACTGGTGGAAATTCGATTCAAAATATTATCTCCCCTTATTCTGATGATGAAGTAGTTTGTCTTTCCCCTCATCAGGATGGCGTTGAACGCTTTGAGGTTCGCTCGCAGAAATACAATACGCACAAACACTCGACCTATGCAGAGTATCGCCGGGAGTATGGTCCAGAAGTTTGCGATGGACTGTTCAAGTTCTGCTGTGTAAGAAATCCCTGGGAACGCGTTGTCTCCCATTATTTTTCCCCGCACCGTGGCCAAGTCGTATGGAGTCGAGAGGCTTTCCTCCAGTTCATAAACTCTGCGGAGGTCAAGCCCCTCGCTTACTACTTGGCTGATGAAGGTGATGAACTGCAGGCTGCAGTCGCCAAAATGTCATTCGTGGTGCGCTACGAGAATATCCAGGCAGATTTTGATCAGGTCTGTGATTTGCTAGGGCTGCCGCGTGTCAGCCTGCCGCATAGAAACAAGTCGAACCGTGAAGATTATTCGAAGTATTACGACAGTGAGTCGGCTGCGGTTGTTATGGGAAAACTAAAGGCCGAGATAGAGCTTTTTGGTTATACCTATTCATGATCTATAAATAGGTTTAGTTATTTAAATGTAACCGCTCCACAAACCCATTCTGCACCTTGGCATCGGGACGCATCATGGGATGAGCTCCGGTGGAAACGGGAGCTCAGCATCCAATGATCAGCGGCTTATGGGCTTATGGGCTTATGGGCAGATGGGATTTGTGGAGCGGTTACCCAGCTTCTGTACTTCAGACCATCCCTAAAACTTGCCCGATTTTTTGATATATCTCTTGATTTTTTATCAGATGCTATGTGGGGAATCTCTTTTTCGAAAATAGAAAATTCCATCAACCGCCCCAGCCCCTTTTTGCAGCAACAGTATCACCCGGCGCAGATTTCGTTGTCCAAGTACCCAAATGCCGCTTCCAGTAAGGCGGTAACACTAACGATATCTGCAATAGGTTTATTTCCAAGACTGGTTGGTATTTGGAAGATTTTCTTTCCCTCAAATCACCAATTTATAGCATCCTCACTCCAGAGACCGAACGCATATGCCGGACGTCGTGGATCTATATATTTTTTGTCCACACCAGTGAGCGTGACAATACCATGGGCAATCAGTTTGTAGTCTTTTCCATTCGACCTGTAAAAGTATTGCTGTGCCCCGTCAGAATTTCTTCTGGGGTCTCGCGGAAGGTTATTGATAAACTGCGGAGAAAGTCCAGGAATCCAGTTTTCAGAAGCCTTCCCATACTGTGTATACAGTCCATCCCAGCCGTAGCTTATAGGATATAAATTATGAGATTTCTTATATTGATGCAGGGCTGTTTGGATGGATTTCAGATCTTCCAATCGAACTTGGTTAAGCACAGCGTTATCAGATGTAGTGTGTGAAAAACTTGAGAATTCGGATGCCGGCAGCACTTCAGGGAATTCAAACGAGATAGCCTCCGAGTGCGGATGATTGCCTGTCGATATAACTTTGAAAGTATCGCTCAATATAAAGCCGAGGAGTCCTCGGGTTGGCGGAAATTTTCTCCGGCAGCACAGAAAAGCTCAGATTTGTCTCCTTGCTGAAATCCCCTAATATTGTAATTGTTTTTTCATTGGATACTGCCCCCGTGTCACGAGTCACCCCAAACATGAATCGGCCGTAATGTTTGCCATTGACGAGCAAGTCAATGTATCGCCGCGATCGATCTGCTCGATAAAAATCACGTGGAGCTCCTGTTATGGATAGTTGAACTCGGTCGGCATCCTGAAGTGGCGGGAGGGTGATAGTTGCCGAACTAGTTACGCTTGTCAAAGTCGCTTGAGCGCTCTCTTTTAAAAGCCATTTCTTTGGATCAATGCGCATTACGCTGGAGATAGAAACGTCTCTGGATCTAAATTGTTCAAACAGCCAGCTGTGTAGCTTTGGATGAATATCCCCATCAGGCTTGGTTTTTAGCCAAGAGTCGATGTTAATAATTAGATTGTTTTTTAGCTCTCGCAGATGGCTCTCTACGTTTTCCTGAGTTACCAGTTTCCCCCAGAACTTCTCTCCAGCCTCCGAACTAATTATCTGGCCAATAATTAGCCCGATCTCAGAGGTCTGATGACTAGTCTCAAGCCAGAAGCGGGGGCTGATATTCTCATAAACAACACCGCTGAAATCATAAAACTTAGTTACGCTCGCGAGCTTTCTCTTGAACTCATGAAGTGCAGCGTGATCTCGCATGTAGTAAGTGGAAACAAAGCGTGGAGTTATAAAGAAATCTACCTTCGTGCCGTGCAACTTGGCAATTGACAAGATTTCCGTTATGTCATTGACTGCCTCGTTAACGAAGTAACGTCCATGATAATTATCATTTGCTGGGAGGAGGTATAAGTCAGAATTCGGCTTTTTAATTGGCGGGCGCCCGCTTGGGGCGGATAACGGACGGTAACCAACTGGTGCATGAACAATGCTATCTTGAAAATTCTGTAGCGAAGGCCATCTAAATAGGAGGACTCTCCAGAATGTGTAATTTTCCTTCAGTGTTAGTGGAGGGGGCATTCTATTGATCTCGGTACTCAGCCCTCTACTGAATAAAGAGAAGTCATCAACGCCTATAATCAGGCGCTGAGGCATTGCATCGCTTTTAGCAAGAAGCTTGACATTGTGCAGCGCTTCTTCGATGGAACTATTATTGTATTGAAGCTTGGTGAAGGGCGAACCAAATAGGCGTGACATATCCGCATCGTTAAATAAAACCTCCACGCGCGAACTACCTATCGCCAGAATGCAGGCACCATTGTTTTGCTTTACAAAATCTAGAGCGCGATTGAATCGAAAGTAAGGGTGCTGGACATTCTGAGAGGATGAAGAGTGCTCAGCTCTTTTCCTTACATAGACCATTTCGCGCTTATCAACATTTTGAAAGACAGCGTACCAATCTACAATATAGTTATAGGTGGGCAGCGAAGCTAAAACCAACATAAAGGCGCTAAAGAACGTAATATAATACTTCATTGTGCTGGTTCTTAGAAATTAAAATATAGAAATTCGTTGGAACTGCTGATGAATAGTAGAGCTGCGCCAATTCCTCCGGCCAGCCCCGCAAACAAGGCAAATACTGGCTCTCTCCGATATGCCAATCGCCCCCGATAAGTTAGCGTGAAATCACTTATCTGTAAGACATTGGGGGCCAGTAAAGTCAGCGTTCCGACTGCCAGTAGGCATGGCAACGCCAAAAAATCTGTTGAGAATGACTGGCTAGCGACCTGCAGTGATTGGCGCGCGCCAGGGAAGAATCCGGAGGCTATGTCCAAGAAATTTTTTGAAACTCCAAATCCATTGACTCCCAGCATCTGCTGAGGTGGCTATAAATATATTGCACATGTGCGAATATTTCGCCTGTAATCGCTGCCGGTGCTGGCTGACGAGACATGTGAACTGCCCATAGATGGTGGATGCTAGCACATTGCCTCTCGGCCTTGAAAAAGTGTTCGAATTGCTGCGAGGGTTATTTCGCTGCTAGGGATGGTCTGAAGTAGCCCCGTCTTTCCGCTCGACTTCAGCCCCCGCCGATTTTGAAAGCCGCAAATCGATCAAAACAGATCAGATCACCCGCTCATTTCTGCGTTTTAGCCGACGCGAGCACCTCGCGCCAGCCATTTCCCGCATCACAGACGCACCTCTCCTGCATTCGTCAGTATGAATCGCCCCCGGATTTTCTAGCCACTCGCCAAGCTCTGGATATAGCGCTTACATTTAAATGTGTGTGCACATGGTTCTTCGTGGGTGTAGGCGCTCAAGGTGTTGGAGGATATTTGGCGGGGCGAACTGTTACTTGCGAGTCAGCTGGTCACGCAGCTTTTTCACTGGTAGCAGTACCGGCAGTTGCATGATTTTCTTCAGGCTCAGGAAGAACGCATAGTAGGTCCAGGCTTCCAGTCGACTGCACAGCCCATTGCGAATAACCGAGTCGCGGTACTGCTGCAGGCTGGTCACGAAATCGCGATCGCTCAGGCCACCGAGCGACATATTCGCCAGCACAGCGGGTATCACCTCAAACTTCTCGCCACGGGCCAGCGCCCGATGACACCACTCCGAATCCATGGCATGCGAGTACTGCGGCGCATAGCCGCCGACGCGAGCATAGGCGGCGCGAGAGATGAACAGGGAGGGGTGGAAGACCCACATCCTGTACTTAAGTGCGCTCGGGTCGGGGTAGCGCGCGTAGCCGTAGCCACTATCGGGGTCCAGATAACGTACTGCGCCGCACAGAACCGAAGCCTGTGGATGCCGCTGCCGCGCCTCCTGCACCAGGCGCAAGGTGTCGGGCTCCCAGGTGTCGTCGCTGTTGAGGGTGGCGATGAACTCGCCACGTGCCTGCGCTATGCCACGGTTGAAGGCGTCGGCGATGCCCTTGTCGAGACCCG
Source organism: uncultured Verrucomicrobiaceae bacterium (assembly GCA_964553805.1). GTDB lineage: Bacteria > Verrucomicrobiota > Verrucomicrobiia > Verrucomicrobiales > Verrucomicrobiaceae > JAGRPD01. The sequence continues at coordinate 6,006 of CAZKMS010000089.1, forward strand.
ACTCCCAATAGTGGAGCAGGTCCTGATGGGCGGCGATCTCGTCCAGGGTGCCGTCGGTCGAGCCGCCATCGATGACGATGATCTCCAGCGCCTCGGTTTTCTGCGCCAGTACGCTGGACAGTGCTCGACTGAAACGCAGCCTGTCGTTTTTGACGAGCATGATGACGCTGAGTGAAATGCTCATCGAATGTAATTCTTCATGCCGGCATTGCCTTGGGGCAATGGATGGTCAATGGCTACGACCGGGCAGCAGGTTCTGAATGGCCTGGATGCAAGTCAGCGCGTTTTCCTGGCAGTAGCCCTGCCAGCCGGGAAACTCCGTCCACTGGCTGACGAACAGAAAGTCCAGGCCCGCTCCGGCCGAGGCGACGTGGTCATAACGGCTATCGCCGATGAACAGTGCCCTGGGCCGAATATTGCCATTGGCCAACTGGGTGGAGAGGATTTCATCCTTGCTGTCGGGGCTGCCAAAGATGCCGCCATCGAACATCTCAGCCAGCCCGCGCTGCGCGAAGACCTCGCGCAGTTCGGCCTGGTCGCCACCGGAAACAATCAGCCAGCGAGCATCCGCAGAGGCCGCGCGCAGCTCCGCCAGCCCGGCGGCCACGGCGCAATTGAGCAAGCCGTGGCGCACGGATTCAGCATAGATGTCCAGCAGACTCTGCAGGTCCGGACCATAAGTGCCCAGGGTGTGCTGGGCCACTAGCGTATCGAGGAAGTATTCGAACTTGCGGTAGCGGGAGATGCCGCCGTTGGCTACGTGGTAGTCGACCAGCGCCTGGGCGGCGGCCTCACCATAGGGCAGCGCCGCATTGTAGAAGGCCCGGGTCTTGACCTTGTTGGAGTCGAGTATCACGCCGTCGCAGTCAAAAATAAAAGTTCGATAGTCAGAGATGTTCACAGTGCATTCATCGCACGCAGCGCTTCTTCAACAGGGCTCACGTCTTCTGGCACGTCTACTGCCAGACTTCCACCTGAAGACTCGATCATCAGAATGGTTTTTTCCATTTCGAGGAAGCGTAGGATTTCTATGTCTTCGCAGGTCTCCAGCGCACTCTTTCTACCAAAAGTTTGAAAGGACTCAAGTTCTTCGCGGGTGAACGCATATATGCAAACTTGTTTCTTAAATTTAGCCGGAGCGTTTTGAGCGTCTTTGTATCCCGGCAGGGACTTTCTGGACATATAAATCAGGCGATCACTCTCGTTGGTGATTACCTTGGGGATATTCACGCTGTCAGGATTTTCAAATTCAGAAATCCAGCAATATGCATTGACGATGGAGCTGGGGTTCTCGAGTTTTTTATCGCGAACCTTGCAGATATCATTAGGATTGAGCGTGGGCTCATCGCCCTGAACATTGATGAAAATATCAGCGTCGATCAGCCTTGCCGCTTCGGCCAGACGATCCGTGCCCGTCAGGGCTTCCGAACTGGTCATCAAGGGCGTAAAACCAGCCGCCTTAACAACATCAGCAATTCTCTCATCATCAGTTGCAACATAAACAGATTCGATACCAACGGCTTTTGCCGAGAGTTCGGCAACCCAAAGGATCATGGGCTTGCCTAGCAGCGGAACCAAAGGCTTACCCGGGTAGCGGGAAGATTTGTAGCGAGCGGGGATAATGACGACAGATTTCATAATGATTATTCAGATGCCATAGACTGATATGCAAGGAATGTTGTAGCGAGTTGGGGTGATTGAGCAAATCCGCACATGACCCTCGTGGTCCATATAGCTGCTCAACAGTACTTGCATTTCTCGGGTTCTAGGATCATCGGCACCGTAACCGTCAAAACCTGCAAGAAAAATCTCCGAGGCCTGCCCGCTGTTGGCAATGGCCAGCGCATAAGCGATCACCAAGGCGTTGGGCAGTACACAATGGCTATCGGAAAATTCAAATGTATCCTTCTGGACACCTAAGCCAAAATCCAGAAGCTCTTTGCCGCGAAGTGAATCCTGAACATCTTGCGGTAGCATGCTAGAGGGCGTGATCAGGGGGTGGGGTAGGCGTGTGTGCTCAACGCAGTCAGCCAGCAAGCGCACCGGATGGCACGCTACCCTCACATCGATCAATTCTGCACTAACCGCCAGTTGGGTATTGAGAGCCATCACATATGGCCGCCTTTCGCGGATAAATGCTTCGAGCGCGGCGCGATGGTCAGCCACTCCGGCCCCCGCCCCTAGAATCAGAACTTCGCGCCCCTCCAGAATGCTTTTCGGCTGCCATTCGCCCCGGGGCGCTCCGCGATAGAAATGGCGCGCGGCATCGAGTGTATCGGCGCTGTATTTCTTACCACCCTCGATACGCAGATGTTCAATAACCGCCAGAATATCTTCTTCGCTGTAGCGGGAGTCGGCCAGCATTTCTTGGATGTAGGTCGGGTGAATTCCGTATTTGCCGGCCAAGTAGTAATAAGCATTGGTTCCCCAGCCGCAACGCTGTTGCATCGGCAAGAAAAAGCGCCGAATTAGCCCCATCAGCGGAGTTATATTGGGTTTGAGGGGGCAGCGCTCGGCAAGCTCCAAGATTAAGTATTCGGTTTTCGCATTGCCCGGCCCGCGCCCCATGCCAGTCACAGTGGCATCCAGCCAGGTAACACCATCATCCAGCGCACGCAGGCTGTTTTGTAAGGCAAGCCCCATATTGTCATGGGTATGGATACCGAGTGCTCCCGTCCAGTATTGGCGCAGCCAGCCAATGATCTGCGAGCACTGATCCGGAGACATGCTGCCCATGCTGTCGGCGAAATACAGAACATCCAGAGGCCATTTGCTGGCTTCCTTAGCCAGCATTTCGATCTCGCTCTGCGTACGGTCGGCGACCTGCATCAGGTTAAAACCAACCATGTAACCCCTGTGCTTCAGCCAGGCGCTGGCCGGCAGTGCTGAAGCGAACTCATGTACATGGCAGGCAATCCGAACCAGCTTGATGCGCGACACAGTGGCATCCACCGGGAAAAGGCGCTCGAGCACAGACTCTAGATCTGCGCCAAGAGAAACTAGCTCAGCTGCGTTGATCATGACCCCAGGGATAAGGCTTGTCGGGATCTCAAGAGAGTTGACAAATTTCTCTGTGGTAAAAGCGCAGGCGCCTTGGAATCTCTCATTACGCAGGGAGCGCAGACCCAGTTCGACGTAATGAACGCCCAGCGCCGCCATGGCCAGTAGGTATTCATTGATCAGGCTGGTCTCGAAGTTCCACGCGTTGTAATAGCCGCCGTCGCGAAGTGTGCAGTCCAGCAATGCAATCTGATTCTTCATGAAAACCGCGCCATCTCAATAAATTAGAATATGTTTGTCGCTCTTGAGGCTGGAGAAAAATTCCCCATAGCGCTTCAAGGACTCATCCCCGAAAAAGGCAATGTAGTCCTTTGCCAGCACTTTGAAATCAACACCCTCAATGTTTTCGAGCAAGCCTTTCAATTGATTCAGAGAACTGAAAACCAATTCACCCGGCATCTTCACGCAGGGAATTTCAGAATAAAATTTAAAGACCGGAACCCCCATCAGCAGCATCTCGTGCATCATGGATGAAGTATGCCCAACCACAAAAGCCGAGCCACTCAGATCAAGATCGGAGCAATACTTGTAACCAAGGCGCTCATAAATCTTCCTATTATTGCCCGGGTGATAGCGCACATTCATCTTCAATGCAGAGGCTTTCGAATACTCGGCCATGACCTTGAGCATTTCGATATTCTGCGACTGGAATATATTCTGATCCAGAATCACGGTGAAATAATTACTTACTGCAACATCCTTCGTTTCGGATTTTACCGGGGAGGTCAGAGCCACACTGGGCTTACCACAGATGACCACCTTCCGTCCGGCTCCGGACTTGTAGATAAGATCTGCGGTATCCCGCCCCCACGCCAGAAAATACTCCGAAGGTTGGTGGAGATAGTTAATTACATTGATAGTCGGATAATCGCCATAATCGGCGTACAAGCCGTGCTGGAGAGTGACAGTATTTTTTCCGCGCTCACGGAAATACTGCGCCAACAGGCACTCAACTGGCTGCATATCGGCAAACAGCACCAGACTTTCAAACCTGATCGCAGAAACAGCAGAAACCACTCGATAGTAATAACATAGCCTTAGATAGAGATATATTCTCTCGAACAAGGAGTCTGCCTTCAGCATGAAGAACTTCGGCAGCAACACCAGCAGCAGCAGAAATCCCCGCGGCGCTATCTTGGTAGTACGACGAAGATAGTCCTCGACCACTACCCTTTCTTGCTCAGGGACCGCCGAGGCGATCCCATTGAAAAGCACTTTGTAATCCGCGCGCTCCAAGCTTCTGAAAAACAGAAAATGACCCGATCTTTTCTCTGGAAACTTGAAGCACGTTAGAAATAGGTCCCTGCAGGCACTGAGCAAATTCCATTTTCGTCCCAGCTTCGAGCGAGTCCCCAGCAGATGTTTATCTGCATGCAAAACCTTTTCGAAATCAATCATTTTCTGCGCCCATCAACTTCGCGATGGTATTACGCTCATCAACGAAGTCTTCCGCATGATAATCCCAATAACCTACTGTTTTCAGATACTTCGCGTATTCCTCATCAGGATAGGCCTTGCCTTTCCACTTGTTGATCAGACGAAGCCTGTCATGCTCTTTCTTGGAGTCATTGTTGCTCGCGCGAATTTCTGGCGTCGCCTCAAAATAGTGCTCTACATAGGAGGTCGGAGAAGCAATGCACTCGTAGCCTTTTTCCTTTATCTTCAGAGCAAGGTCAGTATCGGCAAAATAGAAGTGGTAGTTCTCATCTATGTAGCCAGCCTCGTCCAACGCAGCCTTCAGATACAAGCCGTGGTTGACATAGAGATTACCCACATTGACGGCAACCGCGTACTTCTTGCGCAATGGATAATCCCTGAAGTAGAACGCAACAGCTCCGAGCTTGCGCCCCGAACTCAGCTGCTCTTCAAAGAGCTCAAGGCCGTTGTTAATCGCACCAGGGATGATCAATGAATCGTCACTGAGCATGCACACGAATTTCCCCGATGAAGCCTTGAAGGCCAGGTTCATGAAGTATGCCCAAGGCTTTCTTTCAATCGACTTGCCGTTCCACTCACCTCGATTGTGCTGAACGATCGTGATGATGTCCTTCTGCTGCAGCAGCCATTCGACTGTACCGTCGGTCGATCCGCCGTCGACCACAATGATCTCGCTGGCTTTATCTTGAAGCTCATCCCTGACTGCTGCGATGCAAATCTTGAGCATCTCGAGCCTGTTGAAGCTTCCAATCACCATGGATATGTATGGCTTGTGCTTCGGCACAGTGTCGTACTCGCTTGGCTCAGCAGCGGGTTTACCACCCTCTCCCAACAAGGCTCTGTACTTCTCCTGCAACTTCGGATTGCTCAGGGAGATGAACGTTTGCGAGAGCTTCCTTTTCAGCTCTTCTGGCTTTTTCCAAGCTCGCTTATGCATGAACAGGTCAAACTTATCTTTTAGATTCATGGCTTCAGAAACTACGGAATCAAATTCTTTCTTATAAGAAAGCAAGTCAGCACTCTTGTTGCCAGGGTGGGACCTGAACCCCGAGACAATGGAGTCCACGATCCAAAGCTTGTTTCTCTTCGAAAACTCGTGCCAGAGATAATAATCACCGGCAAGCTTGAACTTACCCAGGCGAGCCGTATCTATCTGCTTGAGCAGAGAGCTTCTCCAGAAAGTGCTTTCCTGCTGGATGAATCCCAACTCGCGGCCGTACACCCCTTTCCGAATAAAATCGCGACGATATTCGAACGGGGTAGCTCTCTTTATATTCGAACCGATTGAGTTGTAAACATTAGGAATGCCGGTCAACCAATTCATCTTTTCATAGTACAGGAAAACTGAGTGAATCGACCTGAAGGCATTGATCAGATAGAAGTCATCCGAGTTGATGTAACTGCAAACATCGCCCACGACACGCGAAAAACCCTTGGCGAGGGCATCGTACATCCCCTGATCCGGTTCGGACACCACTTCCAAGCTTATGCCGAGGTTGACTCCGGAATAGCGGCCGGATTTGATTCGTTGCTGGTACCCTTCAATAATCTGCAAGGTCGAGTCCGTCGACCCACCATCAACTATTATGTACTGAATTCTGAACGGTCCACTTTGCGACAGAACGCTCTCTATCGTCTCTGCGATATAAAGCTCAGAGTTGAAGCAAGGTGTTACCACACTAAAAACAAAGTCACCCATTGAAACGTCCCTTTACCTCTCAACAGAGGCATGCAAACCATTCAAAAACAGAAAGTTAATTATTTCTGGTACGCATAAATTTTCGAACTGCCACAAAATTCCTGAGCAATTCTCTATAAGCATTCAGCTTGTACCGCGGAGAGAACAGGACTCTTTTTGCAGTCAATTTTTCCGCGGACTCGACCAGTTGCTTCAATTTACCTTCCAACTGCATCGACTGCTGGAAGCTTTCTTCAACCTTCACCTTGCTCTCAAGAGCGAGGGTCTCGTACAAGGCTAACTTGGCCTGTTGCTGCCGCAGCGCGTCATCCAACCTCGCCAATTGCTGGTAGGCACGCTCAACCTGCTCGGCCAGTTCGGCAACCCGATCGTCTCGCTTGCTGATCTGTGCATCTCGCTCGTTGAGCAACACGTCTCGCTGACTGATTTGCTCATCGCGCTCTTTCATTCGTGCGTCGCGAATATCGATCTGCTGATCGCGTTCGTGCAGTTGCACTGCAAGACGGTTAATCTGCTCGTCGCGCCCCTGAATCTGCGCATCGCGAAGTCCGATCTGCTTGTCACGATTCTTGATCTGTGCGTCGCGAAGACCAACCTGCTCGTCGCGCAAGCGGATTTGCTCATCGCGAGTCTGAATCTGCAACTCGCTGGATTTCGAGTGAGCCTCAAGATCCTTTACGCGAGCGGCAAGCTCTTGTACCCGGGCGACATCCTTCTGCTGCTCGCTTTGCGCATCACTTAGCTGCTGCTGGAGCGCTCGCGAGCGCTCCTCACCTGCTTGAATGTCCTGTTGCAGCTTGGCATTACGCTGTTGAACACGCTTGGCACTCTCAGCGTCTGTCAGCATGAGATTCGCAAGCGAAATGGCGACCTTCGGAGCGTTCGCCGACTCAAGCTTCTCTGAATCGGAAAACGCTTCCATGGCCATGTCAAAGCTGTAACCCAACTGCTCGAATCCAGGCCGACCGAGAGCCTGCAAGTAATCGAGCAGCAACTTGCGCTGCTCCGGTATGAGCAGTTGCTTGTGCCAGGCATCGATATGCTGCGAATCGGGGCGGGTCTTCTTGTAGACCGTCTCCGGGTCCCCATACATCCAGCGTTCGCCTTTCTGGCGACCGTAATCGATACAGTCGGGCTGATTGGGTAATTGCAGGAAGTCGAAAAGAGCTTCAGTTTCGCCCTCTGGGTTCAGCAGGAGCTCTTCGTACCTGACCACATGGGTGTTGGCATAGGGAGAGAAGTCCCGCTGCAGGAACTCGACCCCTTCATACAAGTCGCACTGGTAGTTCTTCAGCTTCTCGTAGTTGCCCTTCACCCAGATTTCCAGAATCGAGGCGAAGACCGCCAGTGGATTCCGGTAGAGGACGATGAATTTGGCACGCGGGAAAGTCTTCTGCAGTTCGTCGAAGATTTCGTAATAGCGCGGAGTCTTGTCGAGGAAGCGTTCCTTTCCGCTCGCATTCAGGTACGGCGCATAAAGCGAGAGATAGCAGTCACGGATCCGCGAGGAGTAGTAATTTTCATCCTCGGCAGGAAGCTCCTGCAGGAAATTCTGCACACCGGCGGCCGCCAGTTTGGCGTTGTAACGGGTCTGGATACCCTCGGTCTTCAACGCATAAAGCGGGTGGAGCATCAGCCAAGGCTCGGAACGGGTATAGATGTCACTATGCCCGCCCAGGATCTTCTGCAGCAGCGTGGAGCCGCTGCGCGGCAGCGATATCATGAAGATCAGTTGATCGTCTTGCATAGGCTTGATCACAAGGCTTCTACCTCAAGGACTTGTCCCAGGTCGACCGTGCCACGCACGATGCTCTTCTCGTCGGTGATCACCTTGATGACCGCTGCATCGACAACCCGAGCCATGAATACAGGTTCGCCATCGATCACCTCGGCCGCCCCAGCGTTGCTGAAGTAATGGCCTGTCAGCAGGTTGCAGGTGAACCGCCATGAGGCTTTGAGCGACGAATTCCGCGGCACCTGCTCAATCAGTCTGAGCGGGTCGTAGTGGAGCGCGGCAGCGGTTATCGCCACTCCATGCATGTCCTTGAACTGCATGCCGAGTGACAGCTGCCTGGCAGCGTCCTTGAAAGCCACTTTGTAGGTATAGAGATACTCTTCCCCGCTGACCAGCACATTCACCCGTTGCCCCGACAGCGTCGTGAAGTGCGGGTCGATGATCTCTGCACGGTCGGAGGGGTAGGTCAGCGCAGACTTTGACACGAGCTCGGGAAGGTAATAGGGCTTCAACCGGGCCTTTTCCGGCTCTGCCTCAACCGGAGCATCCGCGGCGTCTTCCCGGTCATCCGGAGCCGGCAGCAATGCCGGGCCCTGTTGCTGGAACGCCGCGATTTCCTGGAGCACCGCTGGGTGATCGCTTTCCTTGGCGTACGCTAGTTTTTCGTAGAAGCGCGTCACATCCTTTGGTTTGGCGTCCAAGATGATGTTACCGCCATGCAGTAGCACGGCGCGGGTGCAGAGCTTGTTCACCGAGTTAGCGTCGTGGGATACGAACAGCACCGTTTTCCCTGCCTTGAAGAACTCTTCCATTTTGGCAAAGCACTTGCGCTTGAATGGTGCATCGCCTACAGCCAGAACTTCATCGAGAATCAGAATGTCCGGCTCTACATGCACGGCAACGGCAAAGCCCAGTCTCGACTTCATGCCGCTGGAGTAGGTTTTGACGGGCTGGTCGATAAACTGGCCAAGCTCGGCAAATTCAATGATGGTGGGGGTCAGGTGCTCGATTTCCTTGATGGAGAGGCCCAGGATCGTCGAGTAAAAGCGGATATTTTCGCGGCCGGTAAATTCGGGGTTGAAGCCAGCACCCAGTTCGAGCAGTGCAGTAACTTTCCCCGATACGCGGATTTCACCTTTATTCGGTTGAAGTACTTTTGATATCAGCTTGAGCAGTGTCGACTTGCCGCAGCCATTACGGCCGACAATGCCCAGGATTTCACCGCGTCGTACGTCAAGGTTCAGGTCACGAATGGCATAGTATTCGCGATGGTACTTTTTGCCGAGGGGGTGCAATGCTTCCTTGAGCCTGTCCTTATTCGCTTGATAAAGCTTGTAGAACTTGGACACGCCTTTGAGAGAGATAACTACAGGCTGCATCAAACCACCTCGGCAAGGTGTGGTTTAAGGCGTCGATATACGACGGTACCCGTGGCTAGCAAGGCCATTGTCATGCCCCAGAAAACAAGGCTTTCTTGCGGTCGCTCCCAGAAGTAGTGGTTGCCCGACAAGCTGTCGCGATAGCCGGTTACCAGATAACTGACCGGGTTGATGCTGACAAGCCACTGATAGGGTTGCGGTACTTGGTTGGTGCTCCAGAAGATGGGGGTGAGCCAGAGCCCAAACTGAGTAACGAGGCCAACGAAGTTGCGGATGTCCGGAATGAAAAGGCTGGCAGACGAGGTGATCCAGCCAATGCCTGTCAATAAGCACGCCATGCAAAGGTAGTAGTACAGCAGTTGCAGGGTGTGCAGGCCGGGTTGTAGGCCATTCAGGGAGGCTGCCAGTATCAATAGCCCCAGCAGGAGCGTATGCGGCAGCAGGGAGCTGAGCAGCTTAACGAACGGCAGGATGCTTAGTCTGAAGTCGACTTTTTTTACCAGGAAGCTGTAGGCCCTGATGACGCCACTGATGCTGCTGAGATTCCCTGCGAAATACAGCCAGCACATCATGCCGCTGAGCAGGTAGAGGCTGAACGGCAGGCCGTCCTGCGTTGCACCCTGGCGAAAACCCAGGGTGAACACAGCGTATAACACGCCTATGTAAAGCAGCGGCTGCAGATAGTTCCAGAGGAAGCCAAGGTAGGAGCCTTGGTTGGCCTGCTGGTAATCGCGCTTGGCCAGCTCAAGGATGATGCCCTTGAGCCGGACAGTGTCCCGCAAGAATGCTAAAAGCATTGGATTGCCTCAGAGGCGGATCGCTTCGCGACCCAAGTGTTCGGCATACCAGTCGTAAGCGGACTGCAGCCCCACCTTGAGATCTATCTGGGCTTGCCAGCCCAGTGCGGCAAGACGCTCGACATCCATCAGCTTGCGCGGTGTGCCATCGGGCTTGCTGCTGTCGAAGACGATCTTTCCTTTATAGCCCACGACTTCCGCCAGCAGCTCTGCCAGCTGGCGAATGGTCACGTCAGTCCCGGTGCCGACATTGATATGCGACAGCATGGGCTGGGTGTTGGCTTGGTAGGTCTCTGCGTCAATATTCATGACGTGCAGGCAGGCGGCAGCCATGTCGTCGACATGCAAAAACTCGCGCTTGGGCGTGCCCGAGCCCCAGATCACTACTTCTTCCGCATTGGTCTGCTTGGCTTCGTGGAAGCGGCGAATCAGCGCCGGAATGACGTGGCTGTTTTCCGGGTGGTAGTTGTCATACGGGCCGTAGAGGTTGGTGGGCATCACCGAGCGGTAGTTGGTGCCATGCTGCCGGTTGTAAGACTCGCACAGTTTAATACCGGCGATCTTGGCCACCGCATAAGGCTCGTTGGTGCTCTCCAGTACGCCGGTCAGCAGGGCATTTTCCTGCATGGGCTGGCTGGCCAGCTTCGGGTAGATGCAGGAGCTGCCGAGGAACAGCAGATTCTTCACTCCCGCTGCAAACGCCTGGTGGATGACGTTGCACTCGATCATCAGGTTTTCGTAGATGAAATCGGCCGGGTATTCGTTGTTGGCATGTATACCGCCAACCTTGGCGGCCGCCAGCACGACATAGTCTACAGGGTTGTCGTGGAAGAAGGCCTGGACTGCGGCTTGCGAGGTCAGATCCAGCTCGGCATGGGTGCGCGTGACGATGTGCTGGTAGCCCTCGGCCTGGAGCTTGCGCACGATGGCCGAGCCGACCATGCCGCGATGGCCGGCCACATAGATGCGGGTGTTCAGGGGCAGCTTTTGCATATCTGGAAACTCCCCTTATTCGTGGTAGGACATGATCTTGTAGCCGCTCTTTTCCACCAGGGCGTCTCGCTGGGCCAGCTTGAGGTCTTCGCGGATCATCTCGGCTACCAGTTCCTCGAAGCTGATCTTCGGCTCCCAGCCGAGTTCGCGCTTGGCCTTGGAGGGGTCGCCGAGCAGGGTTTCCACTTCGGTGGGGCGGTAGTAGCGTGGGTCGACACGCACGATGATGTCGCCAGCTTTCATGCCGGTGACCGCTGCATTCTCCACGCTTACGACTGCGCAGACTTCTTCCTCGGCCTCGCCGCGCCATTCGATGGTGACGCCGAGTTCTTTCGCCGAGTTTTCGATGAATTGGCGAACCGAGTACTGGCGACCGGTAGCGATCACATAATCAGTCGGTGTTTCCTGCTGCAGCATGAGCCACTGCATTTCGACGTAGTCACGGGCGTGACCCCAGTCGCGCAGGGCATTCATGTTGCCCATGTAGAGGCAATCCTGCAGGCCGACGGCGATGCGGGTCATGCCGCGGGTGATCTTGCGGGTGACGAAGGTTTCACCGCGCAGCGGCGATTCGTGATTGAACAGGATGCCGTTGCAACCATAGATGCCATAGGCCTCGCGGTAGTTGACGGTCATCCAGAAGGCGAACTGCTTGGCCACCGCATAGGGCGAGCGCGGGTAGAAGGGGGTGGTTTCCTTCTGCGGGATTTCCTGCACCAGGCCGTACAGCTCGGACGTCGAGGCCTGATAGAAGCGGGTTTTCTTCTCCAGCCCCAGGATGCGGATGGCTTCGAGAATGCGCAGGGCGCCGAGGGCGTCCACGTCTGCGGTGTACTCGGGGGACTCGAAGGAGACCGCTACATGGCTCTGGGCGCCGAGGTTGTAGATTTCATCCGGCTGGCACTCCTGAATGATGCGAACCAGATTGCTGGTATCGCTCAGGTCGCCGTAGTGCAGCACCAAATTGCGGTTCTTTGTGTGCGGGTCTTGATAAAGGTCATCAATTCGATCGGTGTTGAACGATGACGCGCGGCGCTTGATGCCGTGGACGATGTAGTCCTTCTCCAGCAGGAAGCGTGCTAGGTAGGCACCGTCTTGTCCGGTAATGCCAGTGATGAGTGCAACTTTACGGGTCATTTTTCTTTCCTTCTCGGGCCACTGCATGGCTGTCAAATAACTGAAAGTTTTGGAGTGAGTGGGAGACCAGGACTCAGGATATGGGGGCCGGATCTCTGCCGCTGTTTTGGTTGCGCTGCTCGAGCAGCTGTCTGTAAAGATCGTTGTAGTTTTCTGCCATCCGTTTGGCCGTGAAATGCTCCCAGTACCTCTTTTCTGCTTCGCTGCCCATCTGTTGTGCCAGTTCGGGGTGCGCCCACAGGTGATCCATGGCTTGCCTGAATGCGAGTGGGTTGCTGGGAGGTACAACCAGCCCTGTCTGGTTATTGATGTTGATGTAGCTGGTTCCTGTGCCGATCTCGCTGGAGATCATGGGCTTGCCATACATGGCGCCTTCCAGCAAGGAAATGCCGAACGCCTCCGAGCGCAGATTGGAGGGGAAGGTGACGGCGTAGCAGAGGTTCAGCAGGGCAACCTTGTCTTCGTCGGAGACCGCGCCAACAAAGAAGACATTGTCCAGGCCGTCGCGCATGGCCTGGGCCTTGAGCTCATGCTCGACAGGCCCTGCCCCGATAACAACCAGCTTGTAGGGCGCCCCCTTCATTGCTTCCAGCAATATGTGCAGGCCTTTGTAGTAGCGCAAAACTCCAACAAAGAGGAAGAAGCGCTCACCGAAGCGCTGTTGCCAGTGGTCATGCGTATCCTGCGAAGGCTTGGGGTAAGCAGGCTTGTCTAGGCCTATCGGGATTACCTGTGTCTTATCCTGGAATTGTTGAAGCACCGGGCTGCTGTGCAGGTAGTTCGGCGAGGTCGCGACAATGGAGTCGACGCTTTTCAGAAAGCGGCTCATCAGTGGGCGGTAAAGCTGAAATAGAAAAGCCTGGCGAACAATATCTGAGTGGTAGGTGACTAGGCTGGGCTTATCCAGGTGGCTGGCCAGATGCACCATGTCCATGAAAGGCCAGGGAAAGTGGTAATGAACAATGTCGGCTTGCTTGGCCAGGGCGCTGAATTTGCGAAACGCCGACAGGGAGAATCCGGTGGATGCAATCTGCAGATCCAGCTTAGCCTTGTAGGCAGTATGACTGCCCAGGTTGAAAGGATGCGGCGCGGCATCCGAACTCAACGAAAGAACGTCGGTGCTGACACCGAGGTCGGCGACACCGCTGGCGATCTGGAAGATGACCTGCTCTACACCGCCAACTGAGTCGGGGTAATAGGTCTTGTAGAAGTGCAATACCTTCATGTAAGGCGCGTCTTGACTCGGTGCTTGAGGCTGGCTGGAGCAAGTACTCTAGCTGTCGATTCCGTTGCGAGTGACTAGAGGAAGGTTATGCACGACCATACTTGTCATCGAAACGAATGATGTCATCTTCACCGAGGTAATCACCGCTCTGAACCTCGATCAGGACTAGCTCAATGACTCCGGGGTTGGCGAGGCGGTGCTGGTGCCCCGCCGGAATGAAGGTGGACTCATTGCTGTTCAGCATCAGTTCGCTCTCCCCATTGATGACCAATGCCACACCACTGACAACAATCCAGTGTTCGCTACGGTGATGGTGCATTTGTAGGGAGAGCGAGGCGCCAGGTTTGACGACAATGCGCTTGATCTTGAAGCGCTCGCCTTCCTCCACGGTGGTGTAAGTTCCCCAGGGGCGATGCACGGTTCGGTGCGTCAGATAGGCTTCGTGTCCGCTCTGCTTAAGCTGTCCCGCGATATGCTTGACATCCTGGGCGTGCTCTTTGTGGGTGATCAGCAGAGCATCTGGCGTATCGACCACGATTAGGTCCTGTACGCCGACCAGTGCTGTCAGGCGGTCAGGGCTATGCACGAAATTGTTGAATGCTGAGTGAGATACCGTATCGCCTGTGAGGCGGTTGCCATCCTGGTCGGCCTCGACTAGCTCACACATGGCAGACCAGGAGCCAATGTCACTCCAACCAATAGTGCAGGGGACAGTGGCGACACGATCGGAGCGTTCCATCAACGCATAGTCTATGGAAGTATCCGGTACTGTCTTGAAGCTGGTTGCATCGAGCCTAAGGTGCTTTTCGTTATCTTGCGTTGGCGAGGCGTCGAAAGTGGCCTCTACCGCATCCAGTATTTCCGGGGCGTGGATTCTCATCTCGCTAATGAGTGCTCCAGCCTGGAAGCAGAACATTCCCGAGTTCCAGTAGAAATTGCCGGCGGCACAATAGCTTTGCGCAGTGGCATGGTCCGGTTTTTCTACGAAGCGCTTTACTCGCAGGCCATGCTCAGCGTTGCGACTGGTATCGGCTTCGATATAACCAAAACCCGTTTCTGCATGGGTTGGCTTGATGCCGAACGTTACCAGAAGGCCTTCCTGGGCAAGCTGGCAGGCCTGGCGAGTGGCCTCTGCGAAAGCCCCTTCGTCTTGAATCAAGTGGTCGGCGGGCAGCACCAGCATAATGGCTTCGGGCCCGTGGCGGCGCAGCAGGTATAGCGCTGCGCTGGTGATGGCAGCAGCGGTATTGCGGCCAGTAGGCTCAAGAATGTAGTTCAGCTCGCAGTCTTTCGGCTTCTTTACTTCTTGGTAGATGTCTTCCGTGGTGAAGAACAGTTCCTGATTGGTGACGGTCAGGACGTCTTTGACGCCTTGGAGGCGTATGGCTCTGAGGAGGGTTTTCTGGAGTAGACACTGGCCGTCGGGCAGCGGCAGAAACGGCTTGGGATGTTTCTCTCGCGAGGCTGGCCATAGGCGACTACCGGCTCCGCCGCAGATAATTACTGGATACAACATCTATCGTCCTTAACGGTTCGCTTGCTGGCGTGATCACTAACGCAGAATTATCGCTTGAAAATAGTGCGTTCAGTTAATCGCTGCGACGGAGGGCGTCCTGGCTGCGAATGCTGGTGCTTTGTGTGACATGGCACACAATTTAACCGTATTTCTGATCGATTGAACAGAAACGCATACGTATATGCAAAAAGCCCACCGTTAAGTGGGCTTTCTTATTTTGGTGCCGGCACCAGGAGTCGAACCCGGGACCTACTGATTACAAGTCAGTTGCTCTACCAGCTGAGCTATACCGGCAAGGGCGGCCATTATAGCCATTGAGGGGCGGGAGTAAACCCTGCTGGCCATAGAAGAAATGGGGCCCGGGTATCAGTAGCGGTTTGCTTATGCACAATGCGCAGGCGCTTAGCGCTGGGTTGCACGGATTTTGTGCGCTGGCTCGCGATTGCTTTTAACTGGCTGTTTTCAATGGGATTTTTTCATTGATCAAAAAGCCAGCAAAAAGCCAGCAGGCTGATGCAGCGGGCTCTGGGGCGCTTTCTCCATAATTTGTTCACAGAGTTATCCACAGCTTCTGTGGATGGCTGTTCAGGGGCGTTCGGCCAGGAGGAGTAGGTTGCGCGGGGTCAACTGGTGGGCGCAGAAGGTGCCGAGGTGCACCTGGTAGCCCTGGGCTTCGAGGTAGAGCGCGCGGTCGAGCAGCAGCCAGAGTTCCAGTGGGCGGCGAAACAGGTTGCGCAGCAGTTCCAGGTTGCGCACTTCGGCCAGGCGGCGCCAGCCAGCGGCTTCCAGGCTGCTCCAGTCGATGGCGGCGGGCAGCGGCACTCCCTTGAGCGCGGCCAATTCGCGGCAGTAGCTGGCGAAGTCCTTGGCCAGCCAGCTGACGGGCAGGGATGGGGTTGGCAGGTAGGCGTCGCTGCCGCGTTGTTCGCGCTGCAGCAGGTCGAAAGCCAAGCGCCGCGCCATGGATTGGTCGCGCTGCAGGCGTTGCCGCTGCCCTGCGGTAACGGTTTCGCGCAGGGGCAGGCGCAGGTCGTCCAGCGACAGGTGCAGCGTCGATTTCGCGGCTGCCTCCGAGAGCGGCTGATACTGCGTGTCGGCGATGCGGTTGTAGCAGCAGGGGGCCACGGCCAGCTGCCGGCAGCCGGCGGCGCTGGCCAGCTGCAGCAGGCGCACATGCAGGTCGCCGCAGGCGTGCAGGGCGACCGGCGTGTGCTCGGCGCTGAGTTGCTCAGGGGTGGTGGCGGCCAGCACGTCCTGGTGCAGGTGCCGGGCGGTGAGCTGCAGGCGATCGCTCAACTGCTGCCCGGCCGCGACCAACTGTGGGTCATGTTCCAGGCAGGTGAGTCGGCTGCCGTCGCGGGCGAGCAGGCGGCCGAGGTGGCCTTTGCCGGCGCACCAGTCGAGCCAGTGGCCGGGCGCATGGCGAAAGTGCAGGCAGCTGGCGAAGGCTTCGATCTGTTGCCATTTGCGCCCGGGTACGTCGATGTTCAGGCGATGGGATAGCGGGCCGAGGGCGTGCTGTGGCAACTCGCCCAATTCGCTCAGGGCCTGTGCGGTGGCTGCCAACTGGGGGAAGGGCGCCGGTGCGTCCAGCAGATGGGGTTGGTTGTGGCTGCTTTCGGCCTGCTCCAGGCTGCGTGCGCGCAGCCACTGGGCCAGTTCGGGGTGACCCTGTTCCCAGGGCAGGCTCAGGTGGGTGAAGGGTGTCGGGCGCCACAGCGCCTGATGGGCAACCAGGAAGTCGTCCAGGGCCTGGAAGCGGGCAAGCAGGTCGGGGCCGGCAAGAATCATCGCGGTGCTCCACTCCGGCGCTCTCCCGGCGAGGGAGAGGCCGGTCAGCGGCCCTGGCAGGCGTCGACCCGCAGCTTGCGTTCCAGCAGCTTGAAGGCGCGCACCATCACGTAGGCGATGACCAGGTAGAAGATGCCGGCGGCGAAGAAGATCTCCACCGGCAGGTAGGTGCGGGCGATGATCGTGCGCGACATGCCAGTCAGTTCCAGCAGGGTCACGGTGCTGGCCAGGGCGCTGGCCTTGAGCATCAGGATCACCTCGTTGCTGTAGGCC
>CAZKMS010000090.1:0-22862 GCA_964553805.1 uncultured Verrucomicrobiaceae bacterium
AGCGTCATAAATGGCCGAAAATTGTCAAAAATCAGGTCGAATCCGCGAAGTCGGGATAACAGCGCTCTGGACAGCCCGTCATGAACACCTCGTCATCGAATCTCACCCGCCGCCCCATCCTCCGTCTCAGCGCTTTTGGCGGCGCCGGCATCGAGATCAGCGATACGCATGTTTATGTTGCTGTCGGCGAACGATTCCCGGACGGCTCCATCAAGCTTTTGGCCGTCAGTCGCAAAACCCTCCCTGCCGCCGAATCCACCACGGCAACGGTGAACGGCCCTTGCCGACACCGAAGCCCGAAGCGCCGTGTTCATCCGCGAAGCCGTTTTGGCTATTTCCAAAGCAAAGCTCGCCCTCTTGACGCCAGAGATCGAGAACATGGCACCAAAATACATCATCTCAGCATCAAGGATAACCCGCGACAATCGAATCTCCAACAAAACCTCTGTGCTCCTCCGTGCCCTCTGTGGTGAACCCCTCTTCTTTACCACAGAGAACACGGAGGTACACAGAGGATGGGAAGGGGTTTGCCATTGGCCGAATGGCGGCATTCGCGGACCGGAGAAGTGGCTGAACGACCCCCGCCACGCCTGCGCCATCGGACTGTTGAATTTTTGTTGATATAAAGTGGGGCAATCATCTTGATTGCCCGGAATTCATGAATGCAACCAGGATGGTTGCACCACTTTTACCCCCATGAAAATCGCCTGCCTCGACTTTGAAACCGCCAATTACAGCCGCATCAGCGCCTGTGCCGTCAGTGTCGCGCTATTCCAAGAGGGGCGGCTGATGGAGTCGCCTTACTGGCTGGTGAAACCACCCCAGGATCACGACGACTTCTTACCGGAGTGGACGAAGGAGATTCACGGCCTTTCCCGGTTCGATGTCCAGCATGAGCCAGAGTTTCCGGGCATCGCCGCCTCGCTCATGCAGCGGCTGTCAGCCGCCGACATCGTCGTCGCTCACAACGCCGCCTTCGACATGAGTGTGCTGCGCAGTACCCTGGAACATTTCGATCTGGCGGCCCCCGCGTTCAGTTACCTCTGCACCTGCCAGCTCGCCCGACGCGTTTGGCCCGGCCTGCCGGACCACCGCCTCAACACCGTGGCCGCCCACATCGGCCACGCCTTCCAGCACCACCACGCCCAAGCCGACGCCGAAACAGCCGGCCGCGTCCTGCTGGCGATGATGGCGCATCAGAACACCCGCACGCCGCAGGAACTGCTGCAAAAACTGGGCCTGGAGCCGCAGCGTTTCGATGACCGTAGCACAGCCCGTCCCGGCTGTGGGGTGTGCTGCGGGCAGCCTGCCCGCAACCACCATGATCCGGACAACAAGATCGACCAAGTCCCCATCTAACGAAACAGAATCCCAACCTCTCCCCGCCGATTCAGCATTCCGCGGCAGACCGCGAAAACAAACCCTGCGCGCAAACCTGAATCCGCGGGAGACCCGAAAACATGGCCACCTTCCAACAACATTGCGCCGAAGCCGCGCGGACATTCGGCAAGCCCTATGCCGAAGTGCATCACTGGCTGGATGAGTTTGCCGGCAAACCGCCCCATGGAATGCGCCATCGCAAAAAGCGGCATCACCGGGCCGGCATTGAGGAAGTGCGCAGGCTGTGGGGAGACGAAGCCGCCGCCGCCGCGCGCCAGCACATCATCACCGACCTAAAAATGGAAGGCTGGCGCGAAACCGACCCCTTCCCGCGAGACGAAGACCACTACCGGCGGCTGGGATTGTTTTGACGCCACCTCCAGTCACCCACATGCCAGGTTACCTACTCATTGAATCCCAAAGACCCCATGGCAGAAGACAACTATTTGGTATTGACGCAAATGAGAGGCTTAGTCGAGCGAGCCATTGACGACATTGAAGCCATGCTGCAAAAACCCAGCATACTGCCAGGTCTGACCACTGGCATAACCAAACTGGATAGGCGCACTCTTGGCCTGCAACGCGGGCATTTGTACGTCATCGCGGGGCGCCCATCATCCGGCAAGACCTCGCTGGCACTGAACATCCTGGATCACATTGCCGTGGACCTGAAACTCCCTTGCGCCCTCTTTTCCTTGAACATGACTAGCCGAATGATGATGCTGCGCCTGCTCACCTCGCGCGCCAGAGTCTCCCTGCAAGATATTTCACGCGGAATCCTGTCGAAACGTCAAACCGGCGCACTGACCCAAGCAAGCCGGGAACTGAAGCAGGCGCCCATCTCCATCCATGACAACTATGCGCTGAATATCTCCGAACTGCGTGAATCAATACCCTTTGTGCCTCGGCATCATCCCAAGGATCATACCATTCGCTTAATTGTTATCGATGGGCTGCAACAACTGGCTTGCAATTTCCGTGACCGTGATGCCAAAAGAAGCTTCCGGACGGAAATCGAAATCATTTCCGCCGAGTTGAAAAAACTGGCCGTCGATCTTCGAGTGCCGGTTCTCGTCACCGCTCAACTCGATTACGGAGAAAAGCCGGATCAACGCCCCTCACTGTTCGATTTGGGCGATTCTATTCCAGCCGTCAAATATGCCGACACAGTGGCATTGCTGGCACGCTCCAGTCCCGAAATGGACGGATACCCAAGCGCGGCAAACTCAAGGTCTGGACGGGAGAAGTCCCCGCCACGCCCATTGAAGAGGCCGTCGAACAAGCCCGCCATTACACGCGATGACTTTCCTCGACACCGGCATTCTCGTCGGGGCGGTGCTCGCTTCCCACGAGCAACATGCGGCCTGCCGCGCCGCGCTGGAGGATTGCAAGCGGCCATTCACCAACGCGCATGCTCTGGCCGAGTCGTTCGCCACTCTCATGGGGTTTACAAGGTTCCGGTGGAGGCGGCGGCGGAATTGATCCTGGGGTTGGCGGAATCCATCGCCGTCGAGGCGCTGTCACTGGCCGATTATCAAAAAGCCATTCGCGAAGCGCGGCGGCGCGGGGTGATGGGTGGAGGCATTTATGACTCGTTGCACGCCACTTTTGCGCGCCGGAAAAAGGCCGGGCAGATCGTGACGCGCAATCCGTCTCACTTCGTCCATGTCGCGCCCGACATGGAAATCCTCACGCCTTGAACATCGGGCAGGATGCCAGCGAGACGCTGGCAACACACACAGCCGGGACGGGCTGTGGTACGGTTGGCGGCTGCGCCGCGCGAAGGCTGGCGTTGTGGCGCGTGCCGCGATGGAATCTGGAGGCATCGCGGCAAACGAGGGCACGCGCGCCCTCGCGTGTTGCAAGAGGCGCCCTCGCCTCTTGCTCGTTCCTTCACGCGCAGCGTCACTTTTTTTCATCGAGTGGCTGGCCAAGTGTGCTCGCACGTTCCTGGCGCGGAGTTGGCACGCTGAAGCGTGAGACCCGGAGCGCATGCGTCCCGCGTGCTGCGCGTTGGCGTCCCGCCGAACGCATTGCGGTGGCAGCCGCACACGGTCACCGGTGTAGTCGGCGTGAAATCGTGGCGTTGCTCTCCGGTCCAGGATGTCCCAGCTTTGCGTTGGCGGGCTGCGCCAACCCTGCGTGTTCGCTGCGCTCAATCTTTTCGGCGAGGACGCCGAAAAGAGCACGCGGGACGCGTGCGCTCCATGCGTAGGTTCCTGATTTTCGCGTCACCGGACGGGAAACGGGGTCAGCGCAAAAAATTGACAAAATGAAGGGCGTCACCACCGCCCCAAATCTGCCCAGCCAATCTTACCTTTCAGGGCCGGAATCGGTTTCAACTTGCTGCCGCCGGGCCTTTGTAGGTGGCGGAACCGAAGCCAAGTATTGGGTAAAAAATGATGCCCAAAAAGGCCAGCCCCAAACCGAAGCCCGCGCCCTTGCCAAAGGACTTGGCCATGTCAATCGAAACCAGGATGGCGATGATCAGATTGACCAAGGGAATGAGCAACAGCAGCAGCCACCAACCGGGGCGGCCAACGATTTTCAAAAAAACGTAAATGTTGACCAGGGGAATGAGCGACAGCCAGCCAGCCTTGCCCGCTTTGGTAAACACCCGCCAGATGGCGGCGATGAGGAAAACCAGGATGGCCAGGCCAATGACAAGCCCCAAAGGTGAGGCTTCGGGCGGTTGATTGAGCAATTCTTCATTCATAAGGAGGAGTCGGATTGAGGTTGCTTGACTGACGCGCGAACTCCGCAACGTCATTGCGCCTCATTTAGCCACTGTGGCCGGTTCTTTTGCAAGCATCATCTCTGCCACAATGCGGCCACCCCCGGTAAAACGGCCCAAACCAAAGAGCGGGTGCCGCCGGGAAGTGGGGCCTCCCCGGAGGTGGCGGGAGGCGGCCAACGCAGGCGCTGGGGTGGTCACGTCTTGGAGTGCGGCGGCGGCGCCTCCGCTTTTTCGCTGCGCTCAGTCTTTTCGGCGGGACGTCGGAAAAAGGGCACGCGAGGACGCGTGCGCTCCAGGCCAGCTTCAACGGCGCCGTTTTGGGGCGGGCTGCCGCATGTGGCGCTCTTTTTCCGGCCTCAATCCCCACACTCCGGCTTTCCGGTTGAACCCCAAAAAAAGCGGCGCCCACCATGGGCGCCGCCGACCACAATCAATCAGGGATGCGGTTGCCTGGGCTCAGACCAAACCTTCTGTCACACCCGGAATAGCGATCGGATACCAGCCATTTTCATCGGGTTGCACCGGTGCTTCGCTCTCCCAGGTGAGGATGGAGGGCATCAGTTGCACCTTGGACTCCAGCGCTTCCTCCCACTTGAGTTCCTGGCCGGAGTAGGTGGCAAGACGACCGAGAATGGAAGTCATCGTGCTCTCGGCGCCGTAGTAGGCGTTGTTGAGCGGCTTGTTTTCGCGGATGGCGGCCTGCAGGGTGTCGTGCTCGACCTGATACGGATCCGGATCGCGGCGGTCGCCGTTGGCGGCTTTTTGCGGGCGGTATTTCCAGATGGTTTTGCCGCTGTGATCGACAGCGTAGCAGTTCGGTTTGTTGTCGAGGTAGAGCTTGCCCTTGGTGCCGGTGAACTCCTCGCGCACGGCGTTGTAAACACCTTTCTGGTGACGGCACTGGGAGTTGACACGGACGCCATTGGCATAAGCGAACTCGACGTAGTGGTGGTCGTAAATCTGGCCGTACTTGGCCTCGGTGCGCTGCTGGCGGCCGCCCATGCCCTGGGCGCTGACGGGGTGGGAGCCGATGAACCAGTTGGCGACGTCGATGTTGTGAATGTGCTGCTCGTTGATGTGGTCGCCGCAGAGGTAGGTGAAGAAGTACCAGTTGTTGACCTGGTACTGCAGTTCGGACATGCCCTCGGTTTTGTCGCGGAACCAGATGCCGCCACCGTTCCAATAAACCTGGCCGGCGACGATGTCGCCGATGATGTCCTGCTCCTTGACCTGCTTGAGGGCTTCGAGGTAGCAGTTCTGGTAACGACGCTGCAGACCGACGACGACCTTGAGATTCTTTTCATCGGCAACCTTGGCCATTTCCATGACCTTGCGCACGCCGGGCACGTCGGCAGCAACGGGCTTCTCCATGAACACGTGTTTGCCCGCGTTGATGGCAGCTTCGAAGTGGTAGGGACGGAAGCCGGGCGGCGTGGTCAAAATGACCAAGTCACAGTTTTCGATGACTTTTTGGTAGCCGTCGAGACCGGCGAAGATGCGCTCCTCCGGCACGTTGATACGCTCAGGATGCTTCTGACGCAGGTTGGACAAGGCGCCTTCCGCCTTCTCTTTGAAGGCATCGGCAACCGCGTGCAAAGTGACGCCGGACTGACCGGTGGAAAGTGCCTGGTTGGCGGCGCCGGAGCCGCGGCCGCCGCAGCCGACGAGGCCGACTTTGATTTCATCCGAGCCGGCGGCCCAGGCGGAGGATTCGATGCTGAGGGCGGCGGTGCCGGCGGCAAGGGCGGAGGTTTTGCCGAGGAATTCGCGGCGGGTGGCGTTGTTGGTTTCGGTGCTCATGAGTTTGCGCTTTTTTTTGACAGGATTGACGGGATTTTTGCGGGATTAACAGGATGTTTTGGGGGATTCAGGCGAGGGCTTTTTTGATGAGGGCGATGCCTTCCTCATACACCTGCTCGGTGGAGGGGAAGAAGTCGCGCCAAACGCGGGTCGCGGCGGCGAGGTCCGGCAAGGCACCGCCAAAGGCTTCGATGGTCATCCAGCCGTCGTAGCCGGTCTTTTTGAGGTGCTGGATCTGCTCCACGATGTTGATGTGGCCGCGTCCAGGCGTGCCGCGATCGTTTTCGGAGATGTGCACGTGGTTGAGTTTGCCGGAGGCGAAAACGGTGTCGATGGCGGCAAACGGATCCTTCTCCTCGATGTTGGCGTGGAAGGTATCGTACATGGTGCCGAAATTCGGGTGATCGACCCGCTTCACGTAAGCGGCGGCCTGCTCCATGGTGTTGAGCAGGTGGGCTTCGAAACGGTTCAGCGCTTCAATGGCGCACTTCACACCCGCGGCCTCCGCCACCGGCGCGATGGCGCGATGCACGCCCGCGGCGCCGTCGAGCTCGGCTGCGGAAGGGTATTTGCCGGTGAACTGGCCGAGCACTTGATAATACGGGCCGCAGAGCGTCTGCACGCCGGCGTTGTGCGCGCAGTCGAGCACACGCTTCAAGTGGTCGATGGCCCCCTGGCGATTGGCGGCATCGGCGCTGATCGCGTTGTGCGCCTCATCCGGCAGCACGGTGACCGCAGTGCATTCGAGGCCGTTGTCCTTCAACACTTGGCCGACGCGCTTGAAATGGGAAGGGTCGCTGACATCAAAGACCGGGATTTCGACGCCATCGTAACCGGCAGCCTTGAGTTTCTCGATGACGGGAAAGTTCTCTTCGGTCACGTGACCGGTCCAGAGCAGGAGGTTGAAGCCGATTTTCATGGATGGGGCTGGGAGTCTAAGAAAGGCTGCGCGCAAACGCAAGCTCCACGCGGTCAAAAGACCGCGGGCCTGGGAAAACGCGGCAGACTGGGGCTTCTTTCGGTGTCTTCCGCCCGCAAACTGATGAAAATCGGCCCTCTCAACGCTCTCTCAAAGACCGCCGAATTTGAGCCTTGAAATTCAGTCCAAATAAGCCGAAAAATGCGTTGCAATAATTTCAGCCATCCTAACTATTAGCCAGTTTGAAGGAGTTCTGAACCCGATGAAAGCCACCCGCCTTTTCTCCGCCCTGTTTCTGAGCCTGCTCGCGGTTTCCTGCAAGAGCACCCAAAGCCAGTATGAGGACCCGTATATCTCAAACTTCGGCAATGACGGCACCTACAATCCGTATCCGGACAGCGGCGGCTACTCGCAACCCGATGCCTCATCGTACAGCTACAGCGCGCCAAGCACCCCGGCCTACGACACGCCGCCGTCGGACCCCTACGCCTTTACTTCGTCGTCATCGACGCCCTCGTCCTCCAGCAGCAGCTACACGCCACCGAAAACTTCTTCGAGTTCCTCGAAGCCCAAGACCACCACGACGAAAAAATCCTCGTCTTCCTCCAGCCGCACCCACACCGTCGCGCGCGGCGACACGCTTTACGGCCTGGCGCGCAAGTACGGCAGCTCGGTCTCGAAAATCAAGTCCGCCAACGGTCTGTCCGGCGACTTGATCCGCATCGGTCAGAAGCTCAAGATTCCGTGAGCGGTTGTCCCCGCCAGACAAAGGCAGCTTACCTTTTCTCCACCTTGGCCGGAATGGGCCGCCACCTGCCCTGGGTGAACTCGCGAGCAGTGAAGAGCCAGACAACGACTTTGCGCGAGGTCCAAAAATCGGGCTCCTTCACGGTGCGCCGCGCGATGTCGGCGCGCGGTTGATCCGCGCCGGAGGCTTGGCTGGAGACTTCCTCGATGGGCAGCGAAAGCGCGGCGGCCAAGTGATCGACGAACCCCGCGTCCTTGGCCAGCATGGCCCCGCCGGTGCGGAAGACTTGGCAGTGGCTGTCGCCGATCACCAGCACGGGAGAGGCGCCGGCCGTGGCCGGGCTGACTTGGCGCAGCGGCAGTTGTTCGGGCGGCAGCGAGGCTTTTTCAGCGTCGGTCAGCAGATCGCCATGGAATTGCAGTTCCTCGGGCTCGCCCACCGTGAAACTCGTTTTTGCGGCAGCGCTCAGAGCCGGATGCGCGGACAATTTTTCCGCCACCGCAGCTGCTGCCAGTTCTGCTCCGCGCGGCGACCAGTGCGAGTCCGTGGCACAATACAACTGCTCATCGGGATACGCGGCGCGATGCTCCCGGAACAGCTTCTCCAGGTCAATCACCTGAATGCCGAACGCGGTGATTTTGTCGAGAAACGGCTTCAAACTGGGGGCGTCAGCAGGCGCGAGCACGGCATCGAGTTTGTCCGGGTAAATGACCGCTTTCGGTGGCACCGGCACCAGGCAGAGATCCACACCGAGCGCCTTGAGCGCGGCCGCATACTCTTGAATGACCGGCAGCGGATCGGTGCCTTCGGCGTTGAGCGCGGCCAGATTTCCGGCCTGCGCCAAATCCCCTTTGGAAAGATGCGTCAACTCCTTGAGAACAAAGCGCCACGGAGCCGCCGCGCCAGCAGCAGCGGGGCTGCCTTGAGGCGCTGAAGCGAGAGCGTTTTGAACCGAGGCAGCGAAATCGGCGCCACGGGTGGTTTGGCAGAGTAAAAGCGGGACGAGCAAGAAGCGGAGCATCATGGGCGGCAGCGGGAAAGGTTGCGTTTGGCGGACTCAGGCTAGGTTACAGGATGCGAATGCTGTCAAATGTCAACGACCTGGAAGAAGAACTGAGCCGGCCGCGGCCCGGCGTGCTCGACACGCTGCGAAACCTGCCCGGGGATGTGCTGGTGCTGGGCGCGGGTGGCAAGATGGGACCCACCCTGGCGCGCATGGCGCGGCGGGCGCTGGACGCCATCGATGGCCAGAATCGCCGGGTGATTGCGGTGTCGCGTTTTTCCTCCGGTCGGGAAGCGGAAGTCCTGGAGCATCATGGCGTCGAGGTGCGGCGCTGCGATTTGCTCGATCGCGCAGCGCTGGCAGCGCTGCCGGATGCCGCCAATGTCATCTTCATGGCCGGACAGAAATTCGGCACCAGCGACGCCCCGGAGCGCACCTGGATCATGAACACGGTGCTGCCTGCCCTGGTGGCGGAGCGCTTCGCCGCCTCGCGCATCGTCGTCTTCTCCACCGGCTGCGTCTATCCGTTGGCGTCAGTCACAGGACCCGGCAGCCGCGAGGACGATCCGCTTGGGCCGCCCGGCGATTACGCGAACTCCTGCGTCGGACGTGAGCGTGTGTTCTCGCACTACGCGAAAGAAAATGGCACACCGGCCCTGCTCTACCGGCTCAGTTATGCCATCGATCTGCGCTACGGCGTGCTGGCGGACGTGGCTGGGAAGGTGTGGCGCGGTGAGCCGGTGGACGTCAGCATGGGCTGGGCGAATGTGATCTGGCAGGGCGATGCCAACGCACGCGCCCTCCAGTGCCTGGACCTTTGCGCCAGCCCGGCAGCCGCGTTGAACGTGACCGGCCTGGAGCGGGTGTCGATCCGCGAGCTAGCGCTGCATTTCGGCGGGCGTTTCGGCAAGCCGGTGGCGATCACCGGCGAAGAAACGGATCGCGCGTGGCTGTTCGACGCCTCTCGATCCTACGAGCTGTTCGGTCCGCCGGAGGTGACGCTGGAGGAGATGATTGAGGCCACGGCGGTTTGGGTTTTGAACGGCGGTGAATCGCTCGGCAAGCCGACGCATTTTGAGGTGAGTGATGGCGGGTTTTGAATTTGGAATTGCCCGCCACACTCTCAAGTTTCAAAGACAATCAGCGGCCGCGGACATCACCAGATCTTCATCATCCACACGCAAAGCGGCGTAAGCGAGGACAGGCGTCGATGTCCGCTGCTTCAAGATAGGGGTAGGAAGCAAGAATGTCCTCCGTGCTGTGGCGCTGGGCAAGCTGCCGCAAAACATTGGCAACAGTAACTCGAAGGCCGCGAATGCAGGGCTTCCCTGACATGACCGCAGGGTCAAGGGTGATGCGTTCGATGACGTTCATGGAGACCCATACTGCATGACCGTGGATTTTGCAAAGAATGCAGGCGCGGCAGAGGCCCGCTTCACGGCGCCGGCCGCAGGTCGTAGCAAGCCAGCTTCTCACGCTGGCGCACCACGAGGCGGCCGTTGCTGAGCGCGGGCGAGGTGCAGCCCATGGCGTCGATGCGCAAGCGCGCGTGCTGCTGGTAAGCCGCCGGGTTGGCGGCGGTGATGCTGACATGGCTGCCGTTGTTTTCGAACACGATCAGCTTGCCATCGGCGAGCAGCGGCGAGGTAATGGTGCTGCTCGCAGTCTCCTTCCACTTCACTTCGCCGCTGGCCAGCTCGACGCATTGGTGCTTCTCGCCGCAGTAAAGGTACACGTAGCCGTCATGGATGATCGGCGAGCCGCTGTAACGCCGCGTGACCCAGAAGTGCGACCACTCGGTCTTCGGCGGCCCTTCTTTTTGAAACTTCGCCGCGCACAGGCCGACGCCCTCCGCGCCGCTGTAAAACACCACCCAGTCGCCTGAGGTGACGGGCGTGGACTGGCCGCCGCCTTTGATCGACCACAGTACTTCCCCGCTGCTTGGATCGAGGCCGAGCAGGGCGTTGCTGGCGGTGTAAAGCAGCAGCGGCGGTCCCGACTCCGGCTGCCACCACTGCGGACTGCCGGTGTCGCCTTTGGCCGCTTTTTGCTCCCACAACAACTTGCCTGTGGCGGCGTCAAAGGCCAGCGCCGAACCCGCGCCGATGAACACGCGCCCATCGACCACCAGAGGCGAGGCGGCCGGACCTTTGCGTGGCAGCAGTGTTTTCCAGACCTCCTTGCCATCCTCCGCGTTCACGCAGTAAAGGTGCGTGCTGGCCACCGCGTAAACCTTGTCATCCACCACCGCCAGAGTGCTGGAGGCGTTGCGCCCGACTGGCAGGCCCTCGCCCTGATACTTCCAGATTTCCTTGCCACTGGTGAGGTCAAGGCAGACCACCGCGTCCTTCGCCTCCTTGATGGTGTTCGGCACCGCCGCCAGCAGCTTGTCCTTGACCGGCTGGGAAAAACCCTCGTCCTCCATCCACTGGCGAAAAGCGGCTGCGTTTGGAAAGGGCTTGTTTTGCTGTTTCGCGACCTTGTCCAGCTCCGCCAACGGCAGCGCGGTGCGGCCGGCTTTGAATCGGGAGGCGGCCCAGGAACCCAGAGCGATCTGCTCCTTTTCGGTCATGTTGTCCTGAACCCATTGTTTGATCCATTCGTCCAGTTTGTCGCCGCGCAGGCGCGAGCTGAGGCTGAGCCGCGCCTCCTCCATTTTGGCGGCCAGTTCCGGCGAGGTGCCGCGGTGATTGATCTGCTGCATCACCTCGGTGTCGATCACCCGCTGCTCTGACGGCACGTTTTCATGCCAGACCACGCTGATGTAAACCCGCTCGCCAGCCACCGCCGGACTGCCATGACCACCATAGTGATCGCTCGGAATGTAGTCGCTCTCCCACACCTTCACCAGACCGCCTTCGGGCACGGATTCCGCAATCGGCGTGGTGTCGGTGGAAACACCATCGCGGTTCGGCCCGCGCCACTGCGGCCAGTCGGCCAGAAGCGTCGGCGCGGATGCCAGGCAAACGAGAATGAAAAGCGAACGATGCGGGAGACGGGTCATGACAAAATAGGCTTGGTATCCTCCTACAACGCGAGCGTCGCAGACACTCTGGCGCGGAATTGTGCAAAACAGCCCGCATCCCGCTTGCCGTTCCCCGGGGCCGGTGCGTATGCTATTCGAGCATCCGCCATGAAAACCCTGCTTCGCGGCCCCCTCCTTCGCCCGGCACTCGCTGCCCTGGTGTGGCTGGCCGCTGGCTGCGCCTCAACGGTGGAACGGCGCATCGAGAACAATCCACAACTTTTCCAGCAACTCTCCGCCCAGGACCAGCAACTGGTGCGCGAGCAAAAGCTGCGCGAGGGCATGAGCAGCGGGGCGGTGTTCCTCGCCCTTGGCCGCCCTGACCGCGTCTCCACCGGTCGCAAAAATGGCAAGGATTTCGAACGCTGGACCTACGCCGGCCAGCAGGCCATCATGACACAAACCTTCGGCATGGGCTGGGGCGGGCGCTGGGGCGGCGGCTGGTGCTCGCCTTACTACGACCCGTTTTTCATGGGTGGCGGACCAATGGTAACCTATGTGCCCTATGACGCGGCTGCGGTGGATTTTGTCAACGGCCGCGCCGTGGGCTGGGAAAGCGTGGGCAGGCGTTGAAACGCACCGGCAAAGCGTGATCGTCACCCCACAAGCCCCCGCTGACGCCGGAACGGCGCAAGACTTCCGTGCTTTGCTGCGGCGCGAGCAACCGGTGCTGGCGCTGGCGCCGATGCAGGATGTCACCGATCACGCCTTCATCCACCTGCTGCGCGACTACGGCGGCGCTGATGTTTGCTTCGCGGAGTATTTTCGAGTCACGGCGGACTCCCGGCCCGACCCCGAGATCCTGCGCTGCGCGACAGAGAACCGCACCGGCCGGCCGGTGGTGGTGCAGATGATCGGCAACGATCCCGGACACCTCGCCCGCACCGCTCGCGAATTGCAGCAGCATCCCGTGGCGGGCATCGATTTGAACCTGGGCTGCCCCGCGCCCATCGTTTTCAAAAAATGTGCAGGCGGCGGCCTGCTGCGTGAGCCGGAGCGCATCAATCGCCTGCTCGGCATGCTGCGCCAAACCATCACCGAAGTGCCCTTCACCGTGAAGACGCGCATCGGCGTCGGCGAGGCTTCGCGGGCCGAGTTTGACCGGTTGCTGGCCATTTTTGCGCGCCATGATCTCGACCTGTTGACGGTCCATGGCCGCACCGTGGCGGAGATGTATCGCGCCAAACCGCACTACGACTTCATCGCCCGCGCCGTCGAAACCATGCCCTGCCCGGTGCTGGCCAATGGCAGCATCGATTGCGCGAGCACCGCGCTGGGTGTGCTCGAACAAACCGGAGCGCATGGCCTCATGCTCGGACGCGGCGCCATTCGCAATCCCTGGTTGTTTGAGCAAATTCGCGCCGCCCTCTCCGGCAGCCCCCTGCCCTTTCCTTCCGGCCGCGATGTCCTGCGTTATATCGAGCGATTATTCGACGCGGTCACCGATGCCGGCGCACCCGAAATCGCGCGCGTGCATCGCGTCAAAAAGCATCTCAACTTTCTCGGCATGGGCGTCGATGCCGAAGGCCGTTTTCTGCACGCCATGCGCCGTGCTCAAACGGAAGTCGAATTGTTCGCGATTTGCCGTGAGCACCTGGATCACGAGCAACCGATGCCGCTGATGCCCTTTGGTTCAAACTGACTGGTCGCCAAGAAATGCGCCGGCCGGAATCGCATGACCGCGCAGAAACTCGTCAACACGCAGGCGCTTGCCTCCTTCGATTTGCAGGCTGCGAATTTCCAGCGCACCCCGGCCGCAGGCCACCAACAACGAGCCTTCAGCGTTCAAGACGGTGCCTGGCACCGGGCAGGAGGACACTTCCGGGTGAGCCTTCGCTTCAAAGACTTTCAACGTGGCCGATCCCAGCAGCGTGTGCGTTCCCGGCCAGGGTTGATAGGCACGAATCAAACGCGCCAGGGTCTCCGCGTCGCGCCGCCAATCGAGCCGGCCGTCAGCGCGGCTGAGCTTGCCTGCATGCGTGGCTTTGGCATCGTCTTGAGAGCGTCGCGGAGGATTGCCAGCGGCCAGCAAATCGAGCGCCTGCTCCAGCGCGCCCGGCGCCAGCGCCGCCAGCCGATCATGCAAGCTGCCGCCCGTGTCCTCGGGCAGAATCGGCGTGCTGACCGAGAGCAACTCGTCGCCGGTGTCGAGCCCCTCATCCATGAACATGATGGTGATGCCGCTCTCCGCGTCGCCGTCGCGGATGGCGGCCTGGATCGGCGAAGCGCCGCGATGCCGGGGCAACAGGGAGGCGTGGATATTCAAACAACCGAGCCGCGGCGCGTCGAGCACCGCGCGACTGAGGATTTGACCATAAGCGACGACCACCGCCACATCGGCCCTCAGATCCGCCAGCTCCGTTGCGATGTGCCGGATTTTGGGCGGCTGCAGCACCGGGATGCCCTGCGCCAGCGCCAGCGTTTTGGGTGCGGGCGCCGTCAGCGTTTGGTGACGTCCCACTGGCTTGTCCGGCTGTGTCACGACAGAGACAACCTCATGTTTTGGCGTTTCAAGCAGCCAGCGCAGAGCCGGCAGGCCAATCTCCCCCGTGCCGATGAAAAGGACGCGCATCAGAGCGGAAAACAGCTCAGATCTTCATCGCCTCGATCTCCTTCCAGGCCGGAAGGGTCATGACCTTGGCGAGGATGTCGGAGAGTACTTTCGCCGGCGCTTGGCTGGCGTCGATCTCGGTGACGAGATCCTTCGTGTAGTAGTCAAGAATCGGCTTGGTCTCCGCATCGTAGGTGGCGAAGCGTTTTTGAATCACCGACTCGTTGGCGTCATCAAAACGGTTGTCTTTCAACGCCCGCTTGCGCAGGCGGCGGGCCAGCTCGGTGCGATCCGGGCAGGACAGATGAAAGACCTGCAGCACCTCGATGTGGGCCTCCATGTGGCGCGCCTGCTCGACATTGCGCGGAATGCCGTCGAGCACGAGGAAATCGATCTCGGGTTTGAACTGGTGGGACTCCACGCGATTCTTCACGTTGGCCTGCCAAAGCTGCACGGTGAGATCATCCGGCACCAACTCGCCGCGGCTGGAATACTCCACAAACTTCTGCCCCAGCGGCGTGCGCGTGTCGAGCGAGCGGAAAACGTCCCCGCAGGCGAGGTGATGAAAACGCGGCACATACCCCAGAACCACCCCTTGAGTGCCCTTGCCACTGCCGGGCGCCCCCAAAATAAGCAGGGTGCGGAAACGTTTGGATGCGAAAGTCTCTGACATACGACCTGATTGTATCATGTGACGCGCCCGTCACAACAATGGGGCGCGTGAAACTGGCAATTTGCTCAAATTTTGCCGAAGTGTTTTTCCCGAACTTCGACAATTGCGTCGAGCATGCGCTCCGACTCCGCACGCAGCGTTGCATCCAGACTGGAGGCGGCGCGATTGTGCCGACGGTAAAGCCGCTTCAGACGCTCACTGATCGCCGCCTTGCCCATGCCACGCGTGATGCCGCACAACTGCTCCGCGCTCGCGCTGGCGACCCCGGTTTGTTGATCCGCGGCTTTGCCCGGCGGTTTCACCATTTTCTCCAGGATACTGCCATCCGCAGCCTGGCGGCGCTTGGCCACGGGCTGCTTGGAACTGGAAAAGGAGCGGCTGAGGGACTCGATGACTTTGCGAAACATGATCGTCTGTGCGGGTAAAAGTTTACTCGATGCGCATGGCGCGCAGGTGGCTGCTGCGGCGCTTCAATTCCTCGTCGGACAGCACGCCCGCGCCACGATAGACCACCGCCACCTGTTTTGAGCGGCCGGACTGTTTGTCGAGCACGCGCGCCTGCACGCGCTGGTTTTCGTCGTAGCTGAAGGTCACTTCGACCTCGCAGCCTTTGGGGCGGTTGGGCGGCACTTCCAGCGTCAACCGGCCGATGACGTCCACGTAACGCGGATCGTCATCCTCGCCCTGCGTGATGTCCACCTCGATCACGCGCTCGTTGTCCTCGCTGGTCTGGTAAAGCTGCGTCTGCGAACAGGGAATCGCCGTGTCCTTGGGAATGACAATGGTATTGCCCAATTTTTCCTCGCCGGTGGCGGTGTTGTAAATCATCGCCAGCGTGCCGTAGCTGGCGTTGCAGACCTCCTGGATGCGCGTCGAAGATTTGGCAAAAAGCGCCGCGCCCAGCGCCACGCATTCATCCACGTTGCCGCAGGATTTGGGTGACTTGCCGAAGAACTTCTCCAGCATCGTCCGCACCTTGGGAATGCGCGTCGACCCCCCGACGAGCACGATGTGGTCGATCTGATCCGTCGTCAGCCCGGCCGAGTCCAGCGCCTGCTCCACCAGCAGCAAACAGCGCGTCAGCATGCGGCGGATGGCGGTCTCAAACGCCTCCCGCGTCACCTCGATGCGCGCGATGCCCGAGTTCTGGTCATTGGCCACCGTGTCGCTCACGCGCTGCAGTTTGGACAGCATCTTTTTCGCGTCCTCGGCCGCCTGCAGGATGCGGCGGCGGTGCTGCTCGTCGGAGAAAAGGGTTTCACCGGTCTGCTTGCGATACTGCTCCTCAAACATCACGAGAAGCAGATCGTCAATATTGCCACCGCCCAAGTGACGCGCTCCCTCCGAAGTGAGGATGCGGATGTCTTCGCCCTTCACTTCCAAAATCGTCACGTCCAAAGTGCCGCCGCCCAAATCGAAAACCAGCACACGTCCGCGCGCATTTTGTGTCTGCGCGTAATACACCGCCGCTGCCGTCGGCTCATTGACCAGGCGCTTCACCTTCATGCCAGCCATCTCCGCGGCCGCGATGGTGCTCTTGCGCGCCAGTTCGTTGAAATTCGCCGGCACCGTGATCACCACCTCCTCAATCGGGCCAATGATGCGCTCGCAATCGCGCTTCAACTTGGCCAGAATCAACGCGGAGATTTCGGCCGGCGACCATTTTTTATCATCGATCTCCACCACATGCTCGGGGTCGTCCATGTGGCGTTTGATTTGGAAAATGGTGCGGCCGGGCTCGCCACCGTCGCGAGCCGGACTGCCCACCAGTTTGACATCCTCGTGTGGTTCAAAATACACGACCGAAGGCGTCAGCCTCTCGCCGTCCGCATTCGGCACGATCTCGGGCGAGCCGTCCTTTTTCAGGTGGGCCAGTCCGGAGAGGGTGGTGCCAAGATCAATGCCGACAAATGATGCCATGCCGGCGAACATCCCGAGTTGCCGGGGCAAGTCAATGCCCCAACCCGGCGCATCCTATTCGGCGGCAGGCGGCTGGCGCAGTTGCAGGTTTTTGGGCAAGTCCAAGCGCTCGCACACCGCGCGCGGATAATTCCAAGCCGCCTCCTCATTCGTGTAGAGCACCAGCCGGGCGCGCGTAGCTGCTAGAGCGGCAGCCTGTGGCAGGTCGAGCGTCTTCAGCACATTGAAGTAGTGAGGCTCGCCCGTTTTCAAGCTGGGCGGCAGCTCATGCAGATCCATCCGGTCAATACCGGCTTCAAACAGCGAGGCAAACAAGGCGTTTGCCGCCTGTCCCCGGTGCGCTTGCAGCCAGAGCCGGGTTTTCTCCAGACCATCGATCTGCCGCAGAGCCTGCAGGCCGCGGCGGATGTCCCAGACTTGCGCCGACGGCAGCGTCTCGCCCACCAGGTAAAAGCGCCGCAGGCGATGTGTCTGTGCTTTCTCACTGCCTTCCCAGGCGGTCGAACCGATGCCGCGCGGGCACAGCCAGGCCATGCCCCAGGGATTGTGTTCGAACATCGCCCGCTCGGATTGGAAGGCCTCTTCGTCGGCCTTCACTGAGGGAAAAATCTCGATCAGACTGCCGAAGCGCGAGTGATAGGCGTTGCAGAACTGCTCCCAGCCCGCTTCATCCAGCACGTTGAGCGCGACCAGGCTCAGATCCTCCAGCCGCAATCCGGCGCGATGACTGATGTAGAGCCGCAAACGAAAGGGTTTGTCGCTCTCGAAATCAAAGGCCGTCATGCGCACGCCGTCGCGCTCGATGCTGGAGACTTTCCGCACCTCCGGCGCGGCCAGATCAGACGGCCAGGCGCTGAAGACTTTGGTGCTCAGCGCCCGCTGCCAGGCAGCGCTTTGTTTTCCCCACTCCTCTTTGTCCTTCGGCAGCTCTGGAGCTTCCGCGGCGGCCACAAACGAGTGGTCGATCCGCGTGTTGATTTGGTCGCCAGGCAGTTCCTTGCCGAACACGCGCAAATCGGCTGGCTTCAACTCCTTGACCGCGGGCATCGCTGTCGTCGCCATCAATTCCGCGCCTTTCAGATGGCGCTCGAACCAATGAAACGCGCCCGTATTCAGCGGCTGCATGTCCAGGTGCGGCCCCTCGGCAATGTGCAGGCCGATGTTTTTCTCCGCGTCCAGCAGACGATACAGGCGCCGGACACTTTGATAGACACGCACCACGCCATCGAGCGGAAAGATGCGATCCTTGTCGGTGTTGCAGATCAGCAAAGGCCGCGGCGCTACGAGCGCGGCCACACGGTCGTAGTCCCAGCGATGGGTGTTCACTTGGAACATGCAGTCGCAATGACCCTCGACGCAGCCGTCCACCACGTGATTGCGCAAATCCGCGATGCCCGCCGTCGGCGCGGCCACCGCGATCCGCTCGTCCAGCGCCGCCACCCACCAGGAATAGGCGCCGCCGCCGCTGCGGCCCGTCACGCCGACCCGCTTCATGTCCACCTCCGGCCGCGTTTCCAGGTAATCGAGCGCACGCATGCAGTTCCAGGCTTCGACGCCCGCTGACGTGTAACCACGGGAAATCCACCACCACTTGCCGAGATGATGCGTGCCGTGGTGCTCGCCCTCGATCTCGCCGAGCTGCAGAGTGTCGATGATCAGGCAGACGTAGCCGTTGCGCGCAAACCAGAGGCCGTGGTGATGATAAACCGTTTTGTTGCCGAAGCTGACATCGCCCTCTTTCATCCTGCCGTGGCCGCAGACGTAGAGGATCGCCGGCAGCGGTTTCTCCGGCGACGCTTTGGGCCGGTAAAAATTCGCCGTCACGTAAAGTCCCGGACGGGATTGAAAGTGCAGGCGCTCCACCGCCACGTCCCCGGCGTCCACAGTGCCGGTGACCACGGGTTGCAATGGCGTGCGCTCCGGCAGCGGATCCAATCCCAGCATCTCCGCCAACTGGCGGCGCGCCTCGGCTTTTTGCTCGAGCCATTGCTCCGCCGTCCGCACCGTCGCCAGCGAGCCCTCGCGCTCGATCTGCGCCACCTTCCTCTCAAACCAGCCGTCCAGCATGCGCTTGCCCATGCTGTCAGGCGTCGGTTCCGGAAAGTCCGCGCCGATCAAACAAGAGGCCAGCGACACAAACCCGATCGAGAGACAAAAGACACGGTCAAACATCCGCTAACTAAAGGACGGCATCGCCCAAACTTTCAGCGTATTAACCGATGTGCGTTATTGCCTTGCCTTCATCATTTGGAGCAAAGGCGCGGCTTCGTGTTCCCAGATGTGAGTGTCAGGTTTTCGGCGCCAGATGACTAATGACGGGTCACGCGGGTTTGCCGAGGTAATAAGTCAGCATCAGGGAGTTGCGTGGCTTCGGCTGGGCGGGCACCGTGTCCACCCCGTGCCAGCTCCGCGCGTTGACGGCGAAGGCGTAGCCGGTGGCGGGCAGGAAGGGCATCCGCTGCGCGGCATGCGCCTTGCCGCTGCCGTCCTTGTGATAAAAGACGGTGCCCAGCGGCTCCTGCTGCTCGTCCTCGGGCAGATAAAACTGGGCGGAGAGGACCTTCTTGAAAATGCCGGTGTGCGCGCCGATGCGGTAGCCGGTCAAATCGCGGATGAGTTCCGGCACCGGGCGCAGGATGATCTCGCTGAGGCTGTCGCGGAAACGCTCGTGCAGGCCGGCCTTGAGTTTGTCCCGGAAGGCTTTCTCCAGCAGGGGATCGCGCAGCGCCGCCAGCACGCGCTGCCAGAAGGCGCGCTGCTCCGGCGGCAGGGCGGCCAGTTCCTTCTCGCTGAAGGTGAAACGCAGGCGGGCGCTTTTGCCGTCCGGTTGGATGGCGTCGGTGTGGCGCAGCTCGTGGTAGTGGTGCTGGTCCGGCAGATGCGCCAGCAGCCCGCGATAGACCGGCTCCGGAAAGACGCCGCTGAGCCGGAGGTGGACGAAGGGCTCGGTGCTCACCTCGGCGCTGTTGATGGCCGCCAGCAGCGGCTCCAGAAACTCCCGGCATTCCTCCCCCGGCACAGCCGGAGCCTTGAAGCGGTCCACATACATGCCGCGGGTGCTGGCGCTGCGGCGCACTTCGGCCTCGCGCAGCGCCGCGTCCGGATCGGCGAAGGGAAAGACTTTCAAGTGGCTCTCTGGGTTGCAATTGAAGACCTGGAAGCCGGCGCGGTCGAAGTGAGGTTTCAATTGCTCGAAGTAGCCGGTCATGATCCGGTAGCTGCTGGCGTTGCTGCGGATGGAGGCGGGCGTGCGCTCCTCGTCGAACCAGTAGCGGTGCTGCGCGTCCATTTGGAAGTCGCATCCCAGCAGGTGTACCTTGCGGAAGCCGAGCAGGCAGGCGAGGCGCAGGGCCACCAGCATGACGGAGCGGCCGCCGCCGTAGTCGGCGTGGTTGCCCCAGTTGAAGCTGTCCTCATGCAGCCATTGCGCGGCCTGGAAACGATCGTTGCGGCGGTAGCCCAGCACGTTCGGGAAGTCCCGCACCTTCCAGTTCGAGAGCCTGTCTTTTTCCGGGTCCCAGATCGGTTTGTCGAAGTGGCCTTGCGGCACGAATTTGAGGATGGCGGGATCGCGCCAGATGCTGTCGAGGAAACGCGTCGGATCATCCACGCAGGTCCAGAACTGCGGGCGGAAGCCGTGCGCACCGTTGTTGACGCC
Source organism: uncultured Verrucomicrobiaceae bacterium (assembly GCA_964553805.1). Taxonomy (GTDB): domain Bacteria; phylum Verrucomicrobiota; class Verrucomicrobiia; order Verrucomicrobiales; family Verrucomicrobiaceae; genus JAGRPD01. The sequence goes on from CAZKMS010000090.1 coordinate 20,415, forward strand.
CATGCTGCAAATGCCGGGCTGTTTCAGCCGGTCAAAGTCGAAGTCCTGCAAACTGGCGCCGTTGAGCACCAGGAAGAGCGTCTGACCCCGGTAGAGATCAGCCAGATCGACCGTGCTGTGATCGGCGCGGAAGAACATCGGCGCCAGCCGCGTCGGCACAGGAGCACGGGCGCCCTCGCCCGTAGCAGGAGACGCCGCCGCCTCCTGCCTCACTGCCGCCACGGTCCCGCCGCTCATTGACATCGTCGCGGCTGCGCCGCCCAGGGTGGGGGTTGCAGGCGGGGGCGCCTGCAACGACGGGCGGGGGCGCCCGTGCTCCAGGCGCTGCGCGCGCCTCACCTCCAGGTCCAGCGGACGGCTCAAGTCCACGCCGTGCTGACGCAGCACCTCGTCGAAATCCTTGGGGGATACCGGCTCGCGCACCTCCAGCACGCCGCCCCGGTGCCGCGCGCGCAGCAGCAGGCCGTCTCCCGCTTCGCCGTTGAGCGCTTCCATCACCCGCGCCCGGTCGCGTTCCCAAAGCACGGCGTTCCATACGAGCGTGTCATCTTGCGTGTTCATGGTCATCGGTTCGGCCACCTGCGGCAGCGAAAGAGGCTGACGATTGCCGGCTATTTTACGGACGTGCGTTTGTCTTTCCTGCGCCAGATCACGCAGCTCCGCCAGGGTGGAACGCCAATCGGATTCAATGCGGTCCAACTCGGTTCGAGTGACCCGTCCAAAGCGCCGCTCCCGCAGCGCCACGTCCAATGCTTCCGGCGTGTCGCAGTAGGAATCTCCGATCCCCAAGTCATTCATCATGCCTGGCGTTTTATGGGTGTTGCTCGGCAGTGCCAGCACCGGTGTGTCCGCCAGCAGAGCGAGTGCCACACCGTGAAAGCGCCCGCTAATGACGGCTTCGTAGCCCGCCATCAGGTCGATCAATTCCTCGGCTGACCCCTGCCATTGGCAGAGTTCCAGGTAGCGGCTGTTCCAGGCGGCGGCGGCCTTTTTGAGCCAGGTTCGGGTCTTGCCGCAGACACTGTCCACAAACAGCCAGTTATGACGTTCGCTTCCGCCTTCGTGGCGATGACGGCAGCACAACGAAATGTCGGGCAGTACCCGGACATCCGCGCCGGGAGGCATTTGATCGCGCAAGGCTTCCGCGGAAAGACTCTCGCGGGTCGCCATCAGACTTAGCCCCTCCAGGGGCGCGCTCATGCCCTCCCAGACCGTGTTGAGCAGGGCGGCGGGCATTCGATCCTCCAGAGATCGCAGTTGTTCCAGCAGGAGCCGGGCGGATTGACGGTCATGATGCATTGTGCCCTCGCCATTGAGGAGAGCCAGACCGGCGGCCTGCACATCGGTAGTCCATTCCATCCCGACCCGCCCGCAAAGACGCTGAAACTCTCGTGTCACCAGGGCTGAGCCGACATGATAGCGGGAGCAATCGTTCAGGAACAACACCTTCACTGCCTCCCTTGGCGGGGCTGTGGACACATCAGAGGCTTCCTGGGAGCGCGCTAAATCAGCGCTCCCGTCTCGTGTTGGGTGCTTCCCGGCTGGGGAAAGCTTCCCGTTGCCGCAAGAACCACGCTTGACACTTTTGTCAGCCGCTTTTGCCTGTTCAACCACGCCGGGACAAGGCGGCAGCCAGCGTGTTGCAATCTGGCTTGCCGGCAGGGAGTTCTGGATGAAAGGCAGCGTGTTGCTGTCCACAATCAAGTGCATAGGCTGGGCAAAGGCGAACAGGCTGTTTTTAAGTGTTGCCTTCTCGAAAGCCTGGGCCGGGCAGCGGGCGTTTGCGCCGCTATCGAAAGCGCGCAACAGCCAGGATCTTTGGCAGAGGAAGGCGTGAGTCCGGCCGAATCGCACCCGGCGGCCATGGGCGGCCAACTGCCGCTTGGCAGCCCGGCCCGCGTGTGTGCCATCATCCAGATCGGCTTCACAAGCCCAGGAGGCCAGGTTCGGTTGAAAAAAGATCACTTCCAGGTCCCGCATCTGGGCGGCAAGATGCGCGGGATTGAATTCGAGAGCGATGAGACGAACATCGTCGTTCAGGCAGAGCAGTAAATCGTCATCGCATACCATCGCCGCGTCATAAAACATGCCGATGTCACGGCGTTTACGCAGCGGATCGGGCGAGAACACATCAACTCCCTCACGCGCTGGAGGCTTGTTACTAACCACAATCTTTGCGACCGCCGTCAACTCAGGGTGATTTGCCACCAAGCTCTGAACCCTCTCACATTGATGATGCGTAGCGAGAAGAAGCGTCATGAGATACTCAAGTGAATCATTTGCCAACCGCAAAGCGCCACGCAGGCGCCTTCGGGCCAGGATTTTGGCTGGTCGCGCGGGACGACCTGGCTCACCCCATACCAGCGCCGGGCCGCTTCCGTCTGGATGTCATCCCCCCAGGTTCGGCGTGTTCGTGGCAAGGGGCACATGCGTCACACCCTGGGATCG
>CAZKMS010000091.1:0-22808 GCA_964553805.1 uncultured Verrucomicrobiaceae bacterium
GTTTCAGGTTGAGCAACTGAGCAGTCAGAACCACGCAGTTCGGCCCGCAACTGTTATCGGCGGCATTTGAAACCAAAGACGTGGCCAGGAAAACGACCAGTAACAAACAACGCGCCAGCTTGGCATAGGGTGAATGGGGCATGATGCCGGATTTCATGCGTGGCGAAGGGTTTTATGATGTCACTCTTGCGCTTTTTTCAAATACTCAATCAGGCCCTTGGCTTTGCGTTCGGGGGTGAATAGGTTATTACACTCCCAAATTCGAACGGGAAGGTCTTCCTGTGTGATACGGGTAGTCTGACTGGATTCGTTGTTACGCACAAATGCACCCACCGGCAATTCTGGGTTCAAGCGCGCCTCAAATTCCTCTTGCGAAAGAATGCGGCACTGTTCTTGATTCACAATAATTTCTGACCGCATTAGATCACCGCCGCCCATCTGCCAAACTGAAACAATTTTTTCCGGAACTCCGAATAAAATTTCATTTCCGAGGCGCAATCCTTTGCCATAAGATTCCTGGATGATGGTAGAGTCACTGCTACGATATGACAGCAACATTCCGGTTTTAACATCGAATTCAATCGCGTAATTAGATTCATTTGGAGGAGGTTTTTTCAAGACCAGCGCGTCAAATTCATGTCCATTGCGCGAAATCTTCTTCACCTCAAGGATATTTTGAGGAAATTTAGAGAAATATCGTTCAACAGTCATGGAGCCTAGCGTCAATCCATACACTCGATTGTTCGGATCTGGATTGGATATCTGAACGCCGTCACCCATCGATACCTGTATTTTTTTGGGGGCGTTCATTGGTTCCAAGTTTGATGATGATAATTTGTCTACATCTTCTTCATCACTCAGGGAGGTTGTCCAGACAACAATAGCTCCATTTTTTGAGATGGCGGAAACCAAATCACCCCCACCCCGCCCCGTTGGACCGACATACAATCTATCATACCTCCATGTGTTAAGATCAAGTGGATTTACCTCGTAACAGCGAAGAGTGCGCAAGCGCGGTGATTTAGCAGGGTCTCTCATGTCACTAACTGTGGTTATATCATCGACTAATCGAATCGGCTTGCCATTTCGAAATCGACCCTCCAATATTGCACGCATTGACGCAAGATCGCCACCATACGCATGCCCCGATGAATACGTCAATACGAAGACCAACAATAAATGATAAAATGTGAACAGGTTCTTCATTTCAGCGAAATTCCGGAATTTCAACAGGATGGTAAATGATGCTCCTTTCAGGAGCATAATGGGTGTTCTCTGGTGTTTCATGATGTGTTGTTTGGATTGAGTTTAGTTTGATTAGATTTTAATGGTTTATTCGAATTTCACGAGTGAAAGCGCCCGGATCTCATAGAGGAACGTGCGATCACTGCTCCGGGTCGTTGGTCGTGGGCGGCACTTGGCAGGCGGCGTTCACGGTTTGATCGCCGAGGCGGGCCAAGGCGGCGGTTGCGGCTTGGTATAAACAGAGCGTCAGCAGGATGCCGAGCGCCAGTTGCAGTTTCGTTCTCACGGTGGTGTTTGGTGTTGTGTGGTTTGCTTTTTGGTTTGGTTCTGTTGTTCGGCGGTGCTGGCCCGCCTGGGAAGTTATTTATTGTTCTTGATTTGCCGGATCATGACGCCGGCGTCGTCGTAAAAGTTCTTGGTCTCAGTCAACGCCCCATCCGGATGCCCCAGTTTGTGGGTCCGGGTTTTGCCGAAGGCGGGGCCTTCCGATAAGATGTACTGCCGCTCCAGGCGGCGGCCATCCGGGAACTCGGTGACGGCGATGCCGTTGCTGGGATCGTATTTGTAGGCCTCGATCTTGCCGTCCTCTTTGAACCGTCTGCTGGCTCCGACCAACTGGCCGCCGTTGACGCCTTTGCCGTCCTTTCCCATGTCGAGCGTGTAGATGCTTTCTTTGTCTTCCAACAGCCGCCCGGCGGCGTCCACGATCAGCGTTTCCAGTTCGCGTTCATTGCCGTTCTGATACTTCGCTCTGATGCTGGTGGCGGTGGTTTTGGCGTCTTCGTCGTACGCCTGCTCGATGCTCCAGATGTTGCTGGCGTTGTCCGCCAGCTTGCTCAAGGCGGGCCGCATGTCCAGGATGACGCCGTCCGGGTTGCGCAGGGGCACGGGCTGGAACTCGAACTCCATGCCGATGCCTTTGTGCTGGCCGTGTTTGATTTCCAGCAGTTTCGCCAGTTTGGTTTCAGGGTCAAGGCGCGCTTCAATGAGGGTGTCGTCGTTCTTTTTCAGGGTGATGGCCTGCGGCCCGCGCAGCCATTGGTAGGTGTCCTCATTTTTGCGCAGCCTCCGCAGCAGTCCGTCCTCGAAAAACAATTCCAACCCGCCGCTGGCGTGGCGCAGCACAAACTGGTTGGACTTTCCACCCTGGCGCTGCTCGCCCGTCCATTGCCGGTCCTGGGTGCGGTATTTACCTTCACTGGAGTTGTGCAGTCCAAGCAGGGCGCCGTCCGGGAAATGGGCAAACACCCAGGCTTCGGACACTTGCATGACATTGGACTCCAGGATGGGCAGCCACCAGCCGTGGCCGAGCATGGATTTACCTATGCGGCGCTGCTGGGAGGAATAGTGCGGGGTCAGCCACTGACCGTGCTTGTCGCTGCTGGCAAAGGGGATGTTAATTCTGGTGTCTAGCCAGTAACTGGCTTTGCCGTAAAAATCGCAGCTGCCCAGGTACTCGTGCAAACGTCCGCCGGCGGCGAGGCCGATATCGACAACAGGCACAGCGGGATCTTTTTTGGCAAGGAGGGCTTTTTTACCATTGTCGCCCCCCTCAACAGTCTGTGACAAAGCCGGCATACCACCCCACAGCGAATCACTCAACACAAGGATCATAAGTAATGCACGAGTGATTGATGAAACGACAAGACATTCGCGACGGCTCTTTTTCTCAGTCAAGGGAAGCAGGGCACGAGCATGCGGCATCATTTGCCCCCTCTCTTCTTGGAAAGTCCAGAAGCCAACTCGATGGCCAGTCTCAGCAACGGTTTTGTCAAGCTTTAAGCTCACATCCACAAAGTGAATTTTACATGTTTTATCTTGGCGAGTGCCCACTGTAAAGATTTTTTCTTTTTTTAATCATTTTTCGGAGAATGATTTTCAAGTGGATTGCCCTCTTTCTCATAAATATGCTTGAGGTGAGTGCCCCACAGTAATGACAAATGAAGGAAAGGGAAAGGCATGACGAAATAAGATTGTGTTACACTAAGCCGTAACGATGCAGTAGAGGAAAAACGCGGCTGATTTTGGCGCGTTCAAACGCAGGCAAACGGTGGTGCCGGACCGACTGCATTGCAGTTGGGATAGGCACTGGCGAGCTTCGGCCACAGCCGCTCCCACCACGCTCGCTGGCTCGGCGGCACCGCGAACTTCAGCGTCTTTTTCCGCGCATGGCTGCCGAGCACCCCCGCTGTCACAAACAGCCAGTAGCGCAGCGTGCCCACGGTCACCCGGTTGTCCTGCCAGCCGAGCTTTTGCTCGAAGAGCACCACCAGATTATAACTCACCACCACCAGGCTCAGGGCCGCCTCGCTGGCCCAAAACTTCGACAAAATGAGCTGCGGCAGCGCGAATCCGGCGTCCAACTCCTTGATCACGCACTCGCAGCCCGCACGCCTGTTGTAGTCACGCCACAGCGCGATGGGCGCGTGCGCCACGCCCTGGTTGGTCACCAGTGCCTGGAACAGATAGCCGGGCATCTCCAAGAGCGCCTTGCCGCAAGGGCGCTTCTTCTCTTTGACCTCGTGGCGGATGATGACCATGCGCCTCGGTTTGGCCCAACCGATCTCCTTGCCTAGCCCGTCGGTGGTCGCTCCCTCTTACTCGCCTACTGCATCGTTACGGCTAAGGGCGTTGATGCCTCCGGCATCAGATTCTGACCCGGAGAAAATCGCAATCACGCATCCACTTCCCGGATGAACCAGGATTGGGCGGGAACGCCGGAAGAGCGGGAAAGGGTGGCGGATTGAACGGCTCCACCATGCAAATTTCACTTTCATTGGCCGGGGTTCTGGCTCACCCTGCCCGCAATTGATGCGATCCAATCTCAACCCTGAAGCGCCCTTGCAACAGCCCGCCCTACCCCAGGTGGAAGCGCCCAGCATCGCCATCGTCGGCAATCCGAACTCCGGCAAGACCACCGTCTTTAATCTGCTCACCGGGCTGCGCCAAAAAGTCGCTAACTACCCTGGTGTCACGGTCGAAAAGAAAGAGGGCGAATGTTTTTCCCAGCACGGCAAAAAGCTGCGCCTCATCGACCTGCCGGGCGCCTACTCGCTCAATGCGCGCTCGCCGGACGAGGCGGTGCTGCGCGATGTCCTGCTCGGCCGCCAGCAAGGCACCACGCGGCCCAGCCGCGTGGTCTGCATCATCGATGCGTCCAACCTGGAGCGCCATCTCTACCTCGTCACCCAGGTCCTTGAACTGGGTCTTCCGGCCATCCTGGTGCTGAACATGGTCGATGTGGCGGCGGCGCGCGGCCAGTCCATCAACGCCACCGCGCTCTCCGAGCGGCTGGGCATTCCCGTGGTGCTGATGCAAGCCACCACCGGCAAAGGCCTGACCGAGTTGAAGATCGCGCTCAGCCGCGAGGACTTGCAGCCTTCCTCCTGGCAGGCGCCGCCGCTGCCGGAAGCCGTTCGCGTCGAGTTGGAAAAAGCGCGCCAGCATTTGGACGAGGCGGGCGCCATTCAGAACCAGGCCAGCCTGCTGGAGCCGCTCTATCTGCTGGCCGACCACGATCCAAACCACACCGGCCAGTCGGCGGGCACCTTGCAGGAAATCATGCATCACCGCGACCGGCTCGGCCAGGCTTTCCCCGGCTGGGAGGAGGCGCTGGTCAACGCGCGTTACCAAGCCATCGACGACCTGTGCTCCGCTGTCTGGACCCGGCCGGAACGAGAGCCGGTCACTTCGACGCAAAAACTTGATCGCGTTTTGCTGCATCCCGTCTGGGGCGGCCTGTTCATGCTGCTGGTGATAGCGGGCATCTTCTGGACCATCTTCAGCGTGGCAGAGGGACCCATGGGCTGGATTGAGGAGGCTTTCGCCTGGCTGGGAGAAAAAGTCAGCGCCGCCATGCCTGCGGGCGACTTGCGCGACCTCATCGTGGACGGCGTCATCGCCGGAGTCGCTGGCGTCGTGGTGTTCCTCCCTCAGATCGTCATCTTGTTCCTCTTCATCGGTCTCATGGAAGACACCGGTTACATGGCGCGCCTGGCCTTCATCTGGGACCGGGTGATGGGCTGGGCCGGGCTCAACGGCAAGGCCTTCCTGCCCATTCTCGGTTCCCATGCCTGCGCCATTCCCGGCATCATGGCCACGCGCACCATCGATTCACCGAAGGACCGCCTCATCACCATCCTGGTGGCGCCGCTGGCCAGTTGCACCGCGCGGCTGCCGGTTTATCTGCTGCTCATTGCCGCGCTGGTCCCGAACGAGGAAGTCTCCCCCTGGCAAAAGGCCGCCTGCCTGCTCGCCTTGTATGGCCTCGGCATTGGCGGCGCCTTCTTCTTCGCCTGGCTGTTCAATCGCACCCTGATGCGCCAAGCCTCGACGCCCATGATCCTGGAGATGCCGTCCTACAAACGGCCCGCGCTGGGCTCGGTGCTGGTCCAGGTCTGGCAGCGCGCCAAGCTCTTCCTCGTCCGTGCCGGCACCGTCATCCTCGGCCTGTCCATCCTCATCTGGTTTGCCTCCACCTACCCGAAGACCGACACCGGGGATCCCTCCGTGGCGCTCGAAAACAGCTTCGCCGGGCGCGCCGGCCACCTCATCGAACCCCTCATCGAGCCGCTGGGCTACAATTGGAAAATCGGCATCGGCCTGATCGGTTCCTTCGCTGCGCGCGAGCTCTTCGTCAGCACCATGTCGGTGGTTTATGCGGTCGAGTCCGAGGACGAGGAGGACACCTCCACCCTGCGCGAGCGCATGAAGGCCGACAAGCACGCCGATGGCAGCCCTGTGCTCACCCCGCTTGTGTGCCTGAGCCTGCTGGTCTTTTACGTCTTTGCCATGCAGTGTTTGAGCACCGTCGCCGTCGTGCGGCGCGAGACAAACTCATGGAAATGGCCGCTGTTCCAACTGGCTTATCTCACCGGTGCCGCCTACCTTTTCAGCCTCATCGTTTACCAAACCGGCCGTGCCCTCGGTTATGCCTGAGATGATGGACTGGCAAACTCCAGCCGCTCTTGCAGTCGTCGTGCTGACCGCACTGGCTTTCCTGGTGCGGGCGCTGCGCCGTCGGAAGCGGAAGCGCATGTCAGGTGGCGGCGCCTGCACCGGCTGCGGCAGCCAGCCGCGGGTCAAAACCCATTCCAAGCCCGGCTGATCGCCGCCATCGCGCTTGACGCCTGCTGTTTGGAACTCGAGCTGCTCCCGCGCGCATCCTGCCATGACCAAGGACCTATGCTGGATCGAGCAAGGCAACTGGCTGCTCTGCGGCGTCGGCATCACCACCCTGATTCTGCAGGTTCTCATGATCGTGGAGGCGCTTCGCCTCTTCCCCAGGGCACGCGGCGTCCTGGAGGCCAATCCCGCCGCGCTGCCGCCGGTCGCTTGACTGCATTTTTCCTGGCACTCACCGCGTATTCATCGGGAATACCGGTGTGAGCATGAATGCCAACCCCTTTCCCTGCGCCGGCCGGCGCGCCCTGCACGCGCCGACCCGGCGCGAGTTCGTCTATGGCTTGGGCACCACCCTCGGCAGTATCGCCCTCACCTCCCTGCTGGCCCAGGACAAGCAACAAACCGCCGCCCCGCTGGCGCCGAAGTCCGGCCACCTCCAGCCGCGCGCCAAGCGCTGCATCTTCCTCATGATGGAGGGCGGCCCCAGCCACATCGACACCTTCGATCCGAAACCCGCGCTCGAAAAACTTCACCTCAAGGAATTCACACGCGAGGGCAGGCAGAAGTCCGCCATGGAAAGCGGCAAGCGCTACTACGTGCAAAGCCCGTTCAAATTCCGCCAGCACGGCCAGAGCGGCGCCTGGATGAGCGATCCCTGGCAGCACCTCTCCGCAGTGGCCGATGATCTCTGCTTCTACCGCGGCTGCCAGGTGGACAGCGTCAACCACCCGACCGCGATGTACCAGATGAACTGCGGCAACCGCTTCGGCGGCGACCCCGCCTTTGGCGCCTGGGTCACTTACGGCCTCGGCAGCGTCAATCAGGATCTGCCTGGTTTCATCGTCCTGCCGGAAGTCTCCTATCCGCAGGGCGGCTCCGCCAACTGGAGCAACGGCTACCTGCCCGCCTACTTCCAGGGCACCACCCTGCGCCCGAAAGGCTCGCCCATTCTCGACCTGCTGCCCCCGCCCGGTGTCACAACAGACAGGCAGCGCGCCAATCTCGACCTGCTTTCCCAGCTCAATCAAACGCATCACCAGCAGCATCCGCAGCATGACGAATTGCTCGCGCGCATGGAAAGTTACGAACTCGCCTTCCGCATGCAAATGCAGGTGCCTGAGGCGATGAATCTCGATAGCGAATCTGACGCCACCAAGACCAGCTACGGCATCGGACAGAACGACACCGACGCCTTTGGCCGCAAATGCCTGCTCGCGCGCAAGTTGATCGAGCAGGGCGTGCGATTTGTGCAGCTCTACGCCGGCACCTGGGACAGCCACGATTACATCGAGCGCGCCCACGGCAACCTCATCCGCCAGGTTGACCAGCCCATCGCCGCCCTCATCAAGGATCTCAAGCAGCGCGGCCTGCTGGAGGACACCCTGGTGGTCTGGTGCGGCGAGTTCGGCCGCACCCCGGACAACGGCGTGCGCGGCGGCACCGCCTACGGGCGTGACCACAACCCCAAAGCCATGACCATCTGGCTCGCCGGCGGCGGCGTCCAAGCCGGACACACCATCGGCCTCACCGATGACACCGGCATGGAGGCCGTGGAGTGCGTGCACCACGTGCGCGACCTGCACGTCACCCTGCTTCACCTGCTGGGACTGGACGACAACAAGCTGACCTTCTACCACGGCGGCCGCTTCAAACAACTCAGCCAGTTTGGCGGCCAGGCCATCAGCGAATTGATCGCCTGAGCCGCCTGCTCACTGCACGTCGTTGCGGAACTGCGCGCTTTTCAAAACACCGGCGGTGTCCGTGAACAACACGACGCCCTGCCCCGCTGGATCCATGAAGTTGAGCTGCGCCACCGTTTTGCCCTGAAGCTTCACATCAAGAAAAGCACCCATCTCCGGAGTGATGTCGATCGTCTGCGGCTTCCCCGCCTCCAAGGCGCAGGTTGTCTCTGCAACGGACACAGTGAGCTGACTCGCTGGCGTGAACTGGATCAAGCTCAACGTCGATTTGTCTCCTGGCTTGTTCGCTGGCAGTTCCAGCGCATGCGCGGCCAGCTTGGGTTTCTTTTCTTCGTCCTTTTTCGACTCATCCAGCGGTGCCATCTCGACGAAAGCAATCAACGTCGTCACAACTCCCGCTTTGAGAGCAACCGGCAATTTCAGTTCCTCCAAGTCATCATGAGCCATCTCAATGCTCAGTGATTTTTCCGTGAGCGCCATGGCGCCCGTGGCCGTCCCATCTTCGTAACCACTGGCTGCGGCCAGCTTCACACCGTTCACCGTCACCCATAACTTGCCCGGGCGCCCGGTGGCATTGACGATGCGCAGGAAGCCCAGGTCTGGCGGGATTTGAAACTCCGGTTCAGGCTCCTGAGCCGGGACAACGAGCGGCGTGCAGGCGATGAGGAGGATGGTCAGGCTTCGATAAAGGCGCGTAAACATGGATTCGATTGAAAAAAATTTGATATGAAAAGCACACGTCACCACACCTGCGCGGGCATGCGCATGCGCATGGCAAAGGTCCTAACTTCAGGATCATCGTGGTAAACATCGGGTGTGTCGTTGTGCAACTGGCGGGCGCGCTCACCCTGCCCGCGCCAATCTGCGAGAGTGCGCAGCCAGCGTCCGGTTTGGCGATTCGTGACACGAAGCGAAATTTCCACCCAGTTAGGCATGCGCTCCTCCGGCCATGAATTCGCAGGCGCATCAAGCAACCGCTCCAAGACCTTGAGATCGAATTTGATGAGATCATGCACCAGAACGGCGAGGGTGGGGGCATTTGCATCCTCCCTGGGCTCGTTCGGTCTTTCCAGCAAACGCCAGTCAATCTCATTGACCAGCGGGCGGCCGCGCAACCGATGGAGCAGCAAGCGTTGAAAAGTTTCTTCGGGCGAGAACTCACAACGCACAAGCTTCTGACTGCGAGCATCCGAATCGATGCCCGTGGCTCCCCCATCGTCCGTCATCACCACTCCGTATAGCACCAAACGCAAATCTCCACGGCCAGCCTCAGGGCCGTGCAAGCTGCGGCGCGCCATGCGCAGGAAAGCCATGCGGCAGGAGTCTGCGTGGTCCTTGCCGAATTCCGCCAGGAACCGTGTTGGCACAGTCTGAACAAACGGCGGGTCAGTCTCGAACGGTCCGCCTGAAGGCAATGCCACGGCGGATGACAGGTCATCAGCAAGCAGGCGCAAGGCGGCGCGGGCCTCACGTTGCGCAGTGGCATGCTTGCTTTGACTGCTCCACGAGTCTGAAGCCGTGACAAAACTCTGCATGAGCGCGGCGATGAGAATGGAGGCCACCACCATGGTCACCAACACCTCGACCAGTGAAAACGCGCTTGCAGATTTCAGTTCCGATCCTGCCCGAATCTTCATTTCGCAGCAAGTGTGGCGTATCGAAGCACCTTGCGCTCGCCAGCGGGCGCAGCGGCAGGAGTTTCAACAGTAATCATCACGCGTTCAAGCAGCGGGTTGTCCCGATCATTCTCGCGTTGCAGCCTGACGAAGGTCGCCGCCTCTGAGGCACTGCTCCCCGTCTCATAGCGGGCGCGAACACTGCCATCCCGGCGGCTGTGCTCCATCATCTGCATGGCGGAATCGTAGAGCACCACCACATCACCCGTTGTTTCTTCACGCGCCAATTCCCGGGCTTCCCCCGCCAACTGGCGCACCAGCATGCCAGAGACCGTCTGCATCCGCGAGTCTCTCGCGGAACTCATTGCCCCGGCTAACATCGCGATCACGCCCAGCAAGGAAGTGGCGGTGATGCTCACCGCCAGCAGGCATTCCGCCAGCGAGAATCCGCGTGCATGTCCCCGGGCTCTGCGCGTCTGTTTCCTGGCGCATTTGTAAAGTCTAACTTCGTGCGAAATATTCATGGTAAAATCATGGTCGTTCCTGAATGCCGCTGAAGACCAATCCAGCGGCAAGTTTCGGGTTGTTGTGCCAGCTCCCCGGCGTTCTCGGAAATGGCGATGAGCAGCCGGCCACTGCTGTCTTTGTCAAAACCTGGATAAACCACCTCCCCCAGACTGCCAAAGCCGATGCAAGGCAAAGTGACCACCTCCGAGCCGCCCGGAAGCTGGATTTTGAGCCGGTTGAAGGTGAGCTTTAGAAGATTGCGGCCGGCCGAACTGGATGCGGGATCAATTGAGGAAAAGACATGGCCCTCCGGCAGGCATATCCACTCGGAGCAAGGAACAAGGACCTCATTCTGCGTTCCGTCGACCAGCAGCGCCAGTTCCTCCTCGCTCGTGACCGGCTCCACCCCAGGCCGCGGCGGCGGCTGATTCTTGCGGTCTGACCAGCACATCAGCATCGCCCGGTCGTTCATCTCATCGCCAGCCATGCCCTCCGCAAAGGCCAAAAACACCGGCGTTTGCTGTTTCATGGCGCGCGCGCGCGCAGCGTCGCAAGCAGCGGCAATCCGATGCACGCCTGTCATGCCCCGGCTGGCGCTGATTGAACTAGTGACACCGAGGGTCGCTGTGAGCATCACCGCCAAGATCGCCAGCACAACCAGCATCTCAATCATGGTAAAGGCTGATCCGCTGCCCAGGCGCTTCCCAACCCTCAATCCCACCGGGGATCGCTCACGCAACTGGAATCTGATCAAGCCTAATTTCATGAATAAATCTGCCATTATATGCGATGGCCGCCGCCTTCCTTCAATAGCATGCGGGTGACACTTTCGTAAGGTTGCACCTCCAGCCATGACCCGAGCCGCCGAGTCAAGCGCTGTTGAGCGTCGAAGAGCATCCCGCACTTGCCGTCAGAGCGACTGAGTGTGCGTGATCTCGACGTCCTGACGAATCAGCGTTCCATCCGATCCCCGCACCGGCCGAATGAAAACTTGATACACCCGGGTCCTGGCTCCCAGCACGGTTTCCCCGCCACTGCGGCTTTTGCGGACCGCCTGGCCAGTGACCGTTATCTGGAAATGCCGGCTGCGCGTGATGCTGTTGTTCCAGAGACGGGAAAACGCCTCTTCCGCCGCCCGGTCACTCCACTGGGGTCGCACCCGGCGATCCTCCCGCGACTGATCGTGATCGACCCAATCCTTGGACCTGCCCGGAACCGGCTTGGCGCGCTCGGTATAGCCGAAGACAGGCATGTGCATTGCCAGCGGCGCCAAGACCTCTCGATGTTGAGGACTGCTTTCAACCAACTCATTGTACTTGTCCAGCAAAGGCTGCATTTCGGGCGTGATCACCGCCTTTTCGGCAACCTCGGCGGGCGAAACGTAGGGTCGGTTGCGAATGATCGCCTCGGCCACAATGTCGGCATGGACTTGCTCGGGATCACTCGTGGGAGGCAGCAACACTTTGGGCGGTTGCAAGTCCTTGTGGTTGTCATTGCCAGCCTTCTTGGGACCGCTTTTTGAGATGGAGGAGTGCTGGTTGCCACGCCCTTGAAAGCGCATCTCATACCTCGGTTTGGAGTCAACATCAGCATTGTAGTCCGGGTACTCGCCGCTGTCACTGAGCAGGAGCGGATCCATGCGCAGCCGCCCCGCAATCAGGGCACGCAAGGCCCCGCGAGCCGCCGTGTTGACATTCACATGGCCGTCAATGCGGGTGGTGTTGCCGGCGGCGGCGGTTTCCACATCCAGCGCGTTGGGATCGCCGCAATGAAAGAGGTCCAGCAAGGTCGATGCCGCCATGCCGCGGTGGGTGGGCCGCCTGTCATCACGCAGCTCGGGCACGCGAAAATCGGGACGGAAGGCGCTGTGCTCAGGCCGGCCAATACGCAGGGTGTTGCCGCCACAGAAGCGCTTGTGCGCGTCCAGTTCAGCCGCCGACGGATCCTCACTGAAAACGTCGGCGCTGATGTCAGCATGCTGGCCGTAGTACACTTCGACATCGGCCCAGTCCTTGCCATTGGGATTCCACATGACTGGATCAAAGATATGCCCAAGTTCGGTGGGACTGTAAAGCCGGCCGCGACTGGAAAGGTGCTGAACGTACTTCAGACGCTCGGCAGGACTGTTGCCAGCATGCACCTCCGGATGGGTCCTGGGATCCGGGCGCTCCGGGTAAACTCGCGTCTCGAAATTGTTGAGGTCTCGCTCCGGAACCGTGGGGTTAAGCAGATGGTTGGCCGCTTCCTGGCCCCCGGTGTTGCTATGATTCATTTGCTTGATGCTGCCAGCACAAGGATCAGTGTTGTGGCCGCCATCCGGCCAGAGAAAGGTGCGAACGCCCCCGGCCATGCGCTCGAAGCCACGGAAGTTACGCCCCCAGGGACTGCAGCCATCGTCATAGTCGATGACCTCCTGGTGATAATCGATGTAATAGCCTGCACGCAGATCACCCACATTAAAGGCCCAGTTCTGATCGCGCAGGCGGTAGGAAAGGCCGCACTGCGTGACGTTAAAGGATTGCTTATTGGAAACAGTGGAGGTGCGTTGATAGCGCTCCAGCGTCTGAAATGGCAGGTCCACCACTGTGAAATGACCGGCGCCCTTTGGCCTAAAAGCGAGACGGTAGCGGCTCTCACGCTCATCGTTGCCATACGCAGGCTGGCCGAAGTATTGCACACCGGTGATGGTTTCGATGCTGGACCCGCCGAGGTGGAAGACCACTGGAGGACAGCGCAACACGGTTATTTGATTGGGCCGCAAGGTAACCCAGCAACCGGTCAGGCTGCCGGGCGCAGACGACTTTTGCTCAGGGTCCGGCGCATCGTACCGGCCATCCGCTGAGTAATATTCTTGCGGCTCAGGCACGAGCCAGAGACCATCAAGGCCATCGACCGTCCGTGGCCGGCCTTTGACTACCCGGCCTCCTAACACTGTGGTCATCACTGGATATACCTCCGAGCCCACCCACAGACGCCCTCGATACTCAAAGCTGATCAGCACCTCACCCGCAACTTCCTGGTTTGTCATGTTCCACAGCTCCGCAAAATCGGTCAGCGAGTACTCAACTTGATTCTGCCCGACAAGCCGTTGGTAGCGATGCCGCTGCCAATATTCACTGACCATGGGATACGCATCTGCGCCCCGGTACTCGACCTCAGCTTCGCTGTTTGCCCCATTCTCTTTCCCGCCGCCACCGGCATCAACGTTCATGGTTGGCAACGGGTCCATGTCCGCATAGTCAATAATGCCAGCCGCAAGGCACTTCAAATAAGCCCGTTCGTGAGACTCGCGGTCACTTATGGGCTTCGCCCGCGGCAAGGTGTATCCGCCAGCACGCTTGCGGAATTCCGGCAAATGCCGGTCGATATGATCAGCAATCTTTTCCACCACCTCGCGGGCTTTTTCCGAGTCGGTACGATTCGTGTGAGCACCAGCTTCGATGAGCAGCTGATTGAGATTGAGCTTGGGCATGCCGCCGTTGGCGATTCCGTCATCATGAGGAATCAGGGCGGGTTCGTCGTAAGCCGCCCACATCCCTGTAGTGTTCTGCTCCAGCCTGCGCAGTTGAGGATGTTTAAGCGAGCCCGGGACCGCGTCTGTTTCCAAAATCCCCCCCACGACTTCCTTCGCGTTTGAATCATAACGCTCCCCAAGCACATCGGCGTTGTTTTCAAAGCCCATCCATGGCAGCAGCATGTTATCCTTCCCCGGCCAAGGCAAGCGCGCCTGCTCATCCTTGAGGGGCCAAGCCAGCATGGTGTTTGTCGATCGCAGCAGTTCACGCCAGCTGCCGTAACTCAGCAACACGCGCTTGGCATCGGGTGTTCCCAGCAGCCGGTGCATGGCTTGGGAGACGGTCGCTGTCGGATTTGGCTCGAACGGCCACAAACCTGTGTCAAGATTTTGCGGCAGCCATTCACTTCCGGGCTCCAGCAGTGTCCACAACTGGGCAGGCACTCGTCGCCATCTTCCGCCTGGATCGATCATCAAACCGGGAATCATCGCGGGATGATGCGCCTGTGTTTGCGTCACGTCCGTGATTTCTTCCCAATGACGCAGTGGATTGTCATGCTCTGGATCAAAGTCATGGTGCCCGGCGCTGGCCAGACTGAGGCGGCTCTGCACGTCCTCCACCTCAAAACAGTAACGTCCGACCAGGAGTCCATCATCGCCTCTGGGACCGCCCTCACCTGAAGGCAAATTCACCTCCATCCAGAATTTCGGCTTCGCTGCCAGCCAGGGCGAGGGCCGGGGTAGCGCGCGCGCATCTTGTTCCGCCGTTTTAGGCTCCAAAGGGTCTAAGAAGTATTGATGTGCCTTGGCAGGTGGCACCTGCTGGCCAGGTTGCAGCTCGAACTCTTGCGGCGGCAGTGACAAACGTTCCGAGTTTGGCGGCGCTGCCACGCCGGAAGCCAGAGCTTGATATTGCCATTGCTCCTGTTCCTTGTCATAGCGAGCCGATACCAGCATCTCCCGGGTGCGTCCAAAGGAGTCCACCGCAGGAGTCAGCGGCGCCGCGAAAACCACCCCTAAATCATCCGCAAGCGCCTGTTTGAGCATCGCGCCAGCCGCCTCCAAGCCCGCTTGTGCGGCAAGGTCCGCCTGCTCCACACCGTCGTAGGCGGAAGCCGTTTGACTTTCGCGAGCGAGAATTCCGAACAGGCCCACCACAAGAATGGTGACAGCCGCTAGAATTGCCAAGGTGACAACCAAAGTGAAACCCTGGCGGCCAACGCCTGGTGAGCTGGCACGTAATGGCGCGCTGAAAATGCATCTATTAGATTGAACCATGAGAAATTTTTAGGACTCGCTATTTAGCGAGAAAGGAACTTGATATCTTTATCTTAGAACAGGGGGCCGCGGCGGCAGCTCATGGCTGAAGCAGCAGCGAAGCGGTGCGGAAGGCGCCTTTTTTGCCAGCCACCGGCACCTTGATCAAACCGGCGCCTATGGTGCCCTCCGCTTGGCCGTGTCCAGGTGTCAGCAGCACCCCGCTGGCAGCGGCTTTGCCCGCAATATTGTCGGCCCCGGCTGGCAGCGTGAGCGTGCCTGAAACCGCTCCGTCCGCTTTGCCCAGCTTTCCTTTCCAAGGCACCGCGTCGAGCGGCGACGCCACCGTCAGACTAAAGTTCGGCAGCAGCGTGAAGCTGAGCGGCAACACCGGCATGGCACCGGGAGCATTGCTGATGCCACTGCCCTCGATTTCCAACAGAACCGTGGAAGCGCTGATGGCCAATGCGGCTTCCAGTTCAGGTGCGGTCTTCACCGGAGCAAACGGCGCCGTTACTGTGGTCACAGCCAGCGGCGAGGCAAAGCCATTGTCATAAGCTTTCTCGCGCGCATCGGCTGCCTTAAACCACCAGAGGCCGTTACCCAGAGCAGGCGCCAGGGCTGCGGGCTGTCCCACCTTGGGCATCGGCATGACACCGCCGATGAAGGACGCAAGCTTCTCCTTGTAAGGCTGCTTCCAAACCAGCGCCTGCCCGGTGACACCTAACTTCGCGGTAAGGGCCAGTGCTTGGGCGTCGCCAAGCTGCCCCTTCAAGCTCACTGCACCGCTGTTGGTCACAGCACCCTTGGCCCAGCCAAACCCAGCCGGCGCATCGATGCCATTCTGCGCGCCCGCGTCAAACATCGTCGTCAGTTTGCGCACGGTCGGCGGGCTGCCACCGAGTGAGGCCAAGCGGAATCCGCTTAGATCACCGTTTAAAAAGCCATCCTCGAAGGAGCCGGCCACCAACGGGCTGTCGGCATCGATAGTGAAGTCGAGAGCGATTTCCGGCACGGTTTTGCCAGCCTTGAAAACCAGTTCCAACTGCGCGGTCTGCTTGCCTGGAACCAGCACAAAACTACCTTTGGCGGAGCGTTTTGCTGTTCCCAGCAGTTCCAAGCTGGCGCTCCACGAACTTGGCTTCGTCACGCTGACGCGCACAATACCCAACGGCATTCCGCCCGGATTCTCCAGCAGCGCCTCGTAACCGGCCAGCAGCCGCGCCGGGAAAGCCTCCAAGCCCAGCCGCAGGTTGACCGCGCGCAAACCGCCGGCGCCATCGCTGATCAACACCTGCAGGTCATACAAGCCGGGCGAGCCCGCCACCAAACCGCTCAGCCGTCCCGTCACAGGATCAAATTTGACGCCCAGCGGCAATTTACCGGCGAGACGCAGCGTTTCGCCAACACCCGCGAACTGTGCGAGATTGAGATCAAGATAGTCCCCAACACGCAGTGCCGCGACGGGATCACCGCCCATGAGAATTTCATCCAGGTCGCTCAATCCGTCGCCATCGCTATCAAGACCTGACTGCGGCGGCACCGTGTCGATCCGATAGAGGAGGTTTTGAATTCGTTCATCCAACTCGAAATTCGTGTCAGCGGCGGCAAAAGCCGTTCCCAAACTGCCGTGTGCAGTTTGCAGATAGGCTGCCAGCGCCGTCTGCTCCCCTGCCGCATTGCCCGGCAATTGTGGCGCTATCGTGAAGTCCAACCCTTCATCTGCGATCACCGGCCCCAGAGTTCCGCCCGCCAGAATATAACGGAAGTTCTCGCCATTCACCTTGGAGGGATAACCGTCGCCGCCATTGGCCAGGAAGTTCAGGGTGACCACCCGAATCAGCGGTGGCGCTTGCGCCAGCATCGCTTCGGCCAGCGGGCCGGCTTTGTAGATCGGCGCGCCAGCGCTGCCGTCCTCATTAAGGAGCGCAATGGAGGTAATGCGGTCGCCCGATGTCCGTGCCGGATTCCAGGCAAACATCACGCCGCCAACCTGCGGGAAACGTCCTTGGTTCGGCCAATTCGCCACGCCATGCTCAAGCAGCGCTTTCAGACCCCTCGGAGTTGTCTCAAAGGTCATCAGCTTGTTGTCGAAGCGCAGCGCATTCTCCACATCCAACCGCGAAATGCCCCCCTGCGGTTTGCCCACCGCCGGATTGGCCAGCGGCGGCAGTTTTTCCGCGCTGCCTCCGTTGCTCGACACCGCGCCGATCTGCGCGCGGATGCCGCCACTGTTTTTGAGCGACACCAGCGGCACATCACCGCCGCCGAGGGCGTTTTTCAAGGCCTTCAGGTTGGCGTCCGCCGTCATGTTGCCGAGGTTGGTTTCCTGGCTGCGCACTTGCGAGCGCTCGCCCTCCAGGTACACCGTCGTGTAGCCGTAAATCACGCCGTCCTTGGCATTGATCACCGTCTGCACCGCCTGCGTCACCGCGCGCACCGCCGCGCCTCGGGTGCCCGGAGCAAAGGCCGTGCTATTGAGGTTCGCCTCGCTCACTCCCCACGCCGCTGCCGCATTGGCCGCCGTTGCCGCATAGGCGCCCGCCACTGGCAGGTATTCCGGCAGCGACTCCACCACCACGTGGCCTTCGTTGTCAAAGTCCACCAGCAGGCGGCCAAGATAGGTGAACTCGTTGTCTGTGTTCACGATCAGCAGCGGCGCGCCGTCGATGCCCGCGCTCACGATCGGATAGCTGTCGGCAAAATCCGCCGCATGGCCCGGAAAAGCCACCGGCACATCGTCCGCGTCACCCAGTCGGGTATTCGAACCTGCCGCCAGAATGATATCCACGCCGCGCAGCCGCTCCGCCAGCGCGCGCTCCAGCGTCAGTTGCTGTAAATGCGAAAGCAGGATGATCTTGTTGACACCCTCCGCCTCCAACTCGTCCACATAGGGTTGAAGCTGCGCCGCCAGCAGATCCAGGTCATCCGTTGTAGTGCCTTTGACCACCGTGCCGGTGGGTGAGGAAATCGAGTTCAACATCTGCGTTGTCACCCCGACGAGGCCGATTTTTTGACCGCCTTTCTCGACGACGGCCATCGGCGCCAGCCTGCCTTGCAAACCCGCCGCTTCCGGCACCGGTGTGCCCACGCCATCCAGCACCACATCGGTGAAACGATCTGAAGCCGCGCTGTCCGCGCTGAAATTCAGGTTCAGCGACAGATAAGGAAACCGTGCTCCGGACCAAGCTCCGTCCGGCCGAATCGCGTCCATGAACACGTTCGATCCGAGATCCCACTCGTGGTTGCCAATCGCCGAAGCCTCCACACCAAGCAGGTTGTGGATGGCAATGTCAGGCCGGCCAGGCGCGGTCAAACCAACCGCGGGGACGGAATTCAGCAATGCGTCCGAGCCAGCACCGAGGAACGGCCCCGGAATAAAGTTGTCGCCGCCAGCAAGGGTCAGCGTGTTGTTGTAATCATCTTCAAACGCCTCCACCAGCGCGGCCAGCATCGGCGCCGTTTGCGAGGCCAGCAGCCCCGCTTCGGCATCTGCCAAGTGCAGCAACTGCAGGGTGTACCGGCTGACTGAGAAAAGAGTCAGGGTATTGCTGGTTTCATTGGTCACGGCAAGCAGCGGCTGGCCGTTTGGCGATTGCTCCGCTGTGATGAAGGTGATGCTCTCAGGATTCAAATCCGACGGCAAACTGGCAAACCCGGCCTCTCTCACGTCAGTGGGGTCAGTTACCTCAAACACCATCACCCCACGCGAGCGCTCCAGGGCGACGAAGGCGTAAGTCCGGCCATCGATTGTCCCCAGGGTCACGCCTTCGGGCTCGGCTGCTTTGTTGTCGCTGCGCGTGTCATCGAACCAGGGCTCGCCCAGCTCGGCCGTCAGCCGTTCGATCAAATCGGCGCTGTCAAAAACCAGGTTGCCCGAGGCATCGAGAATCGAAATGGAGCGGCCGCCGTAAGCGAGAATGCGTTCGATCTGGCCATCGTTGTCATCATCACCACGCAAACCTGGCGAGTTCGAAACCGTCAGACGTCCAAGCCGGGCGTTGGCCTTCAATTCGGCGGCATTCGGGAACACCACCGGATCTAACACATAGCCCGCACTGCCAACACGAATGGTTTCAGGGCTGAAATCATCCCTGTCATCGCCTTCGTTTGCTGTCACATAATAGGTCTGCCCGTTAGCTTGATAGGAGGCGATGGCATCGGGCATGTAGAGACCGAACACCGGGTTTCCTGTGGTCAGGTTGATGGCGGCGCTCTCCGCCGGCCCGTCGCGATCACTGAAATCAGCCAACAGCGTGCTAAAATCTTTTTCTCCCAGCGGCACGATGCCGGTGAAGCTGCTGGTCGCCAAGTCAAGCAGCGCCACCGCATTGGCTTCCTGCAGCGTCACCATCGCCTGCGTGCTGTCGGGCGACACCGCGATGTATTCCGGCTCGAAGTCGATCGACGGCGTCTTCAAGACGCCCGGGTTGAGCGGGTCCTCAAAAATTCGCACCCCGGCGTTTTTCAAATCCTGCGCCACCGCGTCAAAAGCCGCGAAACCTATCGTGTTCACCGCCGGTGTGGCAAATCCACCGCTGACATTGATGATCGACACCGATCCCGGCGCCGGGTCGCTTCCATCCGGCAGCATCTCGCCCTCGTTCGCAGTGAGCACTTTTGTGCCGTCCGGAGTGAAGCAGATCATGTCCGGCAGCACGCCGACCGCCACGACACTGAGCAGACTCTGCGTTGCGATGTCGATAAACACCACCGATCCGGCATCCTGCTTGACGGCATTCGGCACCGCCACCGCCGCCACGCCGTTGTGAGCAGCGACGCTGGTGACGTCGGTGGAGTTCAAGTTGAATGGCGCTTGCGTAAAATCAATTGTCGTCAGCAGTTGCGGGAAGGACGCATCACGGATCGTCAACACCTGCAAACCGGCGTTGCTGGTCACCAGCAGAAGCTGGCTGGCCGGATCGTAGGCGGAGATTTCCGCGCCCGCCAGCGGCAGGCTGGCCACCAGCTCGAACTGCAACGGCGCGCGCGTCGTGATCTCCGGCTGCTCGGGAGTGGTATCTGGACCGTCGGTAACACCGGGTGAACCGATCTCTCCGCCTGTGACGGCTTCACGGCCTCCATGGCGGTGGGCGTTTGCCGCCATGTAACGCGGCTGCTCGTAGGTTGTGGCAGGATCCCAAACCAGCGCGACATGCCCGGCGGTGGCGCCCGCCGAGGGGCCGGCGTGGCCGCCCAGGGCTGGCAGGCCGTAAAGCCGGCTGAAGCCGCCCGCCGCATAGCTGAACGTGAGCACTTCCACGCCATGGTTGGTGTAAAGCGTGATGCTGTCATCCTCGTTCAAGCCGGGCGCCCCGGAAGTTTGGTAAACTTTCACCGTGTCTGGCAAGCCCCACCAGGCGCGGAATGCCTCCGGTGTGGCGACGGTGATGATGACCGACTCGCCTGGCGCGATGCTGGCGTCCGCTGGCAAAGCCCAAGCTTGGGCCGCATGAAAATCCTGGCTGCCATCGTCCCAGGTGTACCCTTCCAGTGAAACGACATTACTGCCAAAATGAGTGATCTCAAAATAGTCCGCAGCTCCGGCAGGCGCACCGGCGCTCTGAGAGGACAGTGCTTCCGTCACCAGCAAAGCCGGCGGCGGCTGGTCGTCATCATCCTCCACCAGCAAATCCTGGCCGGCCGGGCTGGCATCCGCAGCCGTCGCAGTGATGCGGGCGACTTGTGTGCCATCAACAACGAAATCGTTGACCGCGGTGACCTCGAAGCTTGCCGAGCTGGCATCAGCCGGAATCGTCACCACCGCAGGCACCGTCGCGGCGCTTTCATCGCTCGATTGCAAAGCCACTTCCAGCGGCAGACTGACATCACCGCTGCGCATCACCACACCCGTGGCGGCAGGCGCTGCGGCGCTTTCAAAAAAGGCCGGCGGCTCGATCACCAAAGTCAGCAACGTGGCCGGTTCCGCAGACGCCACAGCACCCGCCCCGGGTGAGCCGACATCGTCACCTGTGCTTGCCTGCCCCGCCTCATTGACACCGGCAGCGGCAGCAGCATAACGCGGCTGCAGCAGACCCGAACTCGGCACCCAGGTCAACGCGGCGGTGGCAGCGCCACCACCAGACACCCCGGCGTGGCCACCGAGTGCCGGATCACCGCTGCTCTGCACGAATCCGCCAGCCGCATAGGAGAAGGCAAACACCTGCGTGCCGTTGCCATCAAACAGCTTCACGCCGTCGTTCTCGCCCAGATCGGGCGCGCCGGCGCTTTGAATCACCTGGACTCCGGCCAAGCCGCCCCACCAGGCGCGGAAATCGGCTTCGGGCATCGTAGTGAACAAAATGGACTCGCCAGGGGCGATGCTCGCACCCAGCGGCAGATCCCAAGCCAGCGCCGCGGCATGCGTGCCAGTGCTGTCTGTCCAGGTGTAACCTTCCAAATCAATCGCTGCCGAGCTAACGTTGGTTAGTTCCCAGTAATCCGCCGCGCCCACCGGCGCGGCGGCCGATTGGCTGGACTGCACCTCGGTGAGCAGCAGCGCCGGGCGCGTCACCAGCGTGACCGGCACCTGCTCGGAACGGATGATCGCACCCATGTTATCCACCGCCAGCGCCCTGATGCCGTGCGCACCAGCCGCCCCCGTCCAGGGCAGCACGTGCGGCGCGCTCAGGCTTTCCCCAACCTTGGCGCCATCGACCAGAAAATCCACGCGGACCACGCTGCCGTCACTGTCGCTGGCGGCGGCGGCCAGCGGCAAAGCCACGCCTGCCGGGTACACTCCACCGGCCACCGGGCTGCTCAACGTCAACCGCGGCGCGTCGTTGTCCAAAGGCACGCCATTGGTCCAAACCGGACCACCAACGAGCGTGCCTGCCAGGCTGTCCGCCGTGCTGCTCACCGTGCGGTTGCCGCTGCCCTCATCGAATCCAAAACGCCCCGCCAGTCCACCCGCCGTGCGCACCGAAGCCCGCCGGGTGGACAGGATTTCCTCCAAACTGCGCGCATGGTTCCACACCCGCACCTCGTCGATCACACCCGGAAACGCGCCGGCACGCACCCCGGCGGCGTTGTAAGCGGTGGCGATGGCGGCAGCGTGATTGCTGTCAAAACGCGGTCTGGCACCCGCCACGGTGCTGCGTGAGCCCACCTCGACGCCATCCAGGTACAATTTCATCACACCGGTGACGCCGTCATAACTGGCCACCGCATGGTACCAGCGCCCGGTTTCAACGGAATCATGCGTGGCGACCAAGGGATAATTGGCGCCGCCGTTCACCCCCGTTGAGGGAAAGGCCTCAAAATCCACCCCCAGTTTGCCGTCGGCCGTCAGCCCCAGCAGGTAATTGACGTCGGTGTTGTTGTTTTCGCTTTCCTGACGGCCCTTGGAGATCAGCGGCAGCACCGCCAAGCTTTGGCTGGTGGCCGTTGCCGTGCCCGCGCCTTCCTGGCGGAACCAGCACTCCAGGGTGAATCCCAGCGTCGGCGGACCGCCCACTCCCAAGGCTCCGACCGGCAGGATCACATGGTCATCCACCCCGTCGAACCACAGCGCCGTGTTGGCCGGCGGCTCATCGGCGAACATCACCTCAACCCGCAGCGGCGCGCTCAACGTCGTGTAATCATCGTTGTCGCGCGCCCGTGCCGTGAAGCTGTAGCTGCCCGGTGCCAGCGCTGTTTGCGGCAGCTCGAAGGGCGCGCTGGAATCCACGCCGACGGACCTGCCGTTGATGAAAAATTCCACCTCCACCACCTCGCCGTCCTCGTCCGCAGCATCCGCCTGCACCGTGAAGGTGGCGGGCGCGGCGGCCCGGCCATTGGGCGCCCCCGGAGCGCTCAGGGTTATCGTCGGCGTTCTGGCGGAGGCCTTGAAGAAGGCGAAGCTGA
>CAZKMS010000092.1:0-22670 GCA_964553805.1 uncultured Verrucomicrobiaceae bacterium
GGTTGAACTGGTCGGTCTTCATCGAATGGATGAGGCAGATCTCATCCGCGATGTCGTGGAAGTTGGGGCAGGCATCGCTCATCCAGAGGCCGCCGTGGCCGTACTGTTTGAAGCTGCGCGGGGTGCCCATCAATTTCGGCACGCCGGTGGTGAAGGCGAAGGTGCGGCCGGCGAGGAAGGAGTCGGGGCAGGGCTGGTCGCTGTGTTTTTTCAGCTCGGGTTTGTAGTCGAAGAGGTCGAGGTTTGGCGGCCCGCCGGACATGCTGAGGTAGATAACGCGGTTGGCCTTGGCTGCGTGATGCGGGAGGCGTGCGGACTGCGGGGCGGCTTGGCTATTCAGGACCTGCATCGCGAGCGCGCCCAAAGACAACTGCCCGGCGGAGCCGAGGAACTGGCGCCGGGTGGCGAGCTGAAGACGCTGGTGCTGGACGGGGTGCATGACGACGGCGACGGCCTTATCAACGCCGTCCGGGCATGCGTCCTTGCCGAACGGCGGGTGTTTGCCGTCTTAGAGCCTATCCGGCATATGATAAAATCAAGAACCCTGGGGGTGGGTGCGGCGCGCGGTGCGGCCGGCCTCACAGAGGCCAGGTACAGCGTTTTGCCGCTTCAGCGCACCGGGCCTTCTTTGGAGCCGAGGTAGGCGGTGGCTTCTGCGCGGGAGATGAAGCCATCACTATTGGTGTCAGCGTCGTGCATCATCTCGCCCCAGCCTTGGTTGCTGCGGCCCCAGGCGAAGGCTTCTTGCTGCGAGACGACGCCGTCGTTGTTGGTGTCGCGCTGTTTGAACCACTGGAGCGAGGCCTTGTCCGCAGGATCGGGCGTCCACTCGGCGGCGGTTAGCTGGCCGTCGTTGTTGGCGTCGCGGGCGGCAAAGACATTGTGCACCAAGTAGTCGCTGACTTCCTCACGGCTGAGGCGATTGTCTTTGTTGGCGTCGGCAAGGGCAAAACGGTCTGTGGCGGCGCTCGTTCCAGGCTGGGTTTGGCAGGAGGCGAGCAGAGCGGCGGCGAGAAGAAGGGAGACGCGTTGCATGATAAGTGTGCGAGGGCTGAGGGTAGTCCGGCGTGCGCTGAATTCAAGCGCTGGTTCCAGGCAAGCAAGACGGGCTTACTGCGATGGGCCTTTGACTTGAAGGGGACCGAGGAATTGGCCGGTGGCTGACACGCCGAGACGAGCCAGCTCCTGCCCGGCCAAAGGTGAGAAGTGACCGTCGAGGACGACCCGGATGTTTTTGATCGAGCCCTCTGGTTTGACCAAGGCGAGAAACTCCTGCGCGCGCTGGTTGAGCAGCGCAGTCCACTGGACGTAGTCGGCGGCGACGGGAATGATGAGGCTGCCTTGCTGGTCAAAGGCACAAAGGATCTGGTTTTCCAGGCGCAGCTCGGTCAGGGGCGCTCCACTCTCATGCAGCTTTTTCAGCAGCAGGACCAGTTGCTCAAAGTAGAGGGCATCCTGCGCGGTGGCGGCATTGGCTGCCTGGGCTAGAAAGACATCCGGTTGCAGGCCGGTCTCGACCAGGGAGCTGACGATGACGGCCTCCTGCCAGGGGGTGATGACCGGATTGAACTGAAACAGACGGACGGTTTCGGGTGCGGCGCCGAGTTGCAGCAGTTGCTGGCGATTTTTCTCATGCAATTCATCCGGGGTGGATTCGATGAGCGCACGCTGCAGGGTTTCGTTGATGCCGATCGCTGAGACCGCCGCGCCGACGCCGCCATCGAGGGCCATGCCAGCCACATTGACCACCAGGGCGCCGCCGGCCATGGCGCGCGCGGCCATCTCCAGCTCCTGCTGCAGCACGGGGTCAGATGTGTACACGCTGACGCCCAGTTGCAGGGCGAGCTCGGCTTTTTTGCGGTTCACTCCGAGCGCGGACTGGGCGACCTCGCGGCCGTCGGCAGCGCCGGCGTCCATTTGCTCGAAGGTCTGAGCGATGCGGCCGAAAAAGCGGGAGGCACCCTGCGGCAAGCGCTTCACGGTGCCAACGGGGTCTTTGATGAGGCCCTTGACGCTTTCGACCTTGTCCTTGCCGGCCTGAACCAGGGCTTTGGCAAACTCCTCGGATTTGTTCATCTCGCGCAGTTTGGCGATGGCTTCGATTTCGCGCACGCGCTGCAGCAGAGCGGCGGTGCCTGGCACGGGCTCGTAAGCCTCCGTTGTCTCGAGTTGGTAAGACAGATTCAAACCATCGGCGTAAGCGAGCGGTTCGACGCGGTGATGCGGACCGGAGAGCAACGAGGGCGGCAGCAGCTCGCTGACGTTGATTGGACCGGCTGCTTCAAAGCCGGCGGGAGTCTGCCCGGACAGCGTGGTGGCGAGAACGGAGAGAAAAAAGCCCGACAGGATGGGGTGCAGCGGCAGAGGCTTCATGAGTGGAGCGCGGCGTCAACCGCAGGCTCGACGGTAGCGTTTTTTACCGGGCTGTCACCTGCGCATCAAAAACTCGTCGAGATTCATGACGATGCCAGCCAGGACGGTCCAGGCGGCGATCTCGCTGACGGACAAGTCTGAAGGCAGGGGACCGAGGGGGTCGGTGGCGAACTGCTGCGCGTCGCCGGGATGAACGGTGAAGTGGCTGCGGGTGCCGGCGAGGCTGCTGAGAAGGGAGGACTGCTCCGGTGCGGTGGGAGGACGGCAGAGGGTGAGAAGGAAAAGTTGCTGGAGCCGGTCACGGTCGGTTTTCAAGCTTGAGTCGCCAAGCAGACGGCGGGCCATGGCCTGGTGGGTCTCGATGAAGACCGGGTCATTCAACGTGACAAAGGCCTGCAGTGGCGTGTTGGTGCGATTGCGGCGGATCATGCAGACCTCGCGATTGCCGGCGTCAAAGGTGGTGAAGCTGGCGTAAGGAGCATTGCGGCGCACCTCGGTGTAAAGGCTGCGGCGGTGGCGGTCCGCGCCTTCGCTGACGGTCCAGTCATTGTCGCGGCCGAAGGCGGTTTTCAGGCCCATGGAAGGCGCGGCAGGGCGCACAGGGGGGCCGCCGATTTTGTGGCTGAGCAGACCGGAGACGGCGAGCGCCTGGTCGCGCAGCAACTCGCCGCCGGGACGGAAGCGGGGACCGCGCGCGAGCAGGCGGTTTTCGGGATCGCGCTCGGCGAGTTCGGCCGTGGTGGCGGAGTCCTGGCGGTAGGCGCGCGAAGTGACCAGAAGCTTGAGCAGGTGCTTCAAATCCCAGCCGTGATCCATCAAGTCCGCGGCCAGCCAGTCGAGCAGTTCGGGGTGAAAGGGCAGCTCGCCCTGGCTGCCGAACTCCTCGCTGGTGCGGACAATGCCGGTGCCAAAGATCGTCTCCCAATAGCGGTTCACCAGCACGCGCGCGGTGAGCGGATTTTCGCGCGCCACCAGCCAGCGCGCGAGGGTGAGGCGGTTGCGCGGCGCGTCTTTCGGCAGTGGATGGAAAACGGCGGGAGTGGCGGCGTGGACTTGCGTGCCGAGGTTTTGCCACTCGCCACGGTTCTGGATGTGGCTGGCGCGATGCTGCGCGGGCGGCAGTTCGACCATGACGGGCACACTCACCGGCTTGGTCGAGGTCAGTTGCTTGTTTAAGCGCTTCAGTTCCGCACGTTGCGCGGCGGTGGCGGCGGAGACGAAGCGGACAAAATAAACTTGGAGCTGCTTGATTTCCTCGGGACTGCGTTGTCCCGCTGTTTTGGCAACGATGGCTTTGAGCGCGGCGTTGGAGAGGGTTGGCGAAGTTGCCAGCCAGGCATCATAGCCTTCGAGGTTTTCGGGGCTCAACTCCGCCAGTTTTTTCTCCAAGCTAGCAGTTTGTCGCGACCATTTCTGGCGCTGCTGGCGCAGCCTGGGTTCGACGATTTCATGCACGGGTGACTCGTCTTTTTTGTCGGCGTCGGCGGTTTGGTTGAGGAAGTCGTAAAGCTGATAATACTCGGTGATCGTCAGCGGGTCGTATTTGTGCGTGTGGCACTGGGCGCAGGCCATGGTGGTGCCCATCCAGATCGCCATGGTGGTGTTGACGCGGTCGATGATGGCGGCGTTGCGAAACTCCTCGTCGCTGGTGCCGCCCTCGTTCTGGGTCATGGTGTTGCGATGGAAGGCAGTGGCGATGATTTGCTCTTCGACCGCGTCCGGCAGCAGGTCGCCAGCGAGTTGCTCAATGGTGAACTGATCGAAGGGCAGGTTGCGATTGAAGGCGTTGATGACCCAGTCGCGCCAGGCCCAGATTTCGCGCGGCTGATCGCTGGGGTAGCCGGAGCTGTCGGCGTAGCGAGCGAGGTCGAGCCATTGCCCGGCCCAGTGCTCACCGTAAGCGGGGGAGGCAAGGTAGTAATCGACCACGGCTTCGTAGTCGTTTGTGATGAGCGGCAGCAACTGCGCAATCTCCTGGGTGGTGGGTGGCAAACCGGTGAGGTCGAGTGCCAGGCGGCGCAGCAGGGCGTGCGGCGGGGCTTCGGGAGAGAAGGCGAGCCCTTCGTCGCGAAGGCGTTGGAGCAAGAGCAGATCGATGGCGTTGTGCGATGCAGCTGCCGCGGGCGTTGAGTTTGGCGGTGTTGGTTTTCGCACCGGATCATAAGACCAATGTTGTCCCCAGGGCGCGCCTTGTCTGATCCATTCGGTGAGCAAGGTGATCTGCTCCGGAGGGATGGTTTTATGCTGCTTCGGCGGCGGCATCACCTCGTCCGGATCGGGGGAGAGAATGCGCTGCAGCAGCGCGCTCTTTTCCGGATGACCGGGCACGACGGCGATCACCCCATCGTGGTCTGATTTGGCCGCGGTTTCGTCATCGAGCCGCAAGCCGGCCTCGCGTTTTTTTTCGTCGGGACCGTGGCAGAAAAAGCAGTTCTCAGACAGGATGGGCCGGATCTGGCGGGAAAAGGAAACAGCGTCGTCCTGGCCGGCCAGGACGGCGGGCAGAAGCAGAAAAGAGCTGACGAGGAGGCGCATGCGAGAGAGGGAAACGCGGAAAATGGCGTCAATTTGCCGCCGGGAGAAGTTGTCTTGGAGAATTCGGTCTCATTCGGTGAGGACGCGTCTCGTGGAGTTCAATAACGCGATACTTTCAGACGATCTGCGCGTTACGTCATCCAGCCATGACACGCCTTTTCTTTTTCCTGCTTGGTCTTCTCGCGTCTGAAGCCCGTGGCGCCAAACCGAATGTCATTTACCTCATGGCGGACGAACTCGGCTACTACGAACCGGCGTTCATGGGTGGGAAGACCCTTCAGACGCCGAATCTGGATCGCATGGCAGCCGAGGGCATGCGCTTCACGAACTTGCTCGCCGGATCATCGGTCTGCGCGCCGACGCGCTGCTGTTTTCTCACGGGCAAGCACAGCGGTCACACCAGCGTGCGTGCGAACGGGGGCGGCACGCCGCTGCGCGAGGGCGAGGCCACCATCGCGTCGATTTTGAAACCGCTGGGCTACGCCACGGGTGGCTTTGGCAAGTGGGGCTGCGGTGGCCGCGACTCCACCGGCGTGCCGGAGAAGCACGGCTTTGACACCTTCCTGGGTTATTACGACCAAGTTCACGCGCACACCTACTACCCGCCGTATCTCATTCAGAACAGCGAGGAGGTGCCGCTCAAGGGCAACAACGGCGGGCGCTCAGGTGAAACCTACGCGCACTACACCATCCACGACGCGGCGATGAAATTCATTCGCGATCACGCGCGGCAGCCTTTCCTCGCCTACCTGCCCTACACGCCGCCGCACGGCAATTTTGACATTCCGGACAGCGATCCCGCCTGGGCGCTCTACCAGGACAAACCCTGGCCCGAGGACGCGCGGCGCTACGCGGCGATGGTTAGCCTGATCGACCGCCAGGTCGGCGAAATGCTGGCGCTATTGAAGGAACTCGGCATCGATGACAACACGCTTGTTTTCTTCAGCGGCGACAATGGCGCGAACGACTACTTCAAATCGCAGGACTACCCGCGCGGGGTGCACAGCGGCAACAAGGACCCGGAAACCGGCGTCGAATATCGCGGCACGAAAGGCACGCTCTACGAAGGCGGGCTGCGCGTGCCCTTCGTTGTCCGCTGGCCGGGCAAGGTCGCGCCGGGAAGTGTCACGGATTTTCTCGGTTACTTTCCTGACATCCTGCCGACGATCGCGGAGGTCAGCGGTGCCGCCGCGCCCGCGGACATCGACGGCGTCTCGCTCCTGCCCACCCTGCTCGGCAAAAGCGCGGAGCAGAAGCAGCATGAGTTCCTTTATTGGGAGATCAACGGCTGGGCAGCGATCCGCGAGGGGACTTGGCGGGCGGTGCGGCCGAAGCCGGAGGCCGCCTGGGAACTCTACGATCTCGCCATTGATCCGGGCGAGTCGAAAGACCTTGCCGCCGCGCAGCCCGGGGTGTTGGCGAAACTCGCCGCCCTGGCCGAACAAGCTCACGAACCGGTGCGCGAAGGCGCCTTCAGCCGCACCGACCGCCACGAGCGCGACCGCCGCGCGAAGTTCGGCAAGCAGGACGAGCCTGCATTCAATCCGGCGCCGGGCAGCGCGAAAAAAGGCGGCGCGAAAAAGAAAGGCGCGAAGCCCGGCGCGAGTCGATAGAAGCGAGCGATCTGCGCCCGTTTTGAGCTTCGCAGATTCCCATCGCACGCGCGGGGGATGTCGCTAAGCTGTCGCGCATGCCTTCGGCCTGGTCACCGCTCCGCAATCGCTATTACCGCGCTTTGTGGCTCGGCAGCATGGTGTCGAACATCGGCACCACGATGAACGACACGGCGGCGGTGTGGACGATGACCACGATGACGAGTTCGCCCTACCTCGTGTCGTTGATGCAAACCATGTCGAGCCTGCCCCTGTTCTTGCTGGCGTTGCCGGCGGGAGCGCTGGCGGATTTGGTGGACCGGCGGCGGCTGATTTTGCTGGCGCAAACAGGGGCGCTGCTCACCGCAGCCGGCATGGCAGTGCTGGCCTGGCGAGGATCGTTGTCGCAGGCGTTGCTGCTGCTCGCCACCTTTCAACTCGGGGTCTCCTCCGCGTTCACGATGCCGGCCTGGCAGGCGTTGATTCCAGAGGTGGTGGGCCGGGAGCAGTTGTCCGCGGCGGTCGCGCTGAATGGCGTGGGCTTCAATGTGGCGCGCTCACTGGGGCCCATTGCGGGCGGTTTGCTGGTGGCGGCATTGGGGCCTGCGCCGGTGTTTGCCTTGAATGCGATCTCGTTTCTCGCCGTCATCGGGGTGATGTCCAGGGGCGGCTACGTGGCCACCCCGCGCAGCGCGCAGAAGGAGCAGATGCTGGGGGCGATGGCCGCCGCGATCCGTTACGCCCGGCATGCGCGGCCGATGCAGGCCGTGCTTTGCCGGGGCGGCATCCACATGTTCTCCGCGGTGGCCACGGTGGTGCTGCTTCCGGTCATCGTTCATTCGCGGAACTGGACGGGATCGGACTTCGGCCTTTTGATGGGCTGCTACGGCGGCGGAGCGATTTTGATGGCACTGCTTTTTCTGCATAAGTTGCGCGCAAAGTTTTCATTCGATCACGTCCTGCTCGGCTCCAGTGTCGTCTCGGCGGCAGCGACCGCTGTCGTTGCGCTCATGCCCAATCAAGCGCTGATGGGCTTGGTGCTGCTGTTGGCGGGCGCGTCTTGGATGAGCGGCATGAACACTTTCAGCGTCGCTTCGCAAAGCGCTTTCCCCAACTGGGTAAGGGCGCGCAGCTCCGCGATTTACCTTGTCGTCATGCAAGGCGCCTTCGCCATCGGCGCTTTGTCCTGGGGGCAAATCACCAGTCACACCAGCGCCCCGACCGCGCTCTTTATGGCCTCAGGTTGCCTGCTCGTCAGCGCCCTGCTCACGCGTTTGCTGCCGATCAGTCATGTTGAAACGCTGGACCTCACGCCGTCGGGCCACTGGCTGCCGCACAACGCCACCCTCAACGAGCCCGCGCCGGCCGATGGCCCGGTCCTTGTGACCATCGAGTATCACATCGATCCCCAGGAGGCCGCCGCCTTCCGCGCCGCCATGTTTCAGCTCCGCGAGACCCGGCTGCGCGACGGCGCGTTTCGCTGCTCGCTGTTCGCTGATTTGGAGGACCCAACGCATTACCGGGAGACCTTTCTCGTCGGCTCCTGGGCCGAGCACCTGCGCCAGCACGACCGCGCCACGGTGGAGGACCAGCGGATTGAGATGGCGGTGCAAGGCTTTCACCGCGGCGCTCAACCACCGCGGGTGAGCCACCTGCTCATGGTGAACCTGCGCGACCGCCACCTCTAGCGCTCACTCCACGCACCAGCGCAGGCGTTTGGCGAAGTCCGCCTGAAAATCGGCGCGCCAGCGGCTGACGGTGCTGCGCGGATCAAAATCCTCCCGCGCCGGCAGATCACGCCACCAGCCGTCCGCCTCGCGCTGGAACTGGCCGCCCCAGCCGGGTTTCGCCGGGTCGTTTGGATCGTTGCCGCCCAGCGGCAAAAAGAAAAACCACGAGGGGGTGTCGCCCTCTTTCAGACAGCGGTGCGGATTTGGCGCGGTGAAGGTCTTCATCGGATAAAGCGCTCCGAGCGGTCCGCGCGACTTCACATTTTCCTCGATCCACACCGCGCTGGTCAGCGATTCGTCTCCAGTCAAATACATGCCACGGTAAACGCCCTCGCGTTTGTCGTGCCCGGCCGGTGCTTTCGCCAGGATGTAACGCAGGCCGGGGAATTCGCTGCGCATCCAGTCAGCGATGCGGTCCTGGTCGTTGATGTCATAGACGCGCAGCTTTTCCGCAAACGCCGCAAGCCCCCCGGCGCCGCGATCCGTTTTGACCCGCCACAAGGCCTGGGCAAGATCGGTTTGGCCGCCCCAGACCGCCACGTTCAGCGGTCGCTCCGTGCTGCCTGCATCGATCAAACGGACCAGTTCGAGCGAGCCCTCGCTATCGTGCCCCTCACCGATGTGTTCGCGTCCGCGCTGCGGGTTGCCGGGTTTCACCCGCTGCCGCAGCGTCCCCGCTTCCGGCCAGCCGCTGGCGTGCTTCTTCAAATGGGGCAGCGCCTTTTCGTAACCATCGATGATCTCGCGGATCAACTGCGGTTTGGTCACGGACTCCTTCAGTTCGCCGGGCGTGCCGGAGGCGCTCGCCAGCAGCAGTTCGATTTCGAACTCGTTCGCATACACCATCAGTCGCACCATCGATTGCTGGTCGTCCGGGTCGCCGCCGATGTCGGTGAGGATCGCCAGACGCGGGCGTTCGGCCGCGGTGATTGGCAGAATCGACATCAGGAAGAGCAGCAAAGAAAGTCGGACAGTTGAGGTCATGATGGCGTCAAAGTAGGGGCTGGAGCAGGCTGTCATCCAGCTTTTTTCGCGGGTCGCAGGGGAAGGCAAGAACGTTTTGCGAAATTGCCTGAGCGCATTAGTTTGAGCGTTTGGTCCCAGTGTCGGCGAAACCGGCCTGGATGTTGCTTGCGCAATAATCCGTCCCTTCCCGGCGTAGTCCTCCGGCCCCCTTTGAATGAATAAGACCCTCCTTTTTCTGCTTCTGACCGCGGTTGTTCCACCAGCGGCAGGAGAGAGCGGTTTCACGCCAGCGCAGATCGAGTCCTTTGAGAAGCAGATCCGCCCGCTGCTGGTGGAGCATTGCTACGACTGTCATGGCGCGCACCGGCATGAGAACGGGCTGCGTCTCGACAGCCGGGCCGCCATTTTGCGCGGCAGCGACTACGGCAAGGTGGTGGAGGCGGGCAATCCCGCGGCCAGCAAGCTGGTTCACGCGCTGCGCGGCGCCCAGGGCGCGCTGCAAATGCCGCAAAAAAGCGACCCGCTGAGCGCGCCGGAGATTGCGGCCTTGGAAAAGTGGATCGGCGAAGGCCTGCCCTGGCCGGAGGAGCACGTGGCCGACTCGAGCCACAACGAGCCCGACCCGAAGAGTCACTGGGCCTTTTTACCCGTGACCAAGCCGGCGCTGCCAGCCGGAGTCAACGCAGCCAGCGCCATTGACGCTTTTATTGGCGCCAGGTTGCAGGGTGCCGGTCTCGACTTCGCGCCGGAGGCCGATCCCGTGGTGCTGTATCGCCGGTTGAGTTTGACGCTCATCGGTTTGCAGCCGCAGTTCGGGGATTTGCAGCGCTTTGTCAGTGACTACCAGCGCAATCCGGAAGCGGCTTGGGACCGGGCCGTCACGGAGCTGCTCGCCTCGCCGCAATATGGGCAAAAATGGGCGCGGCACTGGCTCGATGTGGCCCGCTACTCCGACACCGAGGGTTATCAGGCCGGCGGCAAGGACATTCGTTTCCCGCACGCCTACACGTACCGCAACTGGGTCATTGAGGCGCTCAACGAGGACATGCCCTATGACCAGTTTGTGCTGCGTCAAGTTGCCGCCGACCGGCTGCTGCCGCAGGAGGTGCTGGCGCAGGCATCAATGGGAAGCCGGGTGCCGGATCATCCCGAACTGCGCCACCTGGCGGCGCTGGGGTTCCTGACGGTGAACGACCGTTTTCTGGGTGACCGTCTGCTGCAAACGGATGATCGCATCGACGTGGTCACCCGCGGTTTGATGGGGCTCACCGTTGGCTGCGCGCGCTGCCACGATCACAAGTACGACCCCATTTCCAGCAAGGACTACTACGCTCTTTATGGCGTCTTCAACAGCTCCGAGTCACCCGATGACGGTGTCAAACCGGTGATCGGCCGGCCCGGCAACGGCGAGGCGGTGCGGACTTACGAGGACCAAGTGGCCGAAGTGGAGACGCGCATGCAGGCGCTGCGCGAGGAGGTGCTGCTGGATCTGCGGGAGCGCGACAAGCTGCGCGACTACCTGGTTTTTGCCCAGAGGCACTTGCACGCGGAGAGCAGCGCGTTTCGCGGCACCGCCGGCAAGGAGAAGATGCGTGACCGCATCGCGGAGAGCTGGAGGGAATTCATCAAGTGGAGCACGGAATCGGAGAAGGTGCATCCGGTGATGTTTGCCTGGAAGCAGTTCAGCGGCCTCAAGGACGCGGAGTATGCCGCCAAGGCCGCGTCAATCGTCAAGCAACTGGACGCTGACAGCGCGCGCAGCAATGCGGTGGTGGCTGCCGCCTTCAAAGCCGCGCCGGCGCCGCAGTCGCTCAGTGATGTGGCCGCCGTCTATGCACAGGTGTTTTTGGAGAACTCCGGGGAGGAAACGCTCGCCGACAAGCCGCGCGAGTCGATTCGTGCCCTCATTCGCGGCAGCCGCTCGCCGATGGGCGTCGGGGCGGACCGCATTGAAGGCTATTTCACGCGCACGGACCGCACGAAGATGACCAAGCTCGACAACGAGATCAAAAAACTCGACATCGAGAGCCCCGGCGCGCCGCACCGCGCCATGGTCATGCTGGACAAGCCGAATCCGGCTGACCAGCGCGTGATGATTCGCGGCAACCCGGGCCGTCTTGGCGATCCCGCGCCGCGCGCCTACCTGGAGTTTTTTGGTGGCGAGAAATTCAGCGGGGGCAGCGGACGGCTGGAGCTGGCGCGCAAGGTCGCCAGCCGCGACAACCCGCTGACCGCGCGGGTGATCGTCAACCGCGTGTGGATGCAGCATTTTGGCAAGCCGCTGGTCTCGCAGCCGAGCGATTTTGGCGTGCAGACGCCGCGCCCAGCCCAGGCGGACGTGCTCGATTACCTTGCGGCTATGTTCATGAAGGAAGGCTGGAGCTTGAAGAAGCTGCACCACCGCATCCTCAGCTCGCGCGCGTGGAAGCAAAGCAGCGCGGTGACACCGGAAAAAGCATTGAAGGATGCTGACAACGAGCTGATCAGCCGGATGAACCGCCAGCGTCTGGACTATGAGACCCTGCGCGACAACCTGCTGCGCACGGCTGGCCGGCTCAATCCCGCGCTCGCCCCGGCTCGCTCCGTGCCGCTGAACGCGCCGGATGCGGATCAATGGCGCAGCGTGCTGCTCTTTGTGGACCGCTACGAGCAGCCGACGGTGCCGGCGATGTTTGACTTCGCCAACCCGGACAGCCACAGCCCGCAGCGCTTCGTGACCACGGTGCCGCAGCAGGCTTTGTTCCTCATGAACAGCCCCTTCATGAAGACCCAGGCGGAGGCGCTGTCCGGTCTCACCGCCACCGCTGCGGATGAGCAGACGATGATCCGTGCACTGTATCAGCGGGTGCTGCTGCGTGAACCACAAGCGGACGAGCTGGAACTGGCGCGCCGCTTTATCACCGATGCGGGTCAAATGGGCCGGGAGAAGAACATCGACTTCCGCTGGAGCTACGGAACCCACGAGATCAGCCGCGATGAAAACGGCAAGCTGGCGGCTGGCGCGTTTGTGCCTTTCAAGCATCTCGACCGCAAAAGCGTGCGCTGGTCCGCGAGCGCCACTTACCCGGATCCGCAGTGGTCGTATGCGGCGATGGCACGCGACAACGGCCACTCCGGCAGCGGCGCGGTCGCGGCTGCCGCGCGCTGGCAGGCGCCGCGTGCAATGACCATTCGCGTTGAGGGCGAGGTCAAGCGCCCCAGCGACAAAGGCGATGGCGTGCGCGCCTTCATGGTGAGTGATCGCCAGGGCGTCTTGGGCGAGGTGCTGGTCGGACCGGCCAAAACCGAGAAACTGGCTTTGAAAGTGGCATTGCAAGCCGGGGAAGCGCTGTCGCTGGCAGTCGGCTGCGAAGGCACCAACAGCTTTGACAGTTTCAACTGGAGCCTGCGCCTGCACGAGGGCGAGCGCCTCGTCACCGAGGCAAAGCGTGACTTCTGCGGCCTGGCAGGGCGGCCCATTGATCAAGCCAGTCCGCAGGAGCCGCTGGCGCAACTGGCGCAGGTGCTGCTGATGTCCAACGAGTTCCAGTTCGTGGATTGAGGCCGGGCCTCAAGCTTCTTTTTATCCTGCTTCTACTCAGTCCTCAAACGCTTGAGCGCTGAGCGGGAGGGTGAGTAAAGTATGACAACGAAAAGCGGGCCGCTCAGAGCAGAGCGGTGATGCGGCGGCAGACTTCCTCGACATTGGCGCGGCTGTTGAAGGCGCTGATGCGGAAGTAGCCCTCGCCGGCGCTGCCAAAACCGCTGCCGGGGGTGATGACCACATTGGCCTCGTGCAGCATCTTGTCGAACATCTGCCAACTGGTGAGTCCCTCCGGACAGCGCACCCAGACGTAGGGCGCGTTGACGCCGCCGAAGACGGCGAGGCCGGCGTCCTGGCAGGCCTGCACGAGCAGGGCGGCGTTGCCCATGTAGTGCTCGATCAACTCGCTGACCTGGGACTTGCCCTCCTCAGTGTAAAGCGCCGCCGCACCACGCTGGACGATGTAACTGGCGCCATTGAACTTGGTGCTGTGACGGCGGCTCCAGAGCGGGTGCAGGGGATGTGCGCTGCCGTCTTGTTTGCGTCCCATCAAGGTCTTCGGGATGACCACGTAGGCGCAGCGCACACCGGTGAACCCGCCGTTTTTGGAGAAGCTGCGGAACTCGATGGCACAGTCGCGCGCGCCATCGATTTCAAAGATCGAGCGCGGGATGGCCGTGTCTTGGATAAAGGCCTCATAGGCGGCGTCGTAGAGGATGACGGCCTTGTTTTTTAGCGCGTAGGCGACCCAGGCTTCAAGCTGGGCGCGGGTGGCCGTGGCACCGGTGGGATTGTTCGGGTAGCAGAGATAAACCAGGTCCACCGGCTCGCCCGGGATCTCCGGCACGAAGCCGTTTTCCGCATTGCATTTCAGGTAAACCAGCCCCGCATAGGCGCCGCTTTCGTCCGCCTCGCCGGTGTTGCCGGCCATGACGTTGGTGTCCACATAGACCGGATAAACCGGGTCGGTGATGGCGATGCGGTTGCCGGCGCCAAAAATGTCGAGGATGTTGCCGGTGTCGCACTTGGAGCCGTCGGAGACGAAGATTTCATCGGCCTCGACGGGCAGGCCGCGCGCCTTGTAGTCGTGCTCGGCGATGGCGTTGCGCAAAAAATCGTAGCCCTGCTCGGGACCGTAACCCTTGAAGGTGCCGCGCTCGCCTTGCTCATCGACGGCTTCGTGCATGGCGTAACGCACGGCTTCCGGCAGCGGCTCGGTGACGTCGCCAATGCCGCAACGAATGAGGCGGGCGGCGGCGTCCGGATTGGCTTCGGTGAAGGCTTTGACGCGACGGGCGATCTCCGGAAAGAGGTATCCGGCTTTGAGCTTGAGGAAGTTTTCGTTGATGAAGGCCATGGGCGGAAGGCGACGATGACCAGAACCCGGCGCAATGCAAGCGCGCAGCAAGGCGGGGCAAGCCTCTTGGTGGTCCTTTAATCAGCCGTTGAGGCAACGCTGGCCCTGTGATTTTTACATTGGGTTGACACGCGCGTCGAGGCGCATGCCAGCTTTCGCGATGATGAGAGCCGTTTCCACCCTCATTAGTCTTGCTGTGGTTTTGCTCGCGGTGCCCGCACCGGCACGAAGTTTGCTCCTGGAAAACTTGGTCTTGCAAGCGCACTCCGCCTATGAAGGGCTGGAAAGATTTTCGGTGAAAGTCAAATACGAGTGGCGCTACGAAGATGATTTTTGGAGGTATCGCCAGAATTCAAAGTATCCCATGGATCTGCATTGGCCTTCAGGCCATGGGGAGGCGCTGCATCAGGCCAAAGCTGATGGATTGTTTGTCTCCGACAGAAAAATGTGGTGGGAGGATGGAACCTTGATGACGAACGAGCGGCTGGCATGGGATGGTCTCGATTTTCAAAGACTCAACCGATTTTTCCCCGGCAGCGCCAATCTTTACCTCGCTCGCAAGAGGCAACTTTGGGGGGTGCCTGCCGCGGACGCACACCGGGAGTCACCTCTTACTCTGGGCATGCGATTTTTAAGGCTGGCAAACCCGCATGTGGAACAAAGTGGATGGCAAGAGCGGGCTTATCTCTGGAACGTTTCCTTGGACATGCTTCGCCAGAAAAAAACTTGGCAGGATATGTTGCGAAGACTTCGTGGCGATGTCGAGCCGGTCCGATACAAGGGGCAACACTGCCTGCGTTTCAATGTGAATAGCAATCCAGCGCCTGGCGAGCGCAACCCGCGCAGTTACTGCACCGTTTGGCTGCCCGTGGCGGCGCCTTCCTATCCGCTGCGAGTGGAAATAAGGGCCATTGACACAAGTTATCTCTGGAACGAATGGGAGGTGGACGAGTTCTTCGACGCCGTTGAGATTGCTCCCGGGTCATGGCTGCGTTTTCCCAAAACAATCCACCAACTCAATTATACGGAGGATCCAAATTACCGGGACAGGCCGTATGATCGGACGGAATTCGATTTTTCGGAATATGAGTTTAATGGAAGCTCGAGTGAGGACGTCTTCAAAATTGATCCGGCTTTGGCGCGCAGAGTGCATTTTTTAGA
Organism: uncultured Verrucomicrobiaceae bacterium; assembly: GCA_964553805.1. GTDB lineage: Bacteria > Verrucomicrobiota > Verrucomicrobiia > Verrucomicrobiales > Verrucomicrobiaceae > JAGRPD01. The sequence continues at coordinate 15,238 of CAZKMS010000092.1, forward strand.
CACGGGGAAGACGATTTCGATGGACAACAAGGCAACGGGTAGTGGCCGTTGATTTCGCGCGTTGCTGGAAGTTGTCGCGCTCCGGTCAATGGGAGACGTGAGTTTTTACATTCGTTTGACGCGCGCGTCATCGTGCAGGCCAGACTGAAACCGCCATGAAAGCAATTTCCCTTCCAACCTACTTGGCCGCTGTCTTGCAGGCGGTGTCCGCTTCCGCCCAGCAGAGCAATCCGGATCCGTTTGACAAAAAGCAGGCGCCACCACCCGCCGCGCAGGCGGAGGCAGGGCCGCCGGAAGTCCTGGGCGTGCGCTTTGTGGCGGAGTCTTATCGAGTTCCGGCGTCTTGGTTCACTGACCTGATCGGGCAGGGCAAAACCGACGCCGAGCTTTACGCCGCGGTGCTGGATGCGGCGGGCCGGGAGGATGCCCGGGTGGCTTTGGCGCAGGTCCAGAGCATCACGGCCCAGCCTGGAAACCGTGCCAGGGTGAGCTCTTTCGATGTGGCCGCTACTCCCGCCGGCTTCAAGGACAGCCATCCCCCGGGGGCTATGATGGAAATCTCCACGGGCGACATGATGGAATTGGAATCGGTCATCGACAGCGACGGTATCGGTGTGCATTTGAATTTCTCCCTGGAGCATAGCCGCCTCTCCGGGTTTTACACGCTCCGGTCTAGCGGTGATGTTGCCGGCCGCATGACGCCGAGGATTGCGCAGCGCGTCATCAACCAGGGGCTCACGCTCGCCAGCGGCAAACCGGCTCTGGCTGGCGTGGCATCGGAAACGGGCGAGGCCGGCGGCTCGCATCTGGTGGCCAGTTTTTTGATGCCCTCGATGTTGAAGGACGACAAGGCCACGCAAATCATCGAGGGCAGATGGCAGTTGGCGCTGACGGTGTGGCGCCTTGATGCCACGGAAGCGCGGCGCTTGATCGCGACTCATCTTGCCGATGATGCGGCCTTGCTGGGGGAGATGCGCCGGCTGGGTTCGCTCGAAACCTTGCTGGCGGCGGAATGCAAATCGGGACAGCGCGCGGCAATCGCGAGTCGCGAACAGATCACTTCCGTCACCACGGCGGTTCCCGCGGGGGCAGGGGGAATCACCTTTGAGTCGAATGATCTGGGCTGGCGAGTTGAATTTGATCCTGTTTTGTCGAATGATCGAGATCGCGTGCAGGTGTCCTTGAATCTTGAACACGGTGCTTTTCGCGGCGATTTGGAGGTGCCTGGAGGACTAAGTCACACGCCGTCCCAGCCGGTGCTTGCCTTCCGCCGCTTGTCTTCGAGCGCAATGTTGATCCCTGGGCAGCCGCGATTTCTCGGCACGCTGAACGAGCCGGGTGACACCGGCGTCAATGGCCGCCAGCCGAGCGGGGAGGCCTCTCTGGTGTTTTTGGAGTTGCGTCTTCCCTAAACAGCGCTTCACCCGCGAAGCTGCCGGGCATCGGCAAGGAGGAAAACTTGTTTGTTAACGCGAATGTGAATATGCGAGCCTGTCTGTCATCCTTGACATTCATTTTCGCGCTGGGAGCGAGCGTTTCCCGCTCCCAGCCGTTGGATGAATTCGGCGCTTTGATGACGATTCAAGAGCAACTGCAAAACCTGCCCAGCATCATTTTGCAATACAAAGAACCGCTTATAGACAGTGGAATTAAACGTTATCGTTTCGCCCTCAAGGACGACATGTGGCGTCTTGATCGATTTGACCGTTTTGGCAAAATCGACTACACGATCACGTTTAGCGGTTCAGAATATTATCAACATGTAAGAAATGGCAATGTATTAGTTGTTACTGATCGTGTTTCCGATATATCTGAGCGTCACATTGGAGGCATTTGTTCTTCAGTACCGGGCTTGGTTGGAACCTTTTTTCTTTTTGGGCAAGCCTTCGAGTCTTACAAGCTTCCTGACATCAGGTCGCCTGTTGTCTGGCAAGAAGCATTACGGGACTCTCAAATCAAACGCCTGCCGTCTGAGGTTCATTCTGACGATGACATGTGGATCAGTTACGACAATGAACGTTTTCAAGGAAGTTTGCGAATCGCGAAAACCGCCTTGCCGGAATCACCGGCATGGCAAGTTTTGGAAGTTAAAAACTTGGTCAAAGAAAATCAATGGATCGCTCATATCGTTTTTTCTGAATGGCGGCTTTTCCACCTGGATTCTGGAGCCACGTTTGCGGCTCCTTTGAAGGCTGTGTGTCGTGGGTGTCGTGGTTACGATATCAACGGCAGGCGCATCAGCGGCGTAAGCACTGCCGTATTGCTGCCCGACACCGTCAAATCGCTGCCCTCAGACACGCCTGATTCCGCGTTTCGAGTACCTTTGAATCTTGTGAAGGAGCCATTCATCAGACGCTCCAGAAAGTCGAGTGAGTGAGATTGAGTGTGACCAGGCAGAATTGGCAAGCTGCTTGCAAAGCCATCAGCAATAACGTAATATGCCTCTGACCAAACCGGAGACCCCATAACTTAATTTCAAGCATTGCTGGCCGAACGATGGGGACCACCTCACCTTTTCCCTGTTTGATTCCTCTATTGCATAGTCTGGATCTAAGATGAACCGCCACCTGCCCGCCGTCACGCTCGCCTTGATGCTCCTGTCGGCGGTGGTGGTGCTGGGAACGGGGCTTTGGGCCTCGCGCCGGGTGGTGGTGGAGAGGGCGGTGGTGGATGCGCAGGGGCTGGCGCGGTTTGCCGTGGAGGCGCAAACGCAGCTTCGGGCGCTGGACCAGCAGTATCAAACGCGCTTGTTCGAGCTGGCGGGTGTGCTCGATTTCGACAACGAAAGCACCGTGAAGCGGGTCTGCGACGCGGTGGCGGGCGTCCTGCGCGCGTCCCGCTTCATCGTTGGCGAGGAGCAGCAGCGAATGGTGTCGCATGTGGAGGTGGATTATTTGGCCGAGCTTGCCCGCACGCCCAGGTTTTCGCTCCAGGAGCGTCCGCCGAGAGGCGAGGCGCGCTTGCCTGCTCAAGCGTTGCTTGGGGACATGGCCGATGGCGGCTGGCTGGATGAGCCGGGCGCGCCGATGGCGTTTTGGCGCCGCGCCGCGCCGGACAAGCTGATCGTGCTGAGTGTGTTTCCGGCCGCGGTGCAGGCGGCGTATCGGCCGGTTTTGCGCCGGAAGCTGCCGGAGTTTGCGCGTTCCTTGAGCGGTCCGCCCGGACATCATCGCTGGCAGGGGCCGGACGGGGTGGCGGTTTCCGCGCAAGCGCTGGCCGCGACACTCGCTGGCGTGCCGCCGGACCGCGTGTTTCCGCTGCGGTCACGGTTTGGGATTTGGGCGCTGGAGAGCTGGGATGAACGCACGGCGCGGGTGGTTTATGAACCGGCCGGGGTGGCGGGATCGCTTTTCGGCGGAATCACGCTGGCGCTGCTGGGCTGGCAGGTGTTTGAGCGGCAGCGCAGCGCTGTGCGCCTGGCCACGCAGCGCGTGTCTTTTGTGAACCAAGTCTCCCACGAGTTGCGCACGCCGCTGACGAACATGACGCTCAATCTGGACCTGGTGGAAGAGCAACTCCCGGCAGACGCCAGTCATCTGCGCGCCCGCCTTGACCTGGTGCGGCAGGAGTCGGGGCGATTGGCAAGGCTGATCGACAACGTGCTGACGTTTTCCCGCGCCGACCTGGGGCGCCTGCGGCTTGATGTTCAGGAGCGCGATGTCGCTCCCTTGATCAAAGACGCCGCTGCCGCGTTTCAACCTTTGCTGGAACGGCGCGGCGTGCGTCTGGAACTGCAAACGCCGGCGCAACTCCGCGCGGCGGTCGATGCGGATGCATTCACTCAGATCATCGCCAACCTGCTGTCCAACGTCGAGAAATACGCGGCGGGAGGGTCTGCCGCCATCAGCGCGGCTCTTGAAGACGGCTGGATGCGCCTGCGGATCGAGGATTCGGGGCCGGGCATCCCGGAGACCTTCCGCCCGCGTCTTTTCCAGCCGTTTGAGCGCGCTTCCCGCCAAATCAGCGAAGGCAGCAGCGGAGCCGGACTGGGCTTGAGCATCGCACGGGATTTGGCGAGGAGAATGGGCGGCGATTTGCGTTTGCTGGACTCCACGCAAGGCGCCGTTTTTGAACTCACCCTGCCGGCGGACGCGCCCTCATGAAAATCCTGATAGCTGAAGACGATCCCGTCACCCTCGAAACCCTCGCTGCCTGCGTGCGCGGCGAGGGTTTCCAGACGGTGCTGGCGGGCGATGGGCAGACGGCCTTCCGCCTCTGGCAAAAGGAGCGCCCGCAGATCGTGTGCCTGGACATCATGCTGCCGGGCATGGACGGCTTCGAACTCTGCCGCCGCATCCGGCTGGAGGACGAAACGGTTCCGGTGCTGTTTTTGTCGGCGAAGAATGAGGAGCAGGACGTGGTGGCCGGGCTGCGCCTGGGCGCCGATGACTTCCTGCGCAAGCCGTTTGGCAAGGCCGAGCTGATGGCGCGTGTCCATGCCGTCCTCAGACGCTCTGCTCCCGCGGAGCCGGAAGCGGCGGCCTTTTTTGCTTTCGGTCCGTGGCGGGTGTTTGCGGGTCTGCTGCATGCGCAGTCAGGCGGCAAAGTGGTTGATCTGACGCCGCGCGAGGTGTCGCTTTTGCGTGTGCTTGCGCAGCATGCGGGACAGCCTGTGGCACGTGATGTCCTGCTGGACGCGTGCTGGGGCATGGAATACTTCCCTGAGTCCCGCACGCTGGATCAACACGTCGCGATGCTGCGCAAGAAAATCGAAAACGATCCGGCTCATCCAGCGCTCATCGAAACCGTGAGAAACATCGGCTACCGGCATCCTTTACTGCGATTTGGAGCGAGTGCCTGAGCGCGCAAACTCAGGCTTTGACGCGACGGGCGATCTCCGGGGAAAAGCTAGCCGGCTTTGAGCTTGAGGTGGTTTTCGTTGATGTAGGCCATGGGTCGGGCGAGGTGGACTGATGATGTAAAGACATGGATTAAGTTTCACGTTTTCAGGTTCATCCGGAAAGTTGGTGCATTCCGGGCTGCCGGTGGGAACCGGTCTGGAACGCAGCATGGCGCGGCAGCGTCCTGGACTGCGGCGGTCCTCTGCTGCTTTCGTGCGGCTCACCCGGTTCCGGTAGCTGTCTGCCAAAACCCGCGCCCTCAAAAGCTCCAGAGGGCTGGAGCACTCCAGGGCGCTGTCGCGCGCGGTTCCACCTCTTTGCCCATGAAGGCCAGCCTTTTCCAGCCTGAACCCGCCCGCATCCGCCCAAGCGTGAATCTCCATCCCGCACCCACTTCCCGGATGAACCCGTTCTCCGTTTCAAGTCAACGTGCCCCGCGATACTTTCATGATTTTTCTCCTTTTTTGACTGGTGAAAAGATCGCGTGTTGTGCAAAATCGGCCAATGTTGGCGCTTGGCTTGTTCGAGCGTGACTCACTGCCAGTCTGTGAGAGGCAACCTCCGCGCCAAACCCTTCAGCACATGGGATGAATTTGTTCCCGTCAACACGCCGCCAAAACCAGTCCGCCATGGCGCTGGTGACCGTGGTTTCCATCATGGCTTTGATGACGGTGCTCTTGCTGGCGCTTTTTTCCATGTCCCGCACCGAGTTAAAAGCTGCCCGTCAGGAAGCGCGCAGAGGGGAGGCGCGCCAGTTAGCGGAGGTGGCGGTGAACATCGTCATCTCCCAATTGCGCAAAGCGGCTCAGCCCTCGGCTGACGCCTCCGCCATCTGGACCACCCAGCCGGGGTTGGCCCGCCGGCACGGCCTGGATGGCGGCACGTTGGAGGCATTCAAACTTTACTCCAGCACGAGCATGGTGGAAAGCGGCGCGGGGAGGGTGGAGGCGGCGTTGCTGGCGGATGCGCCCGCCGCAGACTGGGCGGCATTGAAGCATCGGTTCGCCGATCTTAACCGGCCGGTGTTGCGCGCCGACTACGATGGCACACCGTGCCTGCTGTTTCCCATTCTTGATCCGCGCGCGCAGAGCGAGGACCCGACGGCTTGCGTGGCCGGCTTTTCTTATCAAGCCCAGACCCAATCCGGCAAGCCGGTATCTGGAGTCGTCACCTCGGGCGGCGACGCGCAGAGGCTGCCGATGCCAGTGGAATGGCTCTATGTTTTGAAGGACGGCTCGCTGGGCGCTCTCGACTCCGAGGGACGCTACACCGGAGCGGGCACTCCCTCCGAGGGCAATCCCATCACCGGACGGATCGCGTTCTGGACGGATGATGAATCCGCCAAAATCAACATCAACACCGCGTCCGAGCCGACGCCGTGGGCGGCGCCCTCGTTCTATTACGATGCGGACGCCGATTACGCGCGCTATCAGCCGGCCAATGGCGAGTTTCCACGCTATCCCGGTCATCCGGCGACCACCGCGCTCAGTCCGGTGTTGTTTCCAGGGCGCAAAGTGACACCGGAAGTCAAGGAAGCCATTTATGGGTTGGTGCCAAAAATCGGGCCGGGTGGCAGCCGCGCCGGCACGGTGGGTTATGAGAGCAACGAGCTGGCCGCCGTGGAACTGGCCCGGTTCCGCAACGAGCGTTTGTATGCGAGCCTGGATGAGTTTCTGCTCGGCGTGGACCGCAAACCGAACCTGTTGCCGGATGGGCAGACGATCTCTCCCGATTTGCTGCAGCGTGCTTCGTTTTTTCTCACCGCGCGCAGCCGGGCGCCGGAGAGCAATCCGTTCGGACTGCCGAAGGTGGCGGCTTGGCCGGTCAGCTATCGCGGGCCGGAGTACACCACCGCGTTCGACGAGGTGATCCGCTTTTGCGCCACCTTGCGCGCGCCCTTGAGCTTGCGACCCTACCTCTTCCAGCGCGGCTGGGCGGACTCCACACAGCATGACATCGAGCAGCCGGCCAACGAGCAACTGCTGCACTACCTCCATTCTTTGTTGGGCAGTCCGCTGCCCGGATTCAGCGCCCATCCCGGCGAGCACTTCGCCACGAAATACAGCGATGACGTGCCGCAACTGCTGGTGCAGTTCTTCGACTACATCCGCTCCTGCAACACCCATGACGGAGTCCTGGTCAAGAACCGGCATGTGATCCCGCCCGGGCAAAGCTCGGACCCAAACCACATGCTCGGTTACGCGTCCAACTCCTCGCGCGTGGTGGATTTCCCGACCTTCACCGATCCGCGCTTTTTTGCCACGGACCCCAACAGCCACGACGCGGACGCCACCGGTGTACGCGAGGTGCTCGGTTTCCCCGGGCACGGGCAGGTCACCCCTTCGCGTTGGAAAGTGGACGGCAAAACCTACCAAGGCATCGCGCGCTTCCCCACCGTCACCGAGGCGGGTCTGCACTTCATCTGCTGCGCGGACAACACCAACGACTTGGACAATACGTTCGCCGAAGCCTATGATTTCCTCGGCAAACCCGGCGGCAGCAGCGCCCCGAAAACGAAGCCGGCCAACCCCCGGGACCGCTGGTATTCCAACTTCCCTCCCTTGCCGAAACCGAATCCGGCGCGCAATGAGG
>CAZKMS010000093.1:0-22572 GCA_964553805.1 uncultured Verrucomicrobiaceae bacterium
TCTTCAAAAACCACGGCTGGCAAACCCTCGCTCTCGGCAAAATTTTCAGCGGCGATGAACGCGAGGATGATCCCGCCTCCTGGAGCGCGCCGGCTGTGCTGCGCGCCGAGGGTTGGAAAAACTATGCCCTGTCCAATGGCAGGGATGAGGGCAAAGGCCCGGCCAGCGAGGCTGCTGACGTGCCGGATGAGGGCTACCCCGACGGCAAACTGGCCGCGCTCGCCATCGAAACCTTGACCCGGCTCAAACAGGACGCACAGCCCTTTTTCCTGGCCGTTGGTTTTTTCAAACCGCACCTCCCCTTCAACGCCCCCAAACGTTACTGGGATCTGCATGACCCCGCTGCTCTCGCCGAACCCGATCAGCCACAGCCTGTCGCCGCCATGCCTCCGGAAACCCTGCATACGCATCGCGAACTCGGTGGTTACGAGAACATGCCGAAAAACGAGCATCTCAGTCCGGAGCAGACGCGTCACCTGCGCCACGGCTACTATGCCTGTGTCAGCTACGTGGACGCGCAGATCGGCAAGCTGCTCGCCGCGCTCGATCAGCTCGACCTCGCAGATGACACCATCGTCGTGCTCTGGGGCGACCACGGTTACGCGCTTGGCGAGCAAGCGCGCTGGTGCAAGGGCACCAACTTCGAACTCGACACCCGCGTGCCGCTGCTCATCCGCACGCCGAACCTGCCGCAGTCAGGCCAGGCCACCGCCGCGCTCACCGAATACGTCGATCTTTACCCCACCCTCGCCGCGCTCGCCGGCCTGACGCCGCCATCCAATCTCGATGGCCGCAGCCTGCTGCCTCAGCTTGAAAATCCGGACGCGCCCGGCCGCGACGCCGTGCTCAGCCAGTTCGCGCGCCCCTTCAGCGCCGGCGAACCGCGGATCATGGGCTACTCCCTGCGCACCGCCACCCATCGCTACACGCGCTGGCTCGACTGGTCTTCGCGCCGCCTGCTTGCCGAGGAGCTTTACGACTACCGGCTGGCGCAGAGTGCCATCGAACTGGACGGCCAGCGCATCGAAACCGCCAACGTTCTCGCCACGTCAGACAACCACACCGAACTCAGCGCCGCCCTGGATGCCATGCTCGCCGGGCGGCTGCGCAACGTTCCCGTTCCAACCCCGCCCAAGAAAAAGAAAAAATGATGCACCGCCTTCTCTCCCTCCTCCTGCTCGCCAGCGCCGCCTTCACCGCCGAACCGGCGCTGGAAAAAAACGCGGTCTTCCCTGCCGGCATGAATGGCATCGCCCGCTACCGCATTCCCGGCATCGTCGTCACGCCCAAAGGCACCGTGCTGGCCTACTGCGAGGCGCGCAAAAACAACAGCTCCGACTGGGGCGAGATCGAAGTCCATCTGCGCCGCTCCACCGACGGCGGCCGCACCTGGCAGCCCGCGCAGCACATCGCCCACCGCACGGGCCGCATCGAGGGCAACCCGCACAAGAAAGAGGCCGGTGCCCACGAGCAAACCGTGAACAACCCCGCCGCCATCGTCGATCGCGACACCGGCGCCATCGAGTTTCTCTACTGCGTCAACTACGCCCGCTGCTTCTCCATGCGCAGCACCGACGACGGCCTCACCTGGAGCGCGCCCGTCGAGATCACCGCAACCTTTGAACCCTTCCGCAAACACTACGACTGGAAGGTCATTGCCACGGGTCCCGGCCACGGCATTCAGCTCAAAAGCGGCCGCCTCGTCGTGCCCGTCTGGCTCGCCTTCGGCCAAACCGGCGACCACAAACCCTCCGCTGCCGCCACGATTCACAGCGACGACCACGGCCAAACCTGGCAGGCCGGCGACCTCGCCGTGCCCACCACGCCCGAGTTTCACGACGCCAGCGAAACCATCCTCGCCGAGCTCTCCGATGGCCGCGTGCTGCTCGTCGCGCGCAGCGTTTCGCCCGCCAATCGCAAGATCGTCACCACCAGCCCTGACGGCGCCACCGGCTGGACACCTCTCGCCTTTCACGACGAACTGTGGGAGCCCATCTGCATGGCCGGGCTCGTCAGTCATCCCGCCCAGCCCGGCACTTTGATCTTCTCCAACCCGCACACCCTCGGCCTCGACAAGGAAGGCAAAGAAATCCCCGCCGGCCGTGGCAAACGCGAAAACCTCGTCATCAAACTCAGCCGCGACGACGGCCGCACCTGGCCCGTCAGCCGCGTGCTCGATCCCGGCAAGGCCGCCTACTCCGACCTCGCCGTGCTGCCGGACGGCGTCATCCTCTGCCTCTACGAAGCCGAGCAGGACATCACCTGCGCCCGCTTCAGCATGGACTGGCTCACCGCCCCCGCGCCCTGAAGACTGCTCTCGGCGCCCCTACTCCTACTCCTACTCCTACTCATAACTCATACTCCTACTCATCACTCCGCAAGCAACGAGCAGAGTAGGGGTATGCAAAGGCTGCCAGTTTACTCAGAGCCTGTCCGGCAAATGCTGTACCTGGCCTCTGTGAGGCCGGCCGCCACGTGCGCAGCACCGCCCTCAACCGCGGGGTCACAGACCCCGGCTACAGCACAGACCCCGGCTACAGCCGAATGCCGGCCTCATTTTGGACTCTCTCGTTCTCGATTGGATCATTTGCCGGATAGGCTCTCAGCCTCGCTCTCCCGCTTGTCTCCCCGCTCCCCGCCGCCGGTCACTTCTCCGCATCAACTTCGCGGATGACCCGTCTGACCGCGCCATCACAAACCGCCTCTAAGAACCCGCCCGCTGCCACGTCTCAGCAGGGCAGATCACACCCACTCGCACCCAGCATGAACACACCCGCCACCACCCTGCTGTTCTCCCTCCTCCTCACCGCCCTTGCCTCTGCCCGCGAGTGGACCTCCAGCGACGGCCGCAAGCTCGAAGCCGATCTCGTCTCCGCCGCCAACGGCCAGGTCACCCTCAAACGCGCCGCTGACGGCCGCGTCTTTACCCTCGCCCTCGACCAGCTCTCCGCCGAGGACCAGGCCTTCATCCAATCCAGTCCCGCCACGCCCGCCGTCCCTGCCAAACCCATCGAAGGCCCGCTCGCCAGCCTCATCACCGGCGACTGGGCGCTCGCCGACTTCGAAGGCCTGCCCTACGCCCTCTACGCCTCCAAGGACCTCAGCGCCGCCGCCAGCCACCCCCTCGTCATCGCCCTCCACGGCCGCAGCCAGAACAACGAAAACGGCAAGCAGATCGGCGGCTGGATGCGCAGCTTCACCCAGCCCGAGCGCTACGCCAAGAACCCCTGCATCATCGTCGCTCCTCTCGGCTACCAGCCCTACGGCGGCACCGGCTCCGCTTGGAATGACAAACCCGGCGCCCAGGCCCTGAAGCTCATCACCCATCTCCTCAAAAACCTCCCCATCGACAAAAACCGCGTCTATTGCGCCGGCTTCTCCATGGGCGGTTTCGGCACCTGCCACTTCATCCACAGCGACCCCCGCCTCTTCGCTGCCGGTGTCGCCGTCGCCGGTTGCACCGGACCGGACACCGCCCCCAGCTTCAAAAAAACGCCGATTTGGCTCTTCCATGCCGTCGATGACGCCACCGTCGAGGTCAAATACTCCCGCGACCTCGCCGCGGCCCTTTCCCGGAACAAGGACTGCAAGTACACCGAATACCCCAGCGGCGGCCACGGCATCGCCGGCACCGTCTTCGAGACCGCCGACGTGCACGACTGGCTCTTCGCCCAGGGCGGCAAATGACGCCCCCGTTCCCACCTTCGTCGCGGCCCAGTTGACCGTGAGGGAGGCTGGGCCATTTTTTTCGCGCGCTTCCCTTTTGGCCTTCATCTGGCGTGGCGGACAAGCGCTCGAAGGAGGACATGGCCAGCCCGCCCGGATAGCACGGATGATCGGTGATCACCGACGCCGGCTCAAAGCGGTAGCGGCAGGCACGGGGCAGCCCATACGCCACTGATCAGCACCATTTTAGCAGCAAGTGGACGCGCCCTTTCACCGCGACGGGTAAGGGCCGTGGACGGAGAGGACGCGAAAGCTCTCCGCGCTGTCATCCAGCATGAACACGCGATAGCTGCCGCCGCCCGGCGCCACGCGCAGCACAATGTGCCCCTGCCCGCCCGCCAGCTTTTGCTCCAGCGCCGCGACAAACCGCCCCGCCTGCTCCGGCCCGAAGCGCTCCCCCAGATGCTCCCGCCGCCCCTGCCACAGGCTGTTGGTGGCGAAGACATCGCGCGGACCAGGGTAGATTTTCTCCGAGAGCATGCGCTCAAACACATCCGGATACGGATGCGTGGGACTCCAGGCCTGCACGATGTGCACGCGCGGCTGCAGCACGCTCAGAAAGAAGGCATTGGCAGAGTCGCGCTCGCCGTGATGATCCGCCACATGCACGTCCACCGGCCCCACCTGCCAGGCGAGCGCGGACTCGACATCGCGCCAGGCCGGCTCGCCTTCTTGCAGCGTCCCCACCAAGTCGCCGCCATTGTAGTAGGTGAAGCGTCCGTAACGCAGCCGGAAGACGGTGCTGCACGGGTTCTCCGCCGGCGGGTCATCAGGCGGAAAGCGCGAGACCGTCTCCCTGCCGCGCCCGGTCCAGACCTCGCCATTGACCGCGAGGTTGCGGATTTCAAAAGGCGCGGGCATCTCCGCTTGGCGCTGCGGGGCGAGCTGGTCGTTGCGGCCCGGCTCGAAACGCTCCACCACCGTGCCGTGTTTTTTGCGCAACTCCTCCAGCACCGCGCGGTAAGCGCCGACGGCCGGGAGGTAGCGCTCCCGCAGCGGTCGCGGCGGTCCGTACTCGGGCCAGGCGCGGTCCACCACGCGACGGATGCGCAGGTGCTTGGCCAGATCGGCGAAGCCGCCCATGTGATCGCTGTCAAAGTGCGTCAGCAGCGCGTAGTCCAGCACCCCCTGGGTGCCGTCCGGATGCCGCTGCTGGATGTAACGGGCCACCCACTCGCCCGGCGGCCGCGTGTCATCCGGCCGCGGCGGCGCTTTGAAGTTCGGCAGGCGGGCGATGTCCCGGCCATCCCCTACGTCGAGCAGCAGGGTGGTGCCATCGGGGAAAATCATCAACGCGGCGTCGCCCTGGCCGGTGTTGATGTGATGGATGTCGAGCATTCCGGGCTCCCAGGGCGTGAGGGTCCTGCCCGACGCATCGGCGCGAGCCGGCAGGCTGCCGCACAACAACAGGGCCAGGATGAGCCAGTGGAGGCAGGACGAGCTTGGAAGGAGAATGAGAGAACGCATCATGGCGGGAAGCATCACAGCCACATTGACGGCCCTCACGGCGCGGCGGGCTCGGGGATGGGCCAGGTGTCGGTGCGGAAGGGGCTGGCGGGCAGGCCGGCGCCGTTGATGAGGCTGGCTTCGGGGTTGGCGGCCCAGGCGTAGCGGACGGCGGCGGGCTCCTTCACCTGCGGGCTGCTGACGAGGACTTGGCGGCCCTGGATGGTCGCTTCAGCGGGCTGCCACTGTTGGTCGGCGCCGGCGATTAGGAAGCCTTTCACGGAGCCGCTGCCAGCGGTTTTGAGCCCGGTCTGCGCGTGGTCGAAGCTGAGGATGACGGTGCCTGCTTTGACGTCGTGCCCTTTGTAAAGCGGGCCGCTGTAGGCGGGCATCTTTTCCCGGTAAACCTTGGCGCGGGCCCAAAGGGCGAGGCGGTGGCCGACGGTTTTTTTGTCCTTGGGATGGTTGTCGTTGGCCTCGCCGACGTCAATGGTGACGGCCATGCCGGTGTTGGGCACACTGAGGCTTTTGAGCATGGCTTCGCGGACGAGGGGACGGGGATTCGGCTGCTCGAAGTTCGGGAGCTGGACCCAGGCGAAGGGGAGGCTGCTGCGCCAGTGGGCACGCCAGTCGGCGATGAGGAGGGGGAGCTGGGTGGCGTAAAGGGTGGCTTTCTCGACGCTGCCGCAGTTGTGCTCGCCCTGATACCAGATGGCGCCGCGGAGGTTGTAGGGGACGAGGGGGGCGATCATGCCGTTGTAGAGGTTGGCGGGGCGGTTTTGATAGATGTCGGGGTGCGGCTGGTAGCGGGGGCTGCGGGGAGCGGGTTTGCCGGCGGCTTTGAGCTTGGCGGCGGCGCCTTTCCAGGCGGTGACGCGCTTGGCGTAGGCGGCTTTGGAGCCGGGGATGTCGAAGCTGGCGGCCTGGGTGTTCCAGGCGTCGATGCTGGCTTTGAGGGCAGGGTTTTTGAGTTGCGGAGGCTCGCTGGTCCAGGCGGCGATGTCGGTGCCGCCCCAGGAGGAGTCGATGAGGCCGACGGGGGTTTTCAGGTGCTCGTGAAGGTCGCGGCCAAAGAACCAAGCGACGGCGGAGAAGTCGCCCACGGTGTCGGGGGAGGCGACAATCCACTCGCCCTGGCAGTCGCTCTGGGGGATGCGGGTGGCCTTTTGTTTGACGGTGAACATGCGGATCTGGGGCTGGGCGGCGGCGGCTTTCTCGCTCTCGGGGTATTCGCCGCGGGCGAAGTCGAAGGCCATGTTCGACTGGCCGGAGGCGAGCCAGACCTCGCCGATGAGCACGTCCTGCACGGTGCGGGTGTCGCCGGCGGCGGTGACGGTGAGGGTCTGCGGCTGGGCGCTGGCTTCGAGCTTGTCGAGGCTCAGGGACCAGCGGCCATCGCTGCTGGCGCGGGCGGTGGCGGTTTTTCCGGCGAGGGTGACGGTGACGTCGCTGCCGTTTTTGGCCCAGCCCCAGACGTTGAGGGCCTGGCCGGCCTGGGCGACCATGTGGTCGGAGAAGAGCGCGGGCAGGCGCAGGCCGGGCTCCCAGTCGTCGGTGCGGAACGGGGCGGCGGGCAGGCCGGCTTTGTTTTGCAGGGACCAGTCGGGGTTGTTGGCCCAGGCGTAACGGACGGCGGCAGGTTCCTTGACGTCCGGGGAGGCCACGAGGACCTGGTCTTTGACGATGCGGGCGCGGGCGGGATGGAAGACGCGGTCGGTGCCGGCGATGGCGAAGCCGGTCAATTCGCTGGCGCCATCCTTGGCCAGGAGACCGCCGCCGAGGTGATCGAAGCTAAGGGTGACGGTGCCGCCTTTGATGGCGTGCTTTTTGTAAAGGGGGCCGGAGGTGGCAGGGACGTCTTTGCCATAGACAGTGCCGAGCGCCCAGAGGGAGAGGCGCTTGCCGACGCCCTGTTTCGCCTTCGGGTGGACGTCATCGGCCTCGCCGAGGCCGAGGGTGATGGCCATGCCGGTCTTTGGCAGGGCGAGGGTGCGGGTCATTTGCTCGCGGATGACGGGCCAGCTTTCGTGGACTTCGGCGGGCTGCTGCTGGGGGGCGCGGTGGTCGGGAAGCTGGACCCAGGCGAAGGGGAGCTGGTCGTGCCAGCGGGCGCGCCAGTCAGCGATGAGGGTGCGAAGCTGGAGGCCGTAGTGGTGGTTGTAAACTTTGCCCGCGTTGTGCTCGCCCTGATACCAAATGACGCCGCGCAGGGCGTAGGGGATGAGGGGGGCGATCATGCCGTTGAAGAGGTTGGCCGGGTGGTTCTGATGCAGGCGTGGGGCGACGGCGAGCTGGGGCGCGCGCGGAGCGGTTTTGCCCTCGGCTTTGGCCTTTTTCACGTCCTCGCGCCACTTGGCGGTGGCGGCTTCGAAATCGGCCCTGGCCTTGGCGGCATCAAAGGTCTGGGCGACGGCCTCGCGCCAAGTGGCGGAGATTTCGGGATACTCGGGGAGCTTCGACTGGGCGGGCATGCTGGTCCAGGACTCAATGGCGGTGCCACCATAGGAGGAGTTGATGAGGCCGACGGGGAGCTTCAGTTCGCGATGCAGCTCGCGGCCGAAGAAATAGGCGGTGGCGGAGAAGCCGCCAACGGTCTCGGGGGAGCAGACGACCCAACTGCCCTTGCATTCGTCCTGGGGTTTGGTCTGGGGGTTGCGGGAGACGGTGAACAGGCGGATCTGCGGCAGGGCGGCGGCGGCTTTTTCCTTGTCGTAGTCGCGGCTGCTGCTGACGCTCATGGCCATGTTGGACTGGCCGGAGCCGAGCCAGACCTCGCCGATGAGGACGTCGTTGACGGTGAGGGTGTCAGCGCCGCCTTTGACGGTGAGGGTCTGCGGTTCGGTGCTGGTGGACAGCTTTTTCAGCTCGACCTGCCAGCGGCCGCTGGCCGGGGTGGCGGTCGCAACGCTCTGGCCGGCGAGGCTGACGGTGATTTCCTCCCCCGGCTCCGCCCAGCCCCAGACGGGCACCGGTTTGTCCGCCTGCATGACCATGTGGTCGGAGAAAAGCGCGGGCAGCTTGACGGCGGCGCTGGCGGGGAGGCTGGAAAGCAGCAGGCAGGCGAGAGAGAGGCGGGTCATGATCGGGAGAGTGGGTCTTTGGAGACGCGCGCCGGAGGGGAGACCTTGCGGGGAATGTGACGAGCCAGGCAAACGGCTAGGGAGATCAAGTGACAAAATCTTCGACAAACTTCCGCCGGTCTTGGTAGGCTGCTGATAATTCCCGACCCAACCACCATGGCCAAACCCCCTGCCCTCAAGAAAAAACCGGCGAAGCCCGCCCCGCCCGCGCGCCCAGCTGCCAAACCCGCAGCAAAAGCCCTCAAAAAGCCTGTGCCCGCACCCAAAAAGACCGCCCCGCCCGCCCCGCGTCCGGCACCGCAAACGCCTGCCGCGAAAGCGCCGGCCAAACCGGTTCCCGCAGCCAAAGCACCGGCGCTGCCGCCGAAGTCCGCCTCCGCCGAGGTGGACCCGCTGCTGGCGGGCGGGCAACCGCCGATCAAGCTGGTGGGCGGTCTCGAGCGCGACGCGCAACTGCCCACCACCCTGGTGCCGAAACCGGACCTGCCCGCAGCCGTGCCTCTGACCGTGCATGCCCAGGCGGTGCCGGGCGGCGCGCAGCACGGCAACAGCCAGCCAGCAAACCTGCTGGTGCTCGTGAGCTGTGCTGGCTGGCCGGTGGCGGACCTCAACGAGGATCACTTTTCAGTGATGGAGCACTTTGAGGTGCCGGGCCAAAACACGCCCTTCAGCAGCAACATCGTCTCCTTTCGCAACGGCGGCTCGGGCGCGTATTTGATCCAAGTGCGGCCGATCGGCGGCGCGCCCTGGATGGCCGGGCAGCATCTGGCGCAAATCCTGGTCTCCTCGCCCGACGAGCGCCACGGCCAGACGGCGGCGAAGCTGATCATCCGCTGACGCCGCCCGGCGAACGGTTTTTTCTCCTACTCCTACTCCTACTCATACTCATACTCATACTCATACTCTTGCTCAGTGCTTGAGTGGGCGGTAGAACTGTAGGCGCTCTTGCCAGAGCGCGTTCTCACCCGCGCTCTGGCGCGGTTACATGGGCCTGATCGGTTTTTCTCATCCTACTCCTACTCAGTCTGCTGCTCTTGCGGATTGAGTGGGAGTATGAGTAGGAGTAGGTGGGGGAAGAACCAAGCCCTCAACGATCCGCCTCAATCTGCGCGCGTGAAGGCACGCCCGGTTCGCCCGCTTGAGCCGCCGGGTAATGGTTCAACGCCAGTTCGCGCGCGACCTTGGCCGCGTCCGCATTTTTCTCCACGGCTTCGATCAAAGCGAGCGCAGCTTGCGCGGTGATCCAGGGTGCGCCGCCTTCATCCGGCAAGGTCATGCCGTGCACCGCCGTCACCAGCGTGCGGGTTTCCGCCACCAAAGCCTGGCGTCGTGTCGCATCCATTTCGGCGGCGGCTTGACGCGCGCGGGCCCAGGCGAGGAACGCTTGCGCATTGAGGCGGGCGGTGACGCGGCGTTCCAGCGCGCGCACATCGAACTCGGTCGAACCCGTTTTGCCGGAGGCGAGGGCGGTCACAATCTCGGCAAAGCAGGCCTCCGCCGCTTCGGGTTGCTCCAGCTCCAGGTGGCAGAGACCGAGGTCGTGCAACACCGCCAAACGCGTCTCCGATCCTGCTGCTGCCGTGCTCAACGCTTGCTCAAAAGCCTTCGCTGCTTCCTCGATCGCAGGCAGGTCACGCTCGGCATTCAAGCAAGCCCGGCGCAGCAGGCAGCGTCCTTGCAAACGATGCAGCGCCGTGCGCCAAGCCGGTGTTGCCTGCGGCGGGGTGATTTTTTCCAGCCGAGCGAGCGCGGCCAGGGCTAAATGGTATTCGGCGGCCGGGTCCTCGGGCCGGAAGTTCGCCTTGAGCCAGTGCCAGGACGCCAGGTCCGCCAGCACCCCGCGCCGCGCCGGACTGTCGCCCTCGGGCAGACCATCCAGGGCCGCATTCAGCGACGACGCCGGATCGCTCAGGCCACCGCGCCAGAGCGCATCCGCTCGCCGGTGCCGCCAGCGCGCGCGCTCGGCGGGCTGGGTCTGCTGCGCGGCCAACTGCTCCGCCAGCTCGGCGGCCAGGGCGAAGTTGCCCGCCAGCAAGTGCCCCTCGACACGGTAGGCAGGGTCCTTGGCATTCACCGCGCGGCGGGTGAGGCCCTTGTAAACACCGGTGCTGATGCCGGCACGCGCGGCCAGCGACTCCTGGATGCGCCAGGGCTCAAGTTCATTGATGTGAGCGCCCTCCAGCCAAAGCTCGGTCCGCCAGGTTTTCTCCTCCAGCAGCAGGCGCAACAAACCGATGCCGGGCGGGCCCTCGCCGCCGCGGAAAATCAGCAGAATCACCAGCAGCGCCGCCAACAAACCAGCGGCGCAGAGCAAAGCAACGCGTTTGGCGGGATCGACGGGCAGGGTCACAGGTCGAGACTAGGACCATGCGGAGCGGCTGGCAATGCCGGGTTCAGGCTCGGCTGCTCCGGTCCACCTCCTACTCCTACTCCTACTCCTACTCATACTCCTACTCATACTCCTACTCAGCCCCTCGCCCCTCGCCCCTCGCCCCTCGCCCCTCGCTCTGAGTATGAGTATGAGTATGAGCAGGGGAGCCGCCTCAGGAGCGCTGCGCCTTGGGCAGCCACTTGATTTGCTCTGCCGCTTTCTCGGCCTTTTTGCTGCCGCCCAGGAAAAGGTCGCCGGTGTCTTTGAGGGTGACGAAAATGAGGAAGCCGAACAGCAATAGCACGCAGGCGGTTTGGATCGCCTCCAGCACACGGCCCTGCAGCGGCTTGCGGCGAATCCATTCGCCGATGGCCAGGGTGATGTGGCCGCCATCCAGCACCGGGAACGGCAGCATATTCATGATGGCGAGGTTGACGTTGAGCACGACACTGAACCACAGCACCATCAGCAGCGCATCGGGGTCCTGCAGCAGCTTGTAATAAACATTGCCGATGCCGATGGGGCCGCTCATGTGCGCGGGACTGATGTCGGAGCCCGCCGAGAACAGTTTTTGCACCATGTTGACGATGGTGCGCGAGGCCATGGAGAGCTGCTCGAACACGCCGGGATGGGAGATTTTGCGCTCGCCTGTGGCATGCCAAACCGTGCCCAGCATGAAATGATCGAAATTCGCCGGATGCTGGTCTGGGACGCGCGGCGTGATGACGACCGTGCGGTCTTCACTGCCGCGGCGAATGCCCAGCTCCAAACCCGCGCCTTTGGACTCCTGCACCGCTTCGCCAATCTGAAGCCGATTGTAAACCGGCTTGCCATTGATCGAAAAAATCTGGTCGCCCGCTTGAATGCCAGCCTCAGCGGCGGGGCTGTTTTCCATCACCTCGCCGACCATCGGCGTCTCTTTGCCTCCGATGCCCACCTCTTTGAGCGGCGGGCGTTTGAAGACGCGCCTCCACCACGAGCTTTTCGCCTCCGCCACCCGTGCGGCAGCGGCAGAAACCGGCACCTCCACCACGCCCGCGCCGGGCCGCTCCACTTTGAACTCGATGTTTTCACTCTCACTGGAAATCACCGCCCAGCGCACGCTGTCCACAAAACCCTCGAAGCGTTTGATCGGCTGGCCGTCGATCTCGAGGATGTTATCGCCCGGTTTGAGGCCGGCTTTGTCGGCGGCGCTGCCTTCGGCCACGTAACCGATGGTGGTCGTCACCAACGGCTCGGTCTCCGGTTTGCCCAGCCAGCTCACCAGAAAGGCGAACAAGGCGGCGAGCAGGAAGCTGAACAGCGGCCCGGCAAAGGCGACGATGATCTTGTCCAGCGGCTTGATGGCGGGCAGCGGCTCCTTGTTTTCCACGCCGCCCTCAATGGCCTCCATCGGCGCCATCTGCGGCAGCGAGACGAAACCGCCGAAGGGGATGCTGCCGAGGCCATACTGCACGCCGTTGTAAGTCTTCTTCCAGAGCGGCTTGCCGAACCAGATTTGGAAGCGGTCCACATAGAGCCCACGCCAGCGCGCCGCCAGAAAATGCCCCCACTCATGGACGAGGATCATGAGGTTGAAGACCAGGATGACCTCGAAAATGAGGACGACAGTGTGCAGGATTTTGCCGGGCAGGCCAAGGGAAAGAAGCCAATCCATGAGGTCAGTAGCGGGGGTGCGGGTGGGTCTCCCGCCGGGATGACAGGAGCCGGAAATGTAGCACCTGGGAAGACCGGCGCAATCAGGAGGTTGTGCCGGCAGGCGGGCGCGTCCGGTCCCGCTTCAGGCAAGACCAATGGCAGCGGCCCGCGCGCGTGGACGGGCTGTTCGTGGCCTCTGTGCCGTTCTACCCGGTGGAGCTTTGCGGGGCGGTGTAGAGCGCCACTACCGGCACGTCCGCCGGCGCGAGTTCGAAGCGATCCAGCTCCGTCCACTTCACCCAGGCCAGCGCGCTGTGCTCCAAAGCGCGCGGTTCGGGCGAATCCGGTCGCAGCACGCAAACAAAGGGCAGCAGCAGGATGCTGCCCCAGTCGTAGTCGAACGGGGCAGCCGGCAACTGCGTCTGGATGTCCACCTCGCAACCAAGCTCCTCCTTCAACTCACGCCGCAGCGCCGCCTCCGCTGATTCCTCCGCGTCCACCTTGCCACCGGGAAACTCCCACAGACCGCTCAGCTTCTTCCCCTCCGGCCGGCGCGCCAGCAACACTTGATCGCCGCGTAACAGGAGTGCGCAGACGACGGGGACAGGCGGGGAGGCTGCGCTGGCGTCAGGCATGAGGAGCGGGATCAGCGCCGTTCGAATTCGGCGCGGGTCAGCATGCCGTCGCCATTCGTGTCGAAGGCCTTGAAGCGCTGCGGCGCGTTTTCCTTTTTTGCCAGACCGTCGGTGTACTCCTGCAGGGTGAGCTTGCCATTCGCGTCCTTGTCCCAGCGTTTGAAGACCTTGGCGCGATCCTGACCGGCGGTGTTGGCGGCGGGTTTCGGAACAGGGGCGGCTCGCTGCCGCGCTGGCGATTGCTGAAACGGCGGCAGGGTGGCGCGCCAGGCGTCGAGCTGGGCGCGCAGGGCGGCGACCCGATCTGGTTGACCGGCAGCGAGGTTGCTCTGCTGGGCGCGGTCCGCAATCACGTTGTAAAGCTCCACGCGCTCAAATTTCTCATCGTGCAGCAAGACGTGATCACCATCGCGCACGGCGTGCGTGGGCCAGGTCGCCTCATGCGAGTGCGGGCCGCGCCATTCCCAAAATACCAGCTGCGCACGGGTAAACGCCTCGCCTTTGAAAGCCGAGAGCACGTTAACACCGTCGCTTTGATAACCCGCGGGCGCTTTCAGTTCGCAGGCGGCGAGCAGCGTCGGCAGCATGTCCACCCCGGTGATCACACTGGTTTTGTCCACGCGCCCCGCCGGCACCACGCCGGGCCAGCGCACCAGGAAGGGCACATTGACGCCGCCGAGATAGAGGCTGCGTTTGCGTCCGCGCAGGCCGCCGGTGTCACCGACGCTGTAATAAAATTTGTCGCCCGGTTTGCTGCCGGAGTTTTCCGGACCGTTGTCGCTGGAGAAGATGACGATCGTGTTTTCCGCCAGCTTCAATTCATCGAGCAGATCGAGCACGCGGCCGACCTGCTTGTCAGCGCGGGTGACCGCGGCGTAGTAGGTGCGCTGCGGCTCGGCGGTGTCCGGGTAGGCGCGCTTGTCCTCTTCGGTGGCGGAGACAAGGTGATGTGTCTCGTGCAGCCAGAGGTTGATATAGAACGGCTTGCCGCCAGCCGCACGGATGAAGCGCAGCGCGTGCTCGACCGCGGCGGTGGTGAGAAAGGAGGCGCTTTCCCCGCCATGGGCGTCGCCCGCCTTTTTGGTGTAAGGTGTGCCCTCGAAGACCGACTTGCCCGGCCCGGTCCAGACGGCGGCGTCATCGTAGCCGTAAGCGGCTGGCAATGGCGCGCCGTCGATGCCGCCACCGGAGAGATGCCATTTGCCGTAGTGTGCCGTGGCGTAGCCAGCCTCGTGCAAAAGACGCGGCAGCAGCGTGACCTTCGGATCCAGCCAGTCCGGCATGCCGCGCGCCGCATTTTCCGCCGCGCTGGCGAAGTGCTGGTGCACGCCGTGACGCGCCGGATACTGGCCGGTAACAATGGCGGTGCGGCTGGGCGAACAAACCGGGTTGCCGACGGTGAACTGCTGAAAGTCGGCGCCCTCGCGCGCGAGGCGGTCGAGGTTCGGGGTGAGCAGGTGCGGGTGGCCGTGGCAGGCGAGATCGCCCCAGCCCCAGTCATCCGCATAAACGAAAAGGATGTTCGGCTTGGCCAGGGCTGAACTGGCGAACGCGAGGCTGGTGAAAAGCAGGAGCAGGGAACGTTTCATGACGTGCAGGGAGGCTTGCGTAAACGCGAGCACGCCGGATTTCTAACCGAGTGTTGCAGCGAAATGACTCGCGATGCTTTGCTGACACATTGACTGGGTCATCGCGTTCCAACACGATGCTCTGTCGTCTGCTTCTCGCCACCATGTTGCCCTTGCTGTCTGTGCCAGCAGCGGCATCTCAGCCCAACATCCTGCTCATCCTGGTCGATGACCTCGGCTTCTCCGACCTCGGCTGCTACGGCTCGGAAATCGACACGCCGAACCTCGACCGCCTCGCCGCAAATGGCCTGCGTTTCACCCAGTTTTACAACACCGCCAAGTGTCACTCCTCCCGCGTCAGCCTGCTCAGCGGCCGCTGGTGCCGGCAGGCCGGTGACGAGAGCCTGAGCCGCGCGGTCATCATCCCGGAGATCCTGCAGCCGGCCGGTTATTTCACCGCCATGGCGGGCAAATGGCACCTTTCCAAGCAACCGACCGACTTCGGTTTTCAACGCTACTTCGGCCATCTCTCCGGCGCCTGCAGCTACTACAAGGGCGACAACACCTTTCGCCTCAATGGCCAGCCCTGGAAGGTTCCCGGCGAGGGTTTTTACACCACCGTTGCCAATGTCGATCACGCGCTCGATTTCTTGAAGGAAGCGCGCGCGGAGCAGAAGCCCTGGTTCCTCTACCTCGCCTTCAACGCCCCGCATGCGCCCCTGCAACCGTTGGAGGCGGACTACAAGAAGCACCTCGGCCGCTACGACGCGGGCTGGGACCGCACGCGCGAGCAGCGCCTCGCCAGACAACGCGAGTTGGGGTTGTTCGGACGCGATGTCACACCCTCTCCGCGGCCCTCGCACATCCCGGCCTGGGACGAGCTGACGCCGGAAATCCGCCAGTGGGAGGCGCGGCGCATGGCCGCCTATGCGGGATTGATCGACCGCGTCGATCAGGAGCTTGGCCGCTTGCTGGCAGATGTCGAAGCCAAAGGCGAACTCGACAACACGCTGGTCCTGTTTTTCTCCGACAACGGCGCCTGTCCCTACGACCGCTCCAGCAGCGGCATGAACGCGGAGCCGTATGACGGCGTCACCTCTTGGAGCGACAGCACCGGCTGGGCCTGGGCGCGCAACGCGCCCTTCCGCTACTACAAGCAAAACCAGTTCGAAGGCGGCATTGCCACTCCGGCCATCGCGTACTGGCCGGCGGGCTTGAAAACGCATCCCGGCGCGCTGGTGCACAGCCCCGCGCATCTGGTCGATGTGCTGCCGACGCTGGCGGAGATCGCGGGCGCGGCGGTGCCGGAGCAGCATCCTGGCCGCGAACCGAGCCCGCTTGCCGGAGTCTCCCTGGCGCCGGTCTTTGCCGGGCAAAAACAGGATAAGCGCCCGCCCATTCACCTGCTCTTCGCCAGCGATCGCGGCCTGCGTGACGGCGATTGGAAGCTGGTGTCGTTTCAAAGCGAGCCCTGGGAACTTTACAACCTGGCGGAGGATCGCGCGGAGTTGAACAACCTCGCGGCGAGCCATCCAGACATCGTCGAGCGCATGGCGCGGCAGTGGCATGAGATGGCGGAGCACGTGCTGCAAGCCCCGGCCAAGGAGCGAGCCCCCGTGGCCACCGAGGCAGGCGAGCAGCGTCACCGCGAATGGTCGATTTACACGGGCGAGAACGGTGCCGTGACGAGTTCGCGAGGCGCCGCTGGCGGCAAAGAGCGAGTCCGTCCAGCAAAACGTGTCGCAGGCTCCAAAAACATCCGCGCCCGTGTGGGCACCAAGCTTTCCATTGACGATGGCGAACTGGTGCTCAACTGCACGGGTGATGATCCCGGTCTTGCCTTCGACACCGTTCAAGGCCTCTCCACCAGCGGTCCTTACCAGCTTGAATTCAGTGTGCAGAGCAGCGCCAGCGGTGACGGCGAAATCTATTTCACCACGGATTCGAAGACCAAACTGCCAGCGGGCCGGCATCAGACCTTCGCGGTGATTCATGACGGCGTGTGGCACGAGCATCGACTTGCTCTTGACACCACGGAGCGCTTGCATGGTCTGCGATTGGATCCCTGCGGCGGCCCTGGCAGCGCACGCGTGAAAAACCTGCGCCTGCTCGACGCCGCGGGCAAGGAACTCATCCGCTGGCCGTGAACCCGAATCCATTCGAAACCGCCGCCTCAGGCCCGTCAACGCGCCTTGCAAGAAGGCCTCTTCGCGGCAAAAGATTGCGCATGACGATGATCCTGGTGAGCACCTTTGCTCTCATCGCAGTGGCGATAGCCGTTTGTCATGGGCTCGTAGCCGGCTCGGCGAGCGGGCGCTGTTTGGACGCAACCAAAGATTTGCCCGCACGCAGCGTCGGCCTCGTGCTCGGTTGTGCGCCCACCCTGACAGGTGGCCGGCCCAATCTCTTTTTCAAGCATCGCATCGACGCCGCGGCGAATTTGTTTCACAGCGGCAAAGTCCGCGCCCTGATCGTCAGCGGCGACAACCACACGCCTTCTTACGACGAGCCCACAGCCATGATGCAGGCGCTGGTCCGCGCCGGAGTGCCGGAAAATCGCATCTACCGGGACTTCGCCGGGTTTCGGACGCTCGACTCCATCGTGCGCGCCCGCGAGGTCTTTTCGCAAAGCGCCCTCATCATTGTCTCACAGCGTTTTCACAACGAGCGTGCGGTGTTTCTGGCCCGGCGCCACGGCATCGACGCCATGGCGCTCAACGCGCAGGGCGTGTCCGGCACCGGCGGTTTGCGGACCCATGTGCGCGAGGCCTTCGCCCGCGTGCGTGCGGTTTTTGATTCGGTGTTCGACACGCCGCCCAAGTTCCTCGGCAAGCCAGTGGAAATCAGGCTCTAAAAACGCCTCAGTTTTGCTCGCGCCAGCTCGCCAGCGGCTCCAGTTCGCCGCGCGTGAACAGCTCGCGGTAAAAGCGATGGCGGCGTTTGCCGCTGGAGGTTTTTGACATGATGCCCTGCGGCAGCAGCAGAATCTCGCTGACACTAAGGCCCATGATGCCCGCGATTTCACGGCGCAAATCCGCCATCACTTGCTCCGGCGCGCGAGCTGCGCCGTCACGAAGCTCGCTGATGATCACCAAACGCTGCGAGCCGCGCTTCGGGTCATCAACGCCGAACGCGGCGAAGCAGCCCTCGCGCAAGCCATCCACGCTGAGCAGCACCCGCTCAAAGTCGCTGGGATCGAATTTTTTGCCATTCAGATTCATGCGCTCGCGCAGGCGGCCTGTCCAAAACAGCTCGCCGCCGCGCAGGTACCCGACATCACCGGTGTGCAGCCAGTCACCGCGAATGGCAAACGCGGTTTCCTCGGGATCGTCGAGATAACCAGCCATGCGCGAAGGCGTGTGGATGGAAACCTCGCCGACATGGCCTTCGGACAGTTCTTTGTCTTCAGCATCGACGATGCGGATGGTCATGCCCGGACAAGGCAGCCCGGTGCTGACGATCTTGACAGCAGCTTCATCCGGCACGCTTTCAGGCACCATCCGCGCGATGCTGTCGTCATGCAGCGCGGTTCGATCAAGGCGCTCGATTTTGGGAGATTCGTCAGGCTTCGTGAACGTCGCACCGCCAACGTTTTCGGCGCAGCCGAAGTTGGTCTTCAGCGCGTGTGGCTGCAAGCCAAAGGGTTCAAAACGGGCTCGGAACTGCGCCAGAGTCTCGGCATGGATGCGTTCCGCGGCATTCCAAAAACCGCGCACCCCCGCCAGGCTTACGCCTTCCATCTCCTCGTCGGTCACACGCAACGCCGCCATGGCGAAGCCGAAGTTTGGCGACCAAGTGGTGGTGGCGCCGCTGGCATGCAAGGCGGCCAGCCAGCGCGCGGGCTTTTTGACGAAATCGGTCGCTTGCAGCCAGACGAGGGGAATGGACTTTGCGAGGCAGAGGAAGAAATTGTTCACCAGACCCATGTCGTGATAAAGCGGGGTCCAGTTGACGAAAACGTCGTCCGTCCCAAGCCCCATGGCCTTTTCCATGCCGTCGAGAGAGGCCAATACACCACGCTGCCTCCAAACGCAGACTCGCGGCAATCCGGTGGTGCCTGAGGTAAGCTGCATGGCGGCGATGTCTTCCGCCTGCGGCAGATGCAGTGCCGCCTGCGCGGGATCACCGCCTTGATCCAGCTCCGAAATGACAACCGCACGCGGCCCGCCTTTCGGCACGGCTGCCTCCGCGCCCTCCTCAACCACCGCAAGCCGGGCGCCAGTTTTGCGCGCGACATGGCTCATGACCTCGGTGAGATTCGAGTGCAGACCACGCACAATGGGAGGCGCGACGAGGACCGGCACCCCGCCGGCCAGCAAGCAGCCGAGCAAGGCAAGCGCGCACGCGCGGTTGGAGGACAGCACAAACAAGCAGACATCGCCGGGACGCAGCCCTTTTTCCGCCAGCAAATGCGCGCGAGCGGCAGCTTGCTGATGGAGATCGCCAAAGGTGATCCAGTCGATGCCGCCGCGAGCGTCGGCAAAAGCGAGCGCGCGGGCATCCGGAGCGCGCTGCAGGCGGTCAGCGAGAGCGTGTTGCAGGGTCATGTGAAAAGAAGGGCTCAGGAGAGTTTTTCCGCTACCAGCGCGGCAATGGCTTCCACCGAGTCGAGGCAATCGACGCTGATCTCATGGGCTGCGAGTTCGATGCCGTAGGTTTCCTCCAAAAAGGCAACGAGCTTCAGCGTGGAAAGGGAGTTCATCAACCCGCTGGCGATGAGCGAGCTGTCATCAGCGAGATCATCCGCCTGGCCGGGGTCGAGGATTTCGGTGCGGAGGTAAGCGCGAACGCGGTCTTGGATTTCCTGGAGTTGCATGACTGAAGGGGCGATGATGCCGTGATTACGGAGCGCTGTCCAGCGGACGAATCGTCAAGTCAGCGTCTGTGTTTGAGAGCGGCAGGTGAAGACTTTTGGCGTGGGCCAGCATCTCCTTGAGCAGCCGCGCCGCGATCAGGCGATGGCCCTCGATATTGGGATGGTGGTCCTCCTGCGAAAGCCAAAGATGGGAGGTGTCGCCGGTTCCATAAACGCCCTCCAGCGAGAGCGTTGCAAAGCCTGCTTCCCCGGCAATTTTGCGCTGTTCCTCAAACTGCTTCTCATCAACCACGGTTTCCTCGGTGGCTGGCAAAAAGATCCAAACTGGTTCCATGTCATGCGCTTTGCAGAAGGCGGTCATGCGCTGGTAACCCCACTCGACGATCTCGGTCTTGAAAGGCTGCAAGCGCTTCATGTCGGCATCGGTCGGGTTTTCGGGAATTTCGGCGCGCTTCTTGATATCCTCCAAGAAGTCGTACGTGAGAGGAATCCCGTCCTCCTTGATCCGGCGGGCCAGGGTGCCCAGCGTGCGCGGGCCTTCCTTGCTGTGCGTCACGAGGTAAAAGGCATCCGGTTGAAACGGTGCGATGCGCGTTTCCAAAAACGCCACGAACTCAACCAGGGTGTAACCCGGCACCGCGAAATTCAAGATCTCGACGCGTTCTGCAGTGAGCCCGGGATGGCGATTGAGCGCTTCTTCAACGAGCTGCTCAAAGGTGTTCTCTTTCAGCAGACCTTGCCCGGCCGGATAGGACGCGCCCAGCAACGCAATGCGATAGGTGCCGGGCGGTTTTTCCCGGGCATAGTCCTGGTCGTGCATGCCCCACTGATTGGTTTTCCACTCCACACCATTGTAGAGCCGGCTGTAATTGGGATTGAGCACGTGACTCAAAATATCACCTGTCTTGCTGGTGCTGCCGGAATTGGCCAGCGGCTGCCAGTCCGGCCGCTGATGCAGCCGCACTTCCCATAACTGCGAGCCAAAGGTCTCGCGCTGAAGCAACCCCTCATAATACCCGCGCTCCAAGCGGCGCAGGTCACGCTCGTTCAGGCCCGTGCCCCGAATCGAATCGGCCAGCTTCCGAGCACGCTCGCCGGAAAACACGCCACCCGCCAAGGCGAATAGCAGCAACAAGGGCAGCACCGTGGCGGCAACTGGCGCCCAGGCAGGCGGCAGCATGGGCTTGGCACGGCGTGACTGCCACAAATGGCGCAGCCAGGGCCAGATCACGCCGATGGCGAGCGCGGCAGACGCCAGTCCGGCAAGCGCCCAGCGTTGGCGTGCGCCGCCGCTTTTTGCCTCGCTCATCAACGCAAAAAACTCGCCCATGGAGTTGCTTTGCCAGAACGAAAACAACAGGCAGATCAACAGAAACATCGCCCCGGTCTGCAGCGAACGTTTGATCGCCGCCCCCCAATCAAAATCCGCACCGGACGCGGCCTTTGGTGCCGGCGGACGGGTGGACTCGTAAACCGCGTTGATGATGACCAACAGAGCAAAAAATGCCCAGAACAAGCTGTCCACCCACGAAAAGTGGAAGGAGCCGCGCAGCCAAAACCATTGATAGGCATGCAAAAACCACGTCACCAAGAACACGATAGCCGTGCCGAGGACGATGGCGCTCAAATGACCGAGCCTTTTGAACCGCACATAGCACGGGTAGAAGACCAGCTTCATCATGAAGTCCTTCCAGTAGATGTTGATTCGCCGCCAGTAATCGCTGAAGCCGCTGGCCAGCAGGTAGCGATGGTGTGTCTCCGGCAGGTTGAATCCAAACAGGCAGAGCAGACCCACGATGATGTGAAACTGCCCGGAGATGCGCATGTAAAGCAGGTAGCTGGACACCACAAAAGTGGCCACGCCGGCGAGATCGTTGACATCCTCCGGCGCCGGCGAAAAATGGCGGTACACCAATCGGTAGAGCACGAGCTGAACCACGCCGCGTGCCATCCAGTGCACGCCCTTTTGGTAGATCTTTAAATCACGGTCGTCATACCAAGTGCGCAGGAAGGTGGCATAATCGACGACTGGGAACAGCGGGAAACAGGCATTGGGTGCCAGGAAAAAATAGGCTAGGCGCCGCCAGGGACCGGCCGGCTTTTTTTCGTTCTTCAAGTCGTAGAGATACCCGATCAACCGGAACATGAACATTGACCCCAGCACTGGCAGCACGGTCGCGGCGAACGGCGCCGGCAGAACGCCGCTGCGAATCAACGCCAGCACCGCACCGGCCAGCAATGCCAGCAACACCCGGCCCAAGTACGGAATAGGCAGATGGCAGATGCCGGTCAGCGCCAGTCCAAATGCGATCAGCAGCGCTCCATCGACCGCGCCAAGCACCACAAAGTAGGCGGCAAACGACACCAAAACAAAAAAAGGCACCCGCCAGCGCAGCGGCAGCAGCGTGTGCATGAGAAAGGCGCATGCCATTAACGGCAGCACACCGCCTCGTGTCGGATCAAACCACTCCAGCCAAGCCTCCGCGGGTCTTGTGTAGTCGCGCTCCTTTTCGAGTTGCAGCCACTGCGACGCCGCGACCACAAGCACGAGCTGCACAATGACGAGCACGAGGCCCCACGAGCCGGATGCCCCGTCTTGCTTCCACAGACGGCGTTTCGGATGCGCAGCCGGTTCCACCGGCAGCCATGCTCGCCACCCGCTCATGACGCGGGCGGTCACACTGGCAGGGTTCGGCACAGAAGATGAAGCGGGCATGTCTGGGATGTCGTCAACCGGCGCTGGCCGGTGCCTGAGGTAGGGGAGAACACCTTGTCTTGCAACCGCGCAATCACAAAGCGTCGGCGCTTGGGCTGAAAAACCCAAGCGATCTTTGAGAGCATGCGGGCATCCGGCCCGCCGCTCAAAGAGCGTGCACAAAAAAAGACACCCCCCGGCTCGTTAGAACCGGGGGGTGTTATACTCTGGCAACGTCCTACTTTCGCGGGGCCTATCGCCCAACTATCATCGGCGCAACAGTGTTTCACTTCCGTGTTCGGAATGGGAACGGGTGGTGCCACTGTGCCATGATCACCAGACGGGGCGTCGCGCGGCGCGCGAGGCCTTGGTCCGGGGACCTATGGAAAACAAATTCCCAGACAGCCGCACACAGGATTTACAAATTCATGAGACCCACAAGGAGTCATGTTGGAAATGGAACGATGTAAGACAAACAGATGATTAGTATCAGTGAGCTGAACGCGTTACCGCGATTACACCCCTGACCTATCAACGTGGTAGTCTTCCACGATCTTTCAGGGAAAATTCATCTTGGGATGAGCTTGGCGCTTAGAT
>CAZKMS010000094.1:0-22423 GCA_964553805.1 uncultured Verrucomicrobiaceae bacterium
CCAGAAGATCGAAATAGGGGCTTAAGTCAGTGCCATTCGGGTCAGGCTGCAATTTTTTGACAAACCAATCGTTCGGTGAAGGCTGGCGAAGGGTTGCGCCCTTCCATTTCTGGAGGGTTTTTGTGATGAAGTCATCGTGAGCATTAGGATGCGTGGACTCTAAATTCTTGGCTAATCGCAGGCAACTTTGTTCTCATCGTCAGGCTCAACCGCGCAGCGGCGCGACGCGGTCGATCTTGCCGCTGGGTGTGCGCGGCAGCGACTCCACAAACACCCATTTCATCGGCACCTTGTAGCCGGACAAACGCTGGCGGCAGTGCCCCATCAACTCTGCCAGCTTCGGCTTTTCCCGGCCTTCCCTCACCACCACCTCCGCCGCCGGCACCGCTCCAAATTGGGCGTGCGCCACCGCGCTCACACGCGCCTCTTTCACCGCCGCGTGCTCCTGCAGGCAGGCCTCCACCTCCTCTGGAAAGCATTTCATCCCGCCGACATTGATCACCGAATGGGTTCTGCCTTCCAGGAAAAACGCCCCGTCCGCATCCCGCCGCGCTTGATCGCCCGTTTTCAGCCAGCCGTCCGCGAGCACCGCCTCTCGTGGTGTCCACGGACTCAAATAGGCGTCCACCATGCCCGGGCCACGCAGCCACAACTCGCCGTTCCCGCCTTGCACCCCGCGCAGTTCCGCTTCAAACCCGCCCTGCGGCGCGCCGACACTGCCGCGTTTTTCCGGCCAGCGCGTGTTCTGCAGCGGCAACCCGCATTCGATGATTCCCAGCGCCTGCCGCAGCGGCAAACCGAAGGCGCGCTCAAACGCGTCCGCGGTCGCTTCCGGCAAGGCCGCCGTGGTGGACACCGCCAGCCGCAATGAACGCGACCGCCTCAGCTCCGGCACCGCGACCAGCAACGCGTAATGAAATGGCGCGGCGTAAATCACCGTCCCGTCATGCTCATGCAGCGCCTTGTGAATGTCCGCTCCCAAGTGCGACACCAGCAGCACCGTCGCCGCGCCGTGCAGCAGGTAGAGCATGATCGACACGGCAAAATGATGCGCCATCGGCAGCATCCAGATCACCCGGTCGCCTGGACCGATTTGCAGCCCGCTGTTTGCCGCCGTCACCCGTGCCATCAACGTCTCATGCGACAGCACGATGCCCTTTCTTTTTCCCGTCGTGCCCGAGCTGAAACGCACCAGCGCCGGATTCAATGCCAGCAGTGCGCCCTCATCAAACTCCGCCGCCTGCGCTGATGGCGGCAGCTCGTGCAGCAGCGCCGTGAACTCTCCCGCCTTCGCCGTCTCACTTCGCGCCGCGTCGTCCCAGGCCTGGCCCGCGCGCGTCAGCACCGCATGCAAGGCCGTGGTTTGCGCCAACTGCCTGCGCTCAGGCGCGGTCAATTCCGGCGCCACCGGAATCAGCACGCCGCCCGCGCGCAGAACACTCAGCGACCACAGCACATGATCCACGCCATTCGGCAGGTGCAGGCCAATGCGACGCCCCGTGAGCGCGCCCAAACTCTCCGCACCCATGCGCGTCCGCTGCTCCAGCTCTCCGTAGGTCACTTGGCCGCCATGGCTCGTGATCAACGCCACCGCGTCCGTGTTTGCCCGTCGAAAAATCTCCTCGGCAATGTTCATCGTCACAACTCGCTCAAAGCTGCCACCCTAGACCGGATTTCCCGCGCCACACCATTCCAATCCCCGGCCAAACGTCCCTCCACACTGGTGAGCACCGCCGCCAGACCCGCCGCTTGTCCCGTCGCCAGACAGGTGCCCATCACGCGGATCGACGCCGCCGCTTCGTGATCCGCCGACAAACAACGCCCGGCCAGCCACAGGTTCCGCACCTCGCGATGCCGCAAACTGCGCAGCGGAATCTCCGCCGGCTCACCGCTCTCCGGGTAAAGCAGGCGCGGTCCGCGCGCATTCTCGCGCAGCTCCAGCGGCCAGGCCGCCACTGCCGCCGCGTCCTCAAAACGACTCGACGCGAGCACTTCCTCCCCCGTCAGGACATGCGCGCCAATGGCCCGCCGGCTTTCCCGCACGCCGAGCCGGGCCGGCCAGCGCGCCACCTCCGTTTGCCGCATGCCTTCATGCTGCCGCCGCCACAGCGCGAGCACCTGCGTCACCACCTCCCGGCCCAAACGCCTCACTTCCGCCACACACGCCGCGTCCAGTGGCCGCCAGGCCATCCCATCTCCGCCCGGACCCTCCAGGTCCAGTGTCAGGAACGCTTGTCCGGCGTGGACGCCAGCGCGGAGCCCGCAACCCAGCGCTGTCTGCGGCAGTTCACCCGCCTGCACCGCGCGCATCGTCGCATGCGCCAGTTGCAACCGCCCGTCGTCAGTCAAACAACCCGCATCCACTCCCTTCAATTCCACCACGCAGGCCGGCCGCAGCAAACGCCCCGGCTCCGCGCTCTCCCAGGCTGCTCCGCCCAAGGCGGTCAGCGCCGCATCACCCGTCGCATCGACAAAGGCTTTCGCTTCCACTTCGATGCGTTCTTTCCCCTGTCTGGCCACCACCCCGGCCAGCCCTTCTTCGGTCGTTTCCGCCGCCTCCAGTTCCGCCCCGCGCAGCCAGCGCAGCGCTGGCATTGCCTCCACCCATTCTTCCAGCACCCTGGCCAGCGTTGCCGGATCGTGCGGCAGCACCCACACCCTGCCCATCCGCCTCGGCGCTCCCGCGCCTCCGGCTCGTGTCAGTCGCCGCACGAGGGCCGCCGGCACTCCCACATTCGCCAGCCGTGGTTCTTCGCCCTCAACCACCGGCAGATACAGTCCGCAAAACGTGTGCACCAGCGCCGTCGTCCCCATGCCGCCGAGGCACTGATCTCGCTCCACGAGAACCACCTTCTTTCCGCTTGCCGCCGCCGCCATCGATGCGGCCAGTCCGGCGCTGCCGCCGCCCGCCACCAGCACATCAGCTTGGAGCTTCATTCGCCC
The DNA here is from genome assembly GCA_964553805.1 of uncultured Verrucomicrobiaceae bacterium. GTDB lineage: Bacteria > Verrucomicrobiota > Verrucomicrobiia > Verrucomicrobiales > Verrucomicrobiaceae > JAGRPD01. The sequence continues at coordinate 2,944 of CAZKMS010000094.1, forward strand.
GCCTCGTTCACGCCCAAATCCTTCAACCAGCATTCCCACATCAGGCTGCGTTCCTCCGGTTTGAGCACCCCTTCCCGCCAGCACTGCGTCAGCACCAGCCGGCCGTGCTTCTCGTTCACAAACAAACCCGTCCCAGGCGGCGATGAGAAGCCGGGCACGTGATAGGCCGTGCGCACGCGCGCTCCCAAAAACGACTCCATGCCCGGCGCGAACTCGCCGGTGTCCGAATGGAAGAAGCTGTTGAGCAGGCCCTTCATCCGCCAGTTCACCAGCTTCACATACAAACCCGAAGGCACCCAGCGCATCAAGCGCATCAGGTCATCGAACGCCCGGTCCAGCCCCTCGCGCAAAAACCGCTGATGCTGCTCCGCCAAACTCGCCGCCGCCTGCTCCAGCGTCTCCAGTTCCCGCCGCGCGCACTGCGCGAAAAACATCACCAGGTGATTCTGGAACAACGGCCCCGCGCCGCCTTTTTTCCGCGTCTGCACCGGCACGCTGCACATCAGGCTGTCCGGTCTTTGACCCCGGTGCGCGAACACCGCGTCGTGCGCCCGCATCGCGCAGGCCAGTTGGAAAGGCAGGTTCACCAGCTCGGAGAAACCGCGCATGCGCCGCTTCACCGCCGCTGTCTCCGCCTCCGTCAGCACACGCACCTCGTAAGCCAGCGCACCGCTGGAGGCGCGCCGCGGCGCCAGCGCCTCAAACTTCACCTTGCGCAGCTCTTCGAACCGCCACGTCATCGGCGACGCGCTCTTCCACAACTGCCCCAGATGCCGTGTCTCCGGCGCGGGCTGTTCCTCCAGTTCGCGCAAAGCGCACTGCCCGGTCCGGTGCAGACGGTCCAAAGCCATCAAAAGCAGCTCCGCCCCTTTGCCGTCCACCAGCAGGTGGCTCCAGCTCATCATCAGCAACGCGCCGCCGCCTCGCTTCGCGACCAGCACCAGCCGCACGCGCTCGCCGCCACCGGTTTGATCGAACGCCAGCGGCGTGTTGATCCAGCGCGCCGCCTCATCCTCCGCTCTTTCACAAACCGCCGCTCCCGGCCACCCGCTCAGGGCTTCCACCCCGCGCTCCTGCCGCCAGTGCACCACCGGCACGCGCCGGCACGCGCCAGCCTCCCAGCGCGGCATGACAAACCGTGACGGCTGCCGCAGCACCGCTGACAGCATTTCATATCGATCCACCAAGTGCTCCAGCGCCGCCAGCAGCGCCTGCGGGTCCGGGGTCGATTCCAACTCCAGCACCGAATGCGCCACATGCCCGCCCTCGCCGCGCTGCCGCATCATCGCATCGAAGGAGCGCACGAAAAAATCGCAGTTTTTCAGCTCGCGCGGCGCAAAGGGTTCCTGCGCAGCGGGCGCTTCTTTCTCCGCTCTCCTCCCGGCCTCAACAGGCGCTCTTGCGGGCGTTTCTCCGGTCTCGCCCGGCAGCCCCAGCCGCGTCATCACCAGCGCCGCCACCGCCTCCAGCGTGCGAAAATGTTCCCGCGTCACCGACTCCACCGGAATCGCCACGCCGAACTCCTCCTCCAGCATCAGCATCAGTTGCATGATCGCCATGGAGTCCATGCCCGCCGCAAACAGGTCCGCCTCGCTGTCCAGATTGCAGCCCAGCAAATCCTCAGCCACCAGCCGCCCCACCCGCGCCCGCACCTCGCGCGGGCTCATCGCCGCCGCCACTTCTTCCCCGGTCATGCCACCGCCTCCATCATGCTCGCCACGGTCTTCAAGCCGCTGACCCGGCCGTTTTCAAAGTAAACCCGGCCGCGTTTTCCCGTCACAAAAAGACCGGGATGCTTCGCCGCCGTCACCACCCGGCGCACTTCCTTGCCCTCCGCCGTCATCTCTCGCAGCCGCAGTTGAAACAGCTCCTCGCCAATCACGTCGTGCGCCAGCGCAAAGGCCGCCGAGATGCCCAGCTTCGTCGCCGGCGGCACCACCGGCTCGCCGACGCAATGAGCAATCACCCGGCCCACTGCCGGCTCATCCCGCCAATGCGCAAACGGCGGGCTCTGCGCCACCCCGCCGTCCCAGAACGCTTCGCCACCGATGATCTGATGCGAGATCAGCGTCGGGTAGGCGCAGCTCGCCACGATCATTTCCGCCAGCGGCCCCTGCGTTCGCACCTCCGCCCGCACTTTGGACAAGTTGGTCACCGCAATTCCCAGCGGCGTGCGCGTCTCCTCGATTTGCAGCTCGCCAAACACCCCCTGCAAAAAGCGCAGGATGCGGCGCCCGCGCGTGGCACCGGAGTAACGCCGTTCATACACCGGCAGATACGGCAGTCCCACCACCATGCCGGCCTCCAGGAAAGCCGTGCGGAAACGCAGCGTCAGCAGCAGCTCCAGGATCTCCTTCGGCGCCATGCCATTCGCCGCCAGGGCCGCCACCATGGCACCGCTCGACGCGCCCGCAAAATGCCCCGGCCACACCCCGCCCTCCGCCAAGCCTTGGAGAAAGCCAGCGTGCGTGTAAAAACCCAAAAAAGCAGAACTTAAAGATACCGCCAATCCAGGATCAGCGGGCGGAAGCCTGTTCATGAGCGCGCATACTAACCGACCAAAGCCACCCGGCAAGTCCGCACACAGCCAGCCCCGCATGCCCTAAAACGCCCCCGAGCACCAGCAGGCCGTCGTTTCCCGCGCCTCCCAGCACACCCGCAAACAGCGCCTCGCGCAGTCCCAAGCCGCCGAACGACACCGGCAGCACCGCCGCCGCCTCCACCACCGGCATCACCGTCATCACCTCGCCCCATGCCACCGGCGCACCCGCCGCCCGCAGCATGGCGTGAAACAAGCTGAAATGCGCCACCAGCATCGGCAGCGAGACCAGCAACGCCAGCAGCGACCGCCGCCAGTCCTGCGCATACACATGCCAGGCTTCCGCGAATTTCATCAGCCACTTCCGCCCCGGCATCCACTGCGGCACCCACGGACGCAGCCGCGGATGACTGAGCGCAAAACTGGCCATCACCGTCGCCACCCCGCCGATGAGATAAAGCCAAAGGTAGCCCAAACCCGCCACTCCAACCGCCGAGCCCTCCAGCAGCTCCCGCCTCCCCAGGGTAAATCCTCCCGCCAGCAGCAACAGCGCCAGCAGGCCGCTCAAGTGATCCACCATCAAGGACACCAGGCCCGTCACCATCGGCACCCCCGCGGTCCGCTTCAGCAGCAGCGCGCGCGCCACATCGCCACCGGCCGCTCCGGGCAGCACCGCATCGAAAAGCAATCCCGCCGCCGCGCAGCCCGCCACTTTGGCCCACCCCGCCGCGATGCCCTGCGCCCTCAGCAGCAGCCACCACCGCAGACCCGACAAAGCCAGCATCACCACCGCCCAGCCCAAACCGAGCGCCAGCCAGCCCCAGTGCAGGCCGCCCGCCTGCCGCAGCGGTCCCATGATCTCATCGTCCCTGAGCACCCAAAACAACAGCGCCAAAGAAATCACGAGCTGTCCCACCCGCAGCCACCGTCCCGCGCTCATCTCCGCTCCTGTTGTTGCGCTCGCAGCATTTCGCTCACCTCCCACCCATAAGCGCTCCGGCCGTTCTCACAACTCCCAAGCAAACCTCGCCTCGTTGATCCTGCGCTGGATGCACGCGCACGGCTTGCGCAAAAGCCATCCAATCTTGGCAAAAACCCCGCCTTTGAATCCCGGCATGGGCAGACTGCGTACTCTTCTGATACCGTGCCCAAGACCCTCCGCCTCTCCACGCCTGCCTGCCTTCGTCTGGCTCTCAAGCTCGCTGCCGCCTGCCTGCTCAGCGCCGGATTCGCGCACGCCGAAGACGAATACGAGAGCGCGCCCATTCACTACTCCGCCACCAGGCCAAAGGACGCCGCCCAGGCCTTGATGCGCCAGTGGGCCCAGGGCAAGACCCCAATCGACCGCACTGACGCCTGGACCATCCTGCGCGATCTGCGCAAGCACTTCGCCATTCCGGATGCCTCGCAAGTCCTCGTTTTTTCCAAAACCAGCAGCCAAAACAGCCTCATCAACCCGCAAACCCCGCGCGTCATCTGGTTTGGCGACAACACCTATCTCGGCTACGCCCTCGGCGGCGCCATCGAAGTCGCAGCCATCGACCCCCTGCTCGGCCCGGTGTTTTATCTGCTGGAACCCGGCACGCCGCCTGACCAGCCGCTCACCTTCGAGCGCGACCAAACCTGCCTCAGTTGCCACGGCGGACCGTTCTCGCCCGGCATCCCCAGCGTCCTCGTGCGCTCGGTTTTTCCCGGCCGCGAAGGCCACCCGGTGATGAGCCGCGGCAGCACCGTCGTCGGCACCACGACACCGTTTGCCGACCGCTGGGGCGGCTGGTACATCACCGGCTCCCACGGCGAGGGCCGCCACCGCGGCAACGTCACCGTGGACGAGCGTGATGACAGCACCGAACTCGACAGCGAAGCCGGCGCCAACCTCGAGGACCTCTCCGCGCTATTCGACACCAAACCTTATCCGGCCCCCACCAGCGACCTCGTCGCGCTCATGGTGCTGGAGCATCAGACCTTCACTCAAAACGCGCTCACCAAAGCCCACCACGCCGCCTTGCGCGCCCTGCACCGCCAGCAGAGCTTGCAGCGCGAACTGGGCGAACCGGTGCTCGCCGAACCCACCGGCACCGCCCGGCGCATCATCGACAACGCCGCCCAGCAAGTGCTCGACGCGCTGCTGTTCAAAGATGAGGCCGCGCTGCCCGAAGGCGGTATTGACGGCGATCCCGCTTTCCAGGAGCAGTTCACTCAAAACGCCCCGCGCAACGCCGACGACCGCAGCTTGAAGGACTTCCAATTGCTCAACCGGATGTTCAAGCACCGCTGCAGCTACATGATTTATTCGATCACCTTCCAAAACCTCCAGCCGCATCTGAAACAAACCGTGCTGGCCAAACTCGCCGCCGTGCTTGCCGGCCACGCGGAAGACCCCGAGCGCTACGCCTACCTCGGCGAGTCCGAACGCCGCCACATCCAAGGCATTCTCACCGACACCCTGCCGGACTTTGCTGCGCCGGAAGGGTGAGCCGCCCGTTTCGCTCAACGGTCGGCGACCTTCGCTGCGGGGTTGGGCAGCGTGATGACGCGCTGGGTCGGGCTCAACCCGTACTTGCTCGGCTCATACATGGCCTCGATCTTCGCCGGAGGCGCCACCGTGTCACCCTCGGCGATGACGCGAGCCAAATAATGCAGCACGAACTTGCCGCGCTCCGGTGCGTGATCGGTGAAGAACAATGCGCGGTCCGCCCGCAGCTCGCGGTGATCGCAGTACCAAAACTCGTAGTCGTCAAAGGGACCGTCCTGCCGCGCATTCTGCGTTTCAAACGCGGGGTTCACCGGTTCGAACACCGCCGGCAGCGCGTCCTCGATGGCGAGGTAGCGATCGCCGCCGCCAATCTCAATGCCGAGCGAAACCCGCACCAAATCGCCAACCCGCAGCTCCTCAGCCGACTCCGTGCTGCCATCCGGCATCACTTTGCGGTAATCCCGTGCAATGCTGAAGCCGTGGTTCTCACCAGCGAAGTCACGCGCCTTGGGCCGGCCGGCAACTTCGGTCTTGATCCAGGCCGCGGCGCCTTCCGGCACCTCCACCGTCAGCGGCGACGCGGCTTTTTTCATGCTCAGCGGCAGCGTCACCTGCGCCAGCGGCGACGCGCCACCGAGCGGCACACGCTGGCTCTCCCCGCCCCAGGCGAGCACGGCTTCGAAGGCCTCGCCACGAGCGGTCTTTTTGCTGCGATCATAGGCTGCGAGCGCGGTGAGCGTCCAGGCGTTGCTGTAGGTGTTGCCCCATTCGCCATTGAGCGTGCGCGCATTCCAAATCTCGCTGGCGAGCGCGTCCGCCGCCTGGGTCAACCCCATGTGCGTGCAAGCCAGCAAACGCAGGGCCTTGTTCGGCCCGTGACCGGCCCAATGTGCGGGGCCTGCCGGCTCCGGCGTGGCAGTCGCGGCGCCGTAACCGAGCAAGGTTTTGACCTGATCGTGCGGCGCCTCAGAGATGAGCATGGCAAGGCCAAGGTAAAGCTTGGCCGCCTCCGGCAAACGACCGCGGCGCTCGTACAACAGCGTGTGGTAGGCGGGCTCGGCGCGTTTGGCTTTGGCCAGGGTGTAGAGGGTGAGCGCGGCATCGCTGATGTTGTAAGCATCCACTTCCTTGTCGAGACCGCGCAGGCTTTTGGCAAGGTAGTCACAAAGCGAATCGATGACGTCATCCGGTACCTTGGCACCGCTCTCGCGCGCCCGCAGCAGCAGCAGGCCGCCGTAAGCGGAGCCCCAGCGATTCGGCTCGCTGCCGCCGGGCCAGTAAGCCAGCCCGCCCTCGCCTTCGACGACCATTTGCAGCAGGCGATTGACGCCATGCTGGACGGCTTGGTGCGATTGCTTCGGATCGAGCCGCCCGGGAAACAACGCTTGATAACCGCCAAGCGCGAGCCACGGCATGGTCGAAGAGGTGGTCTGCTCGACGCAGCCATACGGATACTTCAGCAGGTAATCGAGCGCGTCACCCAGCTCGCTCAAGCGGCTGGTGGTGAGGCTGACTTGCACCGCGCCATCGGTTTCCAGCACCGCAGGTTTGACTTTGGCGATCAAATTGAGCGGACCGGCAGGCTCGGTGGTGTCGGTTTTTGGTTTGGCTTTGGCGGCGGATTTGGGAGCGGCTTTCGGTTTCGGAGCAGGCGCAGCCTTCGGCTTGTTTTGCACAAACGCGTAATGCACCTCGCGCAACTCCGGCACCGGATGCTCGACCTGGAAACGTGTCTCGGTGGCATCGGACAACGCCGGGGCTGCATCCGCCGTCGCCGCCCGCCACGCCCAGACGGTCGCGCCCGTGGCTTCGAAACGCACCGGAAAAACGGTGGCCACCGAGGCACCCGCCGCCAGGGCGACTTTGACCTTGCGGCTGCGCGTGTCATTGCCGTCAGTTGCGGGGCTGAAGGGACGCGCCTCGGTGATGAAGGCCGCGCCCTCGCCGAGCTCCAGGCTGAGATCCACCTGCCTGTCCTGCGCGGTGGTGTTGTGCAGCAGCGCTTTGACCAGCACCTCGTCTCCAAGCCGCGCAAAACGCGGGACCACGGGCTCCAGCATGAGCGGTTTGTTCACCGTGAAAGCAGACTCGCCGCTGCCAAAGCGCTCGGCGCCGGCGCTGACCACGCTCATCAAGCGGTAGCGCGTCAAATTGTCCGGCACGGCCACCGTCGCGCGCGCCACGCCATTGCCGTCCGTCAGCACGGATGCCAGCCACAACGGCGTGGCGACAAAGTTTTTGCGCATGGCGTCAGCGACGACTTCCTCATCGCCGCCACCGCCAATAAGGAAGCCTTTGTTGCTGCGCACGCGCAGGCCCGGCTCCTCCGGCAGCAGGTTTTCCAGGGAGATGTGATTGGAGAAGGCGAGCGGGAAGAAGCGGTGGAAGAAGCCGTCTGGGTCCGGCGTCTCGTGCCGGGTCAGGCTGAGCACGCCCTCATCGACCGCGAACAGCGCGACGTCCGCTCCTGGCAGGGGCGCGCCGCGCGCGTCGGTGACGTTCACGTTCACACCGAGCTCGGAGCCCGGCAGCACTTCAGCCCGGTCCGGCGCAATGCCCACCCGCAATGCCAGCGCCTCCGACGGCACCTCGATCTCCACGTAACCGGCGCGGAACTCCGGCAGCGCATGCTTCTTGCCACTGGCGGCGGCGCCGCGCACGACAACCACCGAGACGAACATGTTGGGCGCGTCCTTTTCTCCGACCGGAATGCGCAGCACAGGATCGTCGAGCTTGTAAGGGCGAACGAAATGCTGATGCACCCGGTTGCGCTCGACCGTGACCAGCGCGGTGCCCTCAATGGGGCATTGGATGTTGATGACCGCCTCGCCTCCGGGAGCGACGACCTTTTTCTCCGGCTGCAGGGTGAGCCGCACACCGCTTTCGATGCGCCACGGGTAGCCGCCGCGTCCAATGACATAAAACGGCAGACGGGAGAAGGCGCGCACGCCATCGCTGTCTTCGGTGGTGACGGTGATGAAATAACTGCCGCCCTGCGCCGGGGTGAAGCTGAGCGCCGCTTTGCCGTTTGCCAAATTCACGGTCTCACGGCGCTCCTCGTGCAGCACCACGGTGGTTTCGGTGTCCGTCCCTCCACCTGCCGTTTCGACCTTGGTGATCTGGTATTCCTGCCGCTCGACCAGCACCTCCGCGGCCACCGGCGTGCGCAGCAGCTTGCCGCTGTCGTCGAGCGCAACCACACTCAAGTTCACCTCCTTGCCCGCCATGCCAAAACCCTCGCCGGCGCGCACCCCGGGAAGCGTTTTGGAACCGGGAACGCGCACCGTGGCCCGGCTGGTGATGGTTTGCTGATTAAGATCGGTGATCTCGGCGGTGACCTCGATCAACTGCGGGAACGCGGAGCGATGCGGCGGCGGTTTCGGCAGCGGCAGCGCGGCGGTGCCATCCGCCGACAACGGCAAGTCCCCGCTGACAAACCAGTCGCTGCCTTCCTCCTCGCCGTAATAAGCCGTGTTCAGGCTGTTGTAGCCAGCCCAGGCAGGCGCGTCGCCAAAGTGATAATCATCAAATTCCGCCGGGCGCTCAAAGCCGGACACACTGAAGGCATGCCATTGAATGTCAGCCTGGCTGAGCGACTTGCCCATGTAGTAGCGCGCGCTTAGCGGCACCCGCAATTCGTCTTCGACGAGCGCAGCCTTGGCGCTGTCAATGCTGACCTCAAAGGTGTTTGGGCGATAGTCGTCAACGCGGAACCAATAGTAGCCGCCCTCGCCCTCCTGGCCGTCAAAGCTGATTTCGATGTTGTAGCCTCCCAGCGGTCCCTCCGGCAAAGTGAGGTCCGCCGTCAGGCTGCCGTTGGCGTTGAAGCTGACCGGCTCGTCGTAGATGAGGCGGTAGCGCGCGTCGCGCATGCGCAGCCGCGCCGCTCGCTCACGGCCGTCGAGCGTCAGTGAGTCGCCCGCCTGCAGCCGGGTCAGCGCCTTGAGATGCAGGGTATCCCCCGGGCGGTACAAGGAGCGGTCCGAGAAGATGAAAGTCTTGCGCGCAGGCTCCCACACATTCCGCCAAGTCCGGTCGATGGCGTAACCGTAAATGCTCCACAACTCACCGTCGCGCTGGGCGTCAATGACCGCGCTGTCATCGCCAAGTTCCGCCAGCGCATACACCGGCTGGCTGGACGTGATGCGCGCCACGCCGTCCTCACCGGTCTCGGCATGACCCAGCAAACGGCGCTCGTCATCGAGCAGCGTCACGCGCGCCCCCGGCACCGGCGCGGCATCATGCAGTCGGGTGACAAAAACGAGCTGGTCCTTGCCCGAGCTTTTCAGGAACAGGCCAAGATCGGTGGTCTCCACCAGCGATTGTGTGATCACCGCGCGATCCTCGAGACCTTCCTGGGCAAAGCCCTCCATTTCAAAAAACAGCGCGCCACCCGCGGCGCCCTCCCCGAGCAGCTCACGCAGGTTCAGGCGGATCAACTCCGAGCGGTCGAGCGGCTTGTCGATCTTGAACTCGCGCTCAAAAACCCAGTCGCCTGGGTAATCTTCGATCGGGGCCGGCCGGTGCGCACGCCGTTTGGCCAGGTCCTGCTCATACGCGGCGTAATAGGGACGGTACTTCTCGCGCGCTTCCACGAGCTGCGGGCCGTTGAGCCGTTTGGCGCGCACCCGCACCGCGCGCACATTGGCCGCGCTGATTTCAAACGCTCCCTCGCCGCGAGCCATCTGGCTGTTGGAAAAAGCGGACGCGGAGACATAGGGCGGATTGGGCGTGAAGGTCACGGTTTTTTCCACCGGCTGCTCCAGCTTGAGCCCGTCCCACGCCTCAATGCCGGGCGTCACCGTGACCCGATACTCGGTGCCGAGCCGGAAATCGCCCCGCAGACGCAGCACATCCCAGTTCACCTCAGCGCTCAGGTTCTCCGGCTCGGGCTCGACGACCACATGCCCTTTCAACTCCGCCAGCCAGGCGGCGCGGCGGCCGGCACTGACGGCGGCCTCCTCAGCCTCCTGCACTGACGGCTCCTTCAACCGTTTGATGAAATCGATGTCGATGTGGTAATCCTTGTCGAATGGCGTGTGGCCCGTGAGGTGTTCGACCATCATCGGCAGCACAACACCCACCACCACGCGCCGTTCCGCCCCCAGACTCGCTTGACCGGCACTGTTGCTGAGCCCGCCGTCGATCACCAGCTCCCATTTTTTTGCCGCCGGCAGCGGTTCCGCGGGCTCGATCACCAAAGCGCTGAGACGCTGCTCGTTCTCGGGGACCGCCGGCTCAACCTGGCTCACCTCCTCCGCCCAGGTCGCCTGGAGAGTGGCGTAATGCGCGTTCAAATCCGCGCCCGTGGCGTGGCGGGCCTTGACGGCCACCACCTGTCCCGGCTCGCTGCCGCGGAAGCTGAAGCGCGCCGCAGCCTCTGCCGGATTGACCTGGTCGTTGAACTGGAACAAAAACGATCGCGTGCGCGAAACGTCGTTTTGATTGAACCACTTCGGCTCCTGGTCGAGCACCTGAAAACCGTCCGACGAGACCGTGTCGAGCACGCCGCTGTCGAGCGCGGCGCCCGCCTTGTCCTTGAGTTTGTCACGCAATCGAAAGGCATACTTTTGATTGAAGCGCGGCGCCTGCGTCAGCCGGTAATTGCCGCTGCGTGAGCTGCTCCACTCAAATTCGCCCGCCAGCTCCGGCTCCACCAGCAAGGGCGATTCCGCCGCCTTCCTCCCGGTCATGCCCTCATCCACCATCGCTGTCGGGAAGACGACTTCGATCGTCGATCCGGGAGCCAGCCGCGCGGGTGAAACGCTAATGGCAGCTTGCAGCGCTTGTTCTTTCTCCGACTGCGCCGGAGCCTGTCCGGTGATGATGATGATGCCCGCCAACAATACCAGAAGGCTCACCGCTCTCCCGGTCCGACCGAATGCAAACGTGTTCATGACAGTTTAGCTACGACGCCTCACTGTCGCAGATGTTCATCACAAATCGAGCCTAGAAGAGAAAATGACAAAAAAGTTTCCGCGCGTTTCCCTCAAAAGAGTCATTCACCGATCACGGGATGCAGCGCTGCCTTGATCAAGCCGGACCAGACATGGTAACCCGCCTCGTTCTGGTGCAGTTTGTCCGTTTTGAAGTAGTCCGCATGCGGCTCGCCTCCGGCATCCAGGTAGGCCCCGGCGGTGGCGACAAAATGCAGCTTGGGATCCGCTTCACAAGCTTGCTGCAAAGCGGCGTTCACCTCCTGGATTTTCGCCCAGGCGGCATGGCGTTTGGGCGTCGGCGTCACCGCCAGGCAAAAAACTTCCGCCTCTGGCTGATGCTTGCGCGCATCGGCAGCCACCTGGCGAAACCACTCCGCCACCTGCGCCGGCTCCGGATCCTCCTCCTTGCCGGTGACGTCGTTGCCGACATAAATCACCACGGCACGGTAGCGATGGGCGGCCGCCAGCTCGTCCGCAAACACCACCAGATCGGAAAAGCGCGCGCCGCCATAACCGCGCTGAATGGGATGATACGGCGCCATGTCGCGTTCGATCGTCTCCCACAACCGAATGGACGAACTCCCCAGAAACAGCACCGCGTTCGCAGGATGTGTTTCTTCACGGTCTTTGGCCAGCAGCTTGGCGATGTCCTCGCTCCAGCGCTCGCGCGCGGCAGCCACCTGCTTCTCCGGCAGTTCGGCCCGCAGAGCCGGGGCCAGTCCCAGCGCCAGCAAGGCGCCCAATTGCAACCCATGTTTCCAAGAACCCATCATGCCATACCCGTAGGCAAACAGGCGCCGCCGTCAATCAACTCCGGCGCTTGGCTTCGCGCCGGTTGAACAGCGGCTCCAGCTCGGCGGCGATGAAGGCGAAAGCCGCCTCCAAACCCTGCGCTTGATACAGCACGCCGATGCGCGCCTCCAGCTTGGTCGGCGCGCCCAGGCAGGCGAGGAACTCGTTGCAGGTCAGCCGCCTTTTCATCTCCGCATCAACCGCACCGGTGCGCCGCAGCACCAGCGAGCGCGCATACAGCTCCAGCACCGCGTCACCGATCCAGGCGTCCTGGCGCAGGCGCTCCTCTTCACCGGTTTTGCGGGGGCTGGGCATGGGCTCACTTTTCCTTGAGCCGTGAAAAAGTCACGGGTTTTGGCGGCGAAAAAATGGGCTTTACAGGAAGGCGCGCGCGAATAACATACCAACCGGTCTGTATGTCGAGAACCACGCGCAACCCCGAGGAAACCCGCCAGCGGCTGGTCAATGCCGCTGTCCGCCTCATGCTGCGCCAGGGTTTCGCCGCCACCTCCGTCGATCAAATCTGCGCCGAGGCCGGCGTCACCAAGGGCGGTTTCTTCCATCACTTCGAAAACAAGGAGGCTCTCGCCCGCGCCGCCGTCGTCGCCTGGGGCGACTTCGGCACCGCGCTCTACGCCGAAGCCTGGAAGGATCAGCAAGCCGATCCGCTCAAGCAGGTGCACCGCATGCTCGACATCATGTCCGGCTTTACCGAAGAGGACGATGTCTGCACCTGCATGGTCGGCATGCTCTCCCAGGAGCTGGCGCAAACCCACCCCGCCATCCGCCAGGAATGCGCCTTGCAGTTGCAACGCTGGACTGACAACGTCGCTGGCATGCTTGCCGCCGCCAAGAAAAAGCATAAGCCCCGAGCGCGCTTTGACGCCGAGCAGGCCGCCTGGTTTCTGCAGGCTATTTGGCAGGGCTCCATGCTCCTGAGCAAAACCTGCCAGACGCCGGAAATGACGCGTGCCAATCTCAAAATGGCCCGCGCTTACGTGGACAGCTTGTTCACCCAACCCTGAACCCCCACTGTCATGATCTTCCTGACCCTCCGCCCCTCGCCGCCGCTCGCCGGCTTGATCGAAAGGCTCTGGCTCCGGGAAGGCCCGCCGCCGCGGCATGCTTTTGACCGCGTGCTGCCCGCAGGACGCGAGGAAATCATCTTCAACCTGAATGACGGCGAGCTGCGCTGCTACCACGACGACGGCCGGCCATGGGGCCGCACCTCCGGTCCGCTCTTCGCGGGCATGCATCGCAGCGGCTATGTCATCGACACGCGCCAGCAATCCGCCATCATGGGCGTGCATTTCAAACCGGGCGGCGCCTGGCGCCTGCTGGGCATTCCGGCCCACGAATTGAGCGGCAGCCGCATCGAATTTCAGGCCGTGCTCGGCCCCGACGCCCACCGCCTGATGGACCAGCTTCTGCGCGCCGCCGCGCCGGTTGAAAAGCTGCGCCTCGTCGATGCCGCGCTTTGCCGCCGCCGGCTGAAGTTCATGCATCCCGCGGTCGCCTGGGCGGCCGAGCAAATGAGCCGCTATCCCGCCATGACCCGCGTGGCACGACTGGCGGAGGAGGCCGGCCTCAGCGAACGGCGGCTCGGCGAAATTTTCACCACCCAAGTCGGCATCAACCCAAAGGGCTTTGCCCGCCTGCGCCGCTTTCAATCCACCCTCGGCCGCATCCATCGTGTCGAACAGCCGGATTGGTGTGATCTCGCCCTGCGCTCTGGCTACTCTGATCAGGCGCATTTGATCCGCGAGTTTCGTGAATTCAGCGGGCTGACACCCGCCACCTATCACGCCATGCGCGGCCCCATGCCGCATCTGGTGCCGCTGCCCTCTTTGAAGCAACCCACCGTCGCCGCAGCCTGAGGCCGCTTCCGTTTTCTTCAATACAACCCGTCATCCCTCCATCACACTGAACCCACGCTCATGAACCCGTCCGACTACCCGCCGCTCAGCCCTTACCTCACCGTCGTCGATGCCGCCAAGGCGATCACGTTCTATCAACAGGCCTTTGGCGCCGTGGAGCGCTTCCGGTTGCTGGACAGAAAAACCGGCGCCATCGGCCACGCCGAGCTTTTCATCCAGGGCAGCCTCATCATGCTCTCCGAGGAAAACCCCGCCTGGAACAAATCCCCGCAAACCCTCGGCGGCACACCTTTCAAGCTCTGCCTCATGGTGGACGATGTGGATGCCGCGATCGAAAAAGCCGCTGCCGCCGGCGCCACGGTGACCATGCCCGCGCAGGATCAATTCTATGGCTTCCGCTGCGGCAGCGTACGCGATCCCTTTGGCCATGAGTGGATGCTGCAGCGCGAGATCGAAAAAGTCGCGCCCGAGGAAATGCAGCGCCGCTGGGATGCCATGCTCGAAGACTGCTCCCAATAAAGAACGCATGCTCCTCCTCTGAACCCATTCCAACCCAGCGCCATGATCAAAAAAATTCTGCTCACCCTTGCCGCCCTGCTGGTCGCGGGCATCGCCTTGCTGCTCATCCTCGTCTCCAGACAGCCTGACCACTTCTCAGTCAGCCGGTCCACCGTCATCGCCGCGCCACCGCAGCGGGTGTTTGACCAGGTGAACGACTTCCACAATTGGAATGCCTGGTCGCCCTGGGCCAAAATCGATCCCAACTGCAAATTCGAATTCAACGGCGCCGAGTCCGGCAAGGGTGCCATCTTCGCCTGGGCCGGCAATCAGGAGGTTGGCGAAGGCCGGCAGGAGATCGTTGAAAGCAAACCGCCGGAGCTGGTGCGCATCAAGCTCGACTTCATCAAGCCCTTCGCCGCCAGCAGCAACACCGAGTTCGTTTTCCAGCCGGAAGGCGCAAGCACCCGCGTCATCTGGACCATGAGCGGCGAAAACGACTTCATCGGCAAATGCATCAGCCTCGTCATGGACTGCGAAACGATGATCGGCCCCCAGTTTGAGCAGGGGCTCGCCAACATGAAATCCGTCGCCGAAAGCGCGCCCCAGCCCTGAACCGCGCGCTCCAGCCAAACCCAAACAACAAGCGAACCCCACCCAACATGTCCTCAGAAACCAACGCCTCCCCCCTCTCCGAGCGCGAACTCGTGCTCGTCCGCGAAACCGACGTGCCGCGCGAAAAACTCTTCGCCGGCTGGACCACCGCTGAGCTTTATCCCAAGTGGTTCTGCCCCAAGCCCTGGCATGTCACCGATGTCGAACTCGACGTCCGCACCGGCGGCGCCAGCCGCATGACCATGTGCGGCCCCGACGGCGAGCGCTTTCCCAACGAGGGCGTTTACCTCGAAGTCGTGCCCAACGAAAAAATCGTCTTCACCGACGCCTTCACCGCCGGCTGGGAACCCAAGCCGGAGCCCTTCTTCACCGGCATCGTCACCTTCGAGGTCCTGCCCAGCGGCGGCACCCGCTACACCGCCCGCGCCCGGCACTGGACCAGGGAAAACTGCGAAAAACACGCCGCCATGGGTTTCGAACCCGGCTGGTCCGCCGCCTTCGACCAGCTCGTCGAACTCGTCCGCTAATCCCCCAAAACCTTGACAGCCAAAACCTAACCCATCCACCACCATGCCCCGCGTCTCCACTTACCTGAGCTTCCCCGGCAACACCGAAGAAGCCTTCGCCTTCTACAAGTCCGTGTTCAAAACCGAGTACTCCTGTGACGTCGCCCGCTTCAGCGACGCGCCGCCGATGCCTGACTGCCCACCGCTCGCCGAGCCGGATGCCAGCAAAATCCTCCACATCGAGCTGCCCATCCTCGCCGGCCACATCCTCATGGGCACCGACAGCCTCGAATCCATGGGCATGCAGCACCTCGCCGGCAACAACGTGAGCATCAATCTCGAACCCGACACCCGCGAGGAGGCCGACTACCTCTACGCCAAGCTCTCCGCTGACGGCAAGGTGGAGATGCCGCTGCAAGACATGTTCTGGGGCGCCTACTTCGCCTCTTTCTCCGATCAATTCGGCACCAATTGGATGATCAACTGCGCCCAACCCAAATAACACCACCCACCCACAGCACCCCATGCCATCCTCCCAAATCCAACCCTACCTCTTCTTCGGCGGCAACTGTGCCGAAGCCCTCGGCTTCTATCAAGCCGCGCTTGATGCTCGCGTGGACATGGTCATGCGCTACAGCGACAGCCCCGAGCCCGCGCCACCCGGCATGGTTCCCCAAGGCTGGGAGGACAAAATCATGCACGCCAGCTTTCATGTCGGCGGCAGCATGATCATGGCCTCCGACGGCTGCGGTGAAACAGGCGACTTCACCGGATTCTCCCTTCACCTCGGCGTCGCCACCGAAACCGAAGCGCGGCGTTGTTTTGACGCCCTCGCGGACGGCGGCCAGGTCACCATGCCCCTGGACAAGACCTTCTGGTCGCCCCTTTTCGGCATGGTCACCGACAAATTCGGCCTCGGCTGGATGGTCAGCGTGGAAACGGATTCGCCCGCATGAGCTGGGACATCACCAACACACGGGTGTTTCCAGTGGCGCGCGAGCGCCTCTTTGAAGCCATCGCGGATCCCGCCCAGCTCGCGCAGTGGTGGGGTCCCCACGGCTTCACCAGCACCTTCCACCAGTTCGAGTTCCGCCCCGGCGGCCCCTGGCGCCTCACCATGCACGCGCCGGACGGAGCGGACTACCCAAACGAGTCCGAGTTCATCGAGATCACGCACCCGGAGCGCATCGTCTTCATCCATCACCGCCCCATGCACCGCTACCAGATGACCATGACCCTGCAGCCGGAGGGCGAAGGCACCCGCCTGTCCTGGCTCATGGCCTTCGATGCGGACGAAGGCGAGGCGATGCGCGGCTTCATCACCGCCGCCAACGAGGAAAACTTCGACCGCCTCGGCACCCTGCTCGCCAAAGCCAGCGACACCGGCAGAGACGTCCGCCTCAGCCGGTTCTTCCCCGCCTCGCGCGAGGCCCTCTTCCGCGCCTGGACCGACCCGCAGCAGATCGCTCACTGGTGGGGCCGGCACGACTTCACCAACCCGCAGTGCCAGTTCGACGCGCACCCCGGCGGCCGCCTCACCATCGTCATGCGCAGCGCCGAAGGCGTGGACTACCCCCTTCACGGCCGCGTCAGCACCATCGAGGCGCCCCGCCAGCTCGGACTCGACTTCGACCTCTCCGCCTACCCCGCCGCCTGGCGGCAGCTCGTCTGCTCCGGCCTCCCTGAATCCGACGCCGCGCAAATCAACACCCACCAGCTCCACCTCACCTTCACCGAGCACGACGGCGGCACCCGGCTCGACCTCCGCCTCCGTTTCCCCACCCCCGCCGTGCGCGCCGCCTTTGTCCGCCACGGCCTCAACGAAGGCTGGGCGGAGGGCCTCGACAGCCTCGCCGCCCTGCTCGCGCGCTCACAGCCAGACCACCTCAACCCGTCCTGTTCAGCAAACCTGGCACTTAAAACCTAACCCTCTCCCCATGAAATACGTCCCCCTCATCGCCTCCCTCCTGCTCGGCGGACTCTTCATCATGTCCTCCAGCGTCGTCCTGTTTGGCCTCACTCCCATCCCCCAGATCCCGCAGGACACCCCGGTCTGGCACTTCATGCAAGCCACCGGCCCCACCGGCTACATGACCGTGGTGAAAGTGTTTGAGCTGCTCGGTGGCGTGCTCGTCATCGTGCCCCGCACCCGCAACCTCGGTCTCCTCATCCTCGGCCCCATTCTCGTCAACATCCTCGCCTTCCATCAACTCGTCGCCAAGGACGGCCTCTTCCAGCCCACGCTCATCGGCATCAGCCTGCTCGCCGTGTACCTGCTCTGGGCTGAGCGCAAAGCCTGGGCCGCGCTCTTCTCCCCCACTCCACGCTGAGGCCGATCACCATGCCCGGAACAACCTCAAGGATCAAGTGTCCATAGTTTCGCTTCTTTAGCAGAAGGTGGTCTGGCCCATGCCGGATGGCAGGTCAGATTCATTCACTCGCAGAAGATTCGGCGATGAAGATCGTGTTGGAGGAGTACCCGCAAGCCGTCGCCGCCACCGAACGCATCGCGAGGCTGGAGACGCGCATGAAAGCCTTGCTCGATGAATGGCACATGAAGCCGTCGTGCTCGACCTGATAGATTTGAAAGGCTATCAAACCGTCGCCGCCATGATCACCGTCAGCGAGATCGTTGACATCCAGAGTCCTCGCCAGAAGACTCGAGCGCTCGAGCCTAAACTGTGAGAACCGGGCCGCGGTGAACAAAAGAAATGCGTTATCCAGTTGTCCGGAAACTGAAACTCTTGCAGGCAGCGCTGAGGTCGAGGCCAACCCTGAACTGGCTCCAAGAATGCTTGGATCGAGACTCTCCCTTCTTCATCAATGCTCCAGAGATCACCATCATCACTCATCATGACCGCTCCAAATGCGCGTGCCATCTGACCGAGCTTCTTCATCACGCTAAGTTCACCATGCTTCGAATGGATTCGTCCGTTCGTCCATGCCATCCACGGCCAGTCGTCTGGATCGCTGGAATCAGTTGGTAAACAAAAAAGGTTCTTGCCGTAGTTGATATTGCCGACAGGGGGATGAGTAAAATCAGCATCAGACTCGATGAACCTGTTACATTCATCGAGAGTAATATCAACTTCTTCACCCGAGTCGGTCTGCCTAATGATGTGGACTTCGTAGCCCATAAACGTGTGTGGTTGGTATTGAGACGAGCGGTGTTGTAGTTAGGCGAACGTAGAGCGCAGGCACCGGCGGGTTCAAGCTCCGCTTCCAGGAAAGGCGTTACCGCCGGTTGCCTGACGCGGCTTGTTCGCTTGGTAGTTTTCCCTGCCTGGCGATTAGATCCTTAAACCAAAGAGACGGGCCTCCGTCGGTTCCAAATAGAGCCTTCATGCGGTTCAGGTAATGAGCATTGTCTGAACCATGGCGGGTGGCAATAATCCTCACACACCGCCAGCAAACATCATCGAAAACCAGGTCCCAGTTCTGATCCCCGGCTGTCTGGGGATAGGATGAAACGGAGCAAGCGACGCCGAGACGGTAGAGCTGCTCTGATGGGAGCTTCTCAAGTTGCAGTCCTTCAATCTTCTGCTGAACCTCATTCTTGAGATTCGAGGAGTCCTTCTCGAATGGGTCAGACTGGTGCTCTTCGATGATCTCCAGAATCTTCGATTGTAGGGTGATGAATAGCCGTATGTCCTTATCCTTGTCTGGGTAGGCAAAGGTCGTTCTGCAAAGGAAAAGAAGGAGTGCAAGAGTTCTCATTTTGAAGCGAACGACCCAAGCTCAGCGACCCGGCCCGCGGGAGGCGTCGATTGCAACCGGGATGCGATAGCCGGGTTCGCTGCAGCGCATGGTTAGGCGTTTGTGGAGTCATCGTGTCTGCCTTTGCGGCGCAGTATAGCGCAGCGAATGGCAAAGAAAAGCAATGCGATGAGGCTGTATGGAAACGCCACGACAAAATAACCGATGCCAGGAATGTCGTTGTGTGTGGCGGGATCGAAATAAGTCATACGCCAAACGCCCCACAGGCAAATGGCGAGGAATGGAAAGCCGAATGCCCGTAGACTCTGACCGCGTCGTAGAAACCACGGATGAACGAGGACGAGTAGAGCGATGACGCCCTGAATGACGTAGTCTGATACGGAGAGTAGCATGACGGCAAAAGACGCCTAACGCTTGAATTCATAAAGTAAGTGCACCGGATAATCCTTGCAAGCGCGAGGGTTGACGGAAAGCACGAATCATGAACTACAGCCAATTGAGTCAAGAGGAGCGTTACCGGA
>CAZKMS010000095.1:0-22211 GCA_964553805.1 uncultured Verrucomicrobiaceae bacterium
GCGCCAAGGTGGTGCAGGATGTGCCGCCGTTTTGCATTGTCGATGGCAATCCTGGCGTGACACGCGGCTTGAATTTGGTGGGCTTGCAGCGCGCGGGTTTTTCTGATGAGGCGATCCGCTCGCTGCGTCGCGTGTTCCGGTTGCTGTTCCGCAAGGGGCTCAACATCAGCCAGGCGCTGGAGGAACTGGAGGCGGAGCCGGACAAGCTGACCCCGGAGGCGCGGGTGCTGATGGAGTTCGCCGCCACCACCAAGCGCGGCCTCTGCCCCGGCCCGCGCGGCGGCAATGGCGACGACGATTGACCGGCCATGAAACGACTGGCCACGGCGGAGGACACCCTGGCCTGGGGCAGGGCACTGGCGGCGGAATTGCGTGCGGGTGATGTGATTGCGCTGCGCGGCAACCTGGGGGCTGGCAAAACGCATGTGGTCAAGGGCATCGCCGCCGGGCTCGGCTCCATCATGGTGGTTTCCAGCCCGACCTTTGCGCTGGTGCATGAGTATCCTGACGGCCGCCTGCCGCTGTTTCACTTCGACTTTTACCGGCTTGACTCGGCGCATGAAGTGTTGCGCCTGGGCTGGGATGACTACCTCGACGAGCACGGCGTGATTGTGGTGGAGTGGCCTGACCGGTTTCCCGAGTTGCTGCCTGAAGGCACGCGCTGGTTTGAGCTGGAGCATGTGGACGGTGGCGGGCGTATCATCAAGGAAGGAGTGCGGCCATGAAGGATGCGTATTTGGCGATCGAACTGTCCACCGCACGTGGCAGCGTGGCGGTGGCTGCGGGCGGCGAAGTGCTGTTTGAAACAGAATTTGGCGCTGGGCGGTCACACAACGCGTTGCTGTTCGAGCCGCTGGGGCTGGCGTTGGAGAAAGCTGGAAAGCGACTGGCGGGCATTGTGGTCGGCACCGGTCCGGGATCCTACACGGGCGTGCGCATCGCCATCGCCGCGGCGCATGGGGTGGCGTTGTCGCGCCAAGTGCCAGTGGCGGGCGTGTCGTCTTTGCTCGCTTGTGGTGCGGTGGATGATTATGGCGTCATTGGCGACGCCAGACGTGGGAGGCTTTATGTGGCGGAAGTCCGCGATGGCGTGCTGGTTGAGCCCATTCGGTTGATGCCGCCCGATCAGGTTCCAGTTGCGATGGAGACGGCAGCGCTGCCGCTCTGGCTCAGTTGCGATGAAACCCCGCCGCTGGCAGGACTGGCCCTGGCGCAACCCTGCGCGCGTCACCTGGCTTTGATGGCCGCTGCCGGCCGCGTGGACTGGCAGAGCGAGCAGCCGCTGCAGCCGCATTATTTGGAAGGAGCCTTCATCACGACGGCGCGGAAGAAAACTGCCCTGTAGATTTGCCAAGGTGGATCGGCTGGCACCGCACCGGGCTGGGTCAGCCGCTTGATTTCGCCTTTGTTGATGAGCGAAGTGGCGGAGAGGGTGGGATTCGAACCCACGGAAAGGCTAGGGGTCTTTTTGGGAAAATGGTTCCTTATAAAATAAGGGATTGGCGTTATTGAAACCCGCTAAAATAAGAGTGTTATTCTCGTTTGCATTCTCGCCCTGGGTTTGCAATGGGTGGGCATGGCTTCGATTTGGAAACGATCTACTGAGGGCAAATTCTGGATTGCCTGCTACACCGACGCACAAGGACGGCAACGGAAGGCGTCCACCAAAATTGCGGCTTTGGAGAAGAACCGGGCGAAGGCGCTACGGGTGGCGGATGAACTGGAGATGGCGCACAAGAAGCGGCTGACGGCTTCCCAGATCGTGACGCTGTGCGGGAATCTGGTGAAGGATTTGACCGGTGAGGCGATGGCTTCCGCCACGGTGCGGGGCTTTGTGGCGGATTACCTGAAGAGAAAAGAGGGTGAGGTTGCAGCTTCTACCCTTGCGGCATACGAACAGGTTTCACGGGCCTTTGTGGAGTGGATGGGCGCGGGCGCGGATGAGGAAATGTTTCGGGTGGAACAGAAGCATATTCTGTCATTCAGGGATCATCTGAGGGCGGGGGTTTCGGTGGCGACGGTGAACACGCGAATGAAGTATTTGAAGGTTCTTTTCCGTGATGCGAAGGCGGCGCGGGTGATATTTGAAGATCCGTTCGAGGGCATGAATCGGTTGAAGAAAGAGGAAGGGATGGGGACGCGCCGGGGATTCTCCATTGATGAGGTTCGGGTTGTGCTGAAGGAGACGGCGGGGACGGAGTGGGAAAGTCTGGTTCGGTTGGGTCTCTAC
The DNA here is from genome assembly GCA_964553805.1 of uncultured Verrucomicrobiaceae bacterium. Lineage (GTDB taxonomy): Bacteria > Verrucomicrobiota > Verrucomicrobiia > Verrucomicrobiales > Verrucomicrobiaceae > JAGRPD01. Next base: position 2,231 of record CAZKMS010000095.1, read on the forward strand.
ACGGGGCAACGGCTGGGGGATCTGGCGGGCTTGCGTTGGAGCCAGGTCGATCTTGAAACCGATGTGATTCGCATCACGACGGGCAAAACGGGGCGGGTGGTGATCGTGCCAATTTGTGCGCCGCTGAAAGAGCACATTTTGAAGCTGGCGAGTTGTGACGATCCGGGCGGCTATGTCCATCCAAGGGCGGGGGAGTTGGGCGTGAATCACTTGAGCCGGGAATTTGGCGAGGTGCTGGCGCGGTGCGGCTTCCGGGCAAAGGCAAAACACCGCAAAGTGAAGGAGCGGGATGCTGATCGGCGGAAGGTGAACGAACTGACCTTCCATTCCTTGAGGCATAGCGCGGTTTCGATGATGAAGAACGCCGGGATTTCGCCCGCCGTGGTGCAAGACCTGGTTGGGCACGATAGCGAGGCGGTGAGCCGGGTTTACACAAAGATCGAGGATGAATCCAAACGGAAGGCTGTGGACTCGCTGCCGGTGATCTGATGACCCTTTAATTCAAACCAAATACAAGAATGAAAAGAGAATCCGACGGGAAGCGATTTGAGCGGGAACTTTGGGAGGGGCTGGCCTTCTCTGCGGAGGAGTTGGAGGCGCTGGGAAAGGTTGCGTTCAAGTGCGGCCACAAGGGGCGAGGGAAGGCGCGGGAGTTTGTTGGCTTATTCATTTTGCGGCAGTATGGATGGAAAGGGGACACCCCTTTCCCTTCGGCTTATTTGGAGGGTGCCAGAAATGCCGCGTTGGATGAGGTGAACCGCATTGAAGAGGCGGCGGCGCGGGTAAAGGCGCGGAGCGTTGAAGAGCGCATTGCGGGGCTGCTGCTTGGGGATGTGATGGAGTCGGGGGAACTATGGGGGCGAGCGGTGTTAGCGTTGGCCCGCCGTGGCGTGAGAGTGCAGACGTTGTGCCGTCGGGCGGTGTGGCGGCTTTCGGGTTGCCAGGGTGGTATCGAGGTTAAGCGAAGGTTGTTGGCGCGTTGGCTGGGAGTGCCTGATTATGTGATGAGTGACGCTCTAAGGGGGTTCGAATTCGCCGTGGAGGAGGCGCTAAGAGGATCGTTCAGGCCGAGGATTAGAGTTCCCAAAATTCAACCTTGGATGCAGGGATGAAGCTGGAAGGAGCCACAAGAAAGAAGAGGGGATTCTCTCTCTCTTCTCTGTCTGTTCGGGCCTTCCCTCCCATGCGGTTTTTTTTCTGGACGGACTCCCTCCCTTTAACACTGATGACGCCTAGCTTTCCATCCACCCAATCCCGCTTAGTGGAATGTGGACTGGACGCAAGAACGGGTGGAAGCGGCGGCGCTGGCGCTGGGGGCGATCCTGGGGCCGGTTGTGATCGGGTGAGGGTGTCGATGCGTGGGAGCCGGTGCGAGGCTGCCAGGGGGCACGCTGGCGCGGGTGGCGGGCCGGTGCGAGTGTCGAGGCGCGGGAGCCGGTGGGGACTTCCGTCCTTGGAGGCCATGAACGCGGAGCTTTCCAGTCTCCCCCGCCGGGGTGGAATCAAAATGAAAGGTGAATGTTATGAGTGATGAAGAGAGCAATGCACCGCCCCACAAAGTTGGGGATGTGATCGAGGAAAGCGGCGTGCGGAAACAAGTGGTTGCGGTGAGGCGAACGGGAGGAGGTGCCTGGATAATCGAGACGAGCGCGGAACCATTGGCGGCGGAAAAGGGGTATCTGACCCTGAATCAGGTTTTGGGTTTCAAGGTTCAGCACATGCCCCCGCCGTCTCCCCCCGAAGGTGGAACGCTACGCGATCCGGCGAAATTGAAGGTGGCGGATTGGAATTTCAATGCGGTGATGAAGGAGCCGTTGGAAGTGCGGAAGTTGGCGCTGGTGCATGAACTGGCGCGGGAGTGCGCGGCGATGCGGGAGGCGTGCCGCATTTACCATGAGGGGCGGGCTGAGGCTGACGAGTGGCAGGAAAAAGTAACGGCTGCGAAGGCTGCTCTGTGTGACGCGGAGGATGAGGTGGAGAGTTTGGAGGCGGCGTTGGTGGCGACGGCAGAAAAGGCCAATGCGGACGAGATCAATTCGGCAAAGGAAACGCTGGAGGAGGCCCGTGAAAAGGCGCGGCTGGCTGAGTGTAACGCTTCGTTTTTCATTGTGAGTTCACGCCACGGCAAGGAAAGCCATGCATGGATTCAGGCGAAAGCGTTCTTGGATGCGTTCGTCATGCGCTTGCCGTTTGGGGCGCGGGCGATTCTTCCGACGTGGATTGCGGAGGATGTGCCTTGGGTAAAGGTGGATGCTGATGATCGAAAAAGGGTGGTGGAGGATGCAACAAAGCCACGGGCAAATGAAGGGGTGAGAAAGAGCCGCACTCATAAGGACATGGAAGCGGACGGGCCGGGATGGCCGTTCAATGATCCAATTGAGTTTGCGCGGAAGTGGGATGAGGAAACGGGGCTACCCAAATACAGCTTTAATGATGGGAAGCCGGGGCGGTTGTTCTTGGCTGAACGGCATGAAAATGCTCATGGGCTTCCAATCCTTTCGGAGGCGCTGAACCTGTGTGTGTGCCTGAACTTCTCTGATGAAGAGATCATTGTGAAATTTGCCGAGTGGTTGAAGTGGCGGCGGGCGAATTTGAACGATGATCTGGCGGCGTTTCGGGCGGCGGGTGGAAGTATGCGGCGGATGAGAGAGGATCGGGTGGACGTGGGTTTCAAAGCATTGGCGGTGCTACGTTTGAGAGCGCGATTTTCGGGGAAGGACGCGGCCATCGAATTCCGTGAAGTCTATCCAGCAAAAGAAAAGAGAAGAGGGGAAAAAGCGGGCGATGCTGCGCCAATGGCGGAAGTGGCAAGGCTTGCGAAGGAAGCCATAAAACTCGGGGCGGAGTTCTTGCCGGAATGCGACTTGGATTCGGCTGTCAAAAGGATTCACTTATGAAGTTCAAAGGGCTGAGAACTTCACAAGTGAACGAGGATAAGTGTGGTTGGCAGGGGCATCTTTGATAACATTATTCAGGCTTGTCAGTCCGATAAGCCTATGAAAACAAACACGATCAAAGATGCTGGTCCGCCTACTTTGGCGGGGAGTGTGCCGAAAGGCATGGAATCAAAATTCAAATCTGCTCCCCTTGCGGAAAGTGAGTGGATGCGGCTTCCCCCGCCAAGGGGCCGGTGCCCCATTTCGGGTCTGTCGAGGTCGGCAATTCTGGATTTGGGCGTAACGGTGCCGGGATTGGTGGTGAGGCTGCGGAAAGCCGGGGCCATTCGGGGTTCAGTTTTGATCCATTGTGAAACTCTTCGTTCACATCTGCGCCAGTGTCGGGAAGCTCAAATCGGAGGGGAGGTTTAAGCGTATGACTGAAAAACAAATTCAGGCGCGGATGAGCGCGGGTGAGGTGGTGTTCTCTGATGGGAGTCACGTCTTTTTCAGGGTGAAGGATATGGGCTGTCGGGATCGTCGTTGGCATCACACGGACCCGATGGTTGTGCAGTTCAAAGGGGCGGGTGGTGACATGGCTTATCTGCTTCAGGAGTTCGTGGAAACGAACTGGTGGACGGCTGAGCATGAACGGCAAATGAGGGCGACGTTGGCGGGCTTGGGGATTGAGCTTTCCCCAAGTGCTGAGGAATACCTTCACTATTCACAAAGGAGGATGGCGCGATGATGGCGGCGAATGAAATCAGTATCGGGGAGATCAAGGCGCGGCTGGACATTCCTACTGTGTGGCGATTGCTTGCCCTGCCGGGGGAGCCGGGTAAGTCGATTCCTTCACCCTTCCGGGAAGATCGGAAACCGTCCTTCTCTGTGTTCGATGGCGGGCGGCGATTTCGTGACCACGCTTGCGGCGATTCGGGCACGGTGATTGATTTCATCTGTCTGGCGCTGGACTGCGGTTTGCCGGAGGCGCTGAAGTGGGGGCGTGAGAAGTGCGGCGGGCCGCTGGCGTCCAGTCCACTTTCCACTAAGCGGGGTGGAGTGGATGGAAACATCGGCGCTAATAATGGCAAAGCCAAGGGCCGCCCTATGCCACGGCTGAGGCTGGCGCGTGCTGGCGAGCTGGAGACGCTGGCGGCGCTGCGGGGGTTCACGGTGGAGACGTTGCAGGCGGCGGAGTCTTGCGGGCTGCTGAGGTTCGCGGAGTGGGCGGGCCGGGTGGCGTGGTGTGTCTGCGATCCGGGCGGGCGTATTGCTGAGGGGCGGCGCTTGGATGGCAAGCCCTGGGAGGCTTACAAGACGCTACCCGCTCGCAAGTGCCACGCGTGGGGCGGTGGCAAGGATTGGCCGGTGAACCTGGAAGCGGCGGCGCATTGCGGGAAGATGCTACTGGTTGAAGGCGGGCCGGATGTTCTGGCGGCGCTGGAGATCGTGAGGCGTGAAGGTGTAGCGGAAACCGTGGGCGTGGTGGGTATTCTGGGGGCGGGGAATACGCGGCTGGATGCGGCGGCGCTTCCTTTCTTTCGGGGTAAGGCTGTGCGGCTTTTCCCTCATGCGGATGAGGCGGGCCGAAAGGCGGCGAAGGAATGGGCGCGGCTGCTACTGGATGCAGGGGCGGCGCGGGTGGATGCGTTCGATTTGTCGGGCCTGATGCGGGCGGATGGGGAGCCGGGGAAAGACCTGTGCGACGTGCTAAACATTGCGCCGGGGTGCAAGGCTGAGAAGGTGAAATTTCAAGGGAGGATGACGCTATGAGTGATGCGAGCAAGAGCGGGGTTTATGATCCGCTAGGGGATGAAGATCGACGGCCAAGGGGCCAAGCTGGACCGGGCAAAAATGCGGCCGTATCCCAAGCTGAAGAGCCACCGCCGAAACGGAAGTTCTTGGAGTTCTACAAGCCGTCAGAGCTGGCGGCGTATGTGGTGCCGGAAGATGTGCCGTTGATCGGTGATATGCACTTGTTCAAGGGTGGGATCTTTGTGCTTGGAGGCGCGGCGGGTGTGGGGAAATCTTTTGCCCTTTCGGCGCTGGCTGTGAGCGGGGCAACGGGCGCGGATTGGTTCGGGCTGAAGGTTCATCGACAATTCAAGACGATGATCCTACAAGCCGAAAACGGGCTGGCGCGGCTGTCCACCGAATACCGGATTCATTGCGAAATTGAAGGGCTGGACGATTGGCTTTTAGTGTCGGGTGATGTGGATGTTTTCGCTTTTGATGACCCTGATTTCAGGCTGGAGTTCAAGGCTTATGTGGAGGCGTTCGGGCCGGATGTGATCGTTTTGGACCCGTGGAACCGGGCGACAAAGGACGTTTTTGAAAAGGACTTCCGGGCGGCGTTTGACCACATTCTTTCCTGTCTGCCCGCTGGAGATCAACGGCCCGCCCTGGTGATCTGTGCCCACACGAAAAAGCCAAGGGAGAACAAAGCCCACGGGCGCGGGCTGCTGAATGAGTTGTCAGGGTCGCTAGTGCTGGGGAGCATTCCACGGGCGGCTTTCATCCTTCAGGCTGCCAGTGATGACCCGGAAGGAAAAGAGTTCGTGTTCTCATGCTGCAAGAACAACAACGGCGAATTGGGGCGGCCTACGGCGTGGCGGCGTGAGGGGGTGCGGTTCGTGGGGCCGGTGGAAGGATTCGACTGGGAGGCGTTCAAGGGAGGTAACGGCGCGGCGGGGAAAAATGCGAAGATCGAGGAAAGCCACCTGGAAGAGATTTTCGACGGGGGCCGGAAGTGGATGGACAAGGACCCGGCGGCCAAGGCGCTAATGCGGCTAACGGGCGCAGGGAGATCGGCGGCTTACAATGCGCTGAATAAGGTGCGGGGCCGGTTCGCTGATCGGCTGAGGGTGAATCCTGCCAACGGGGAATTGTCCATCCATGAAGCGCCGGAGTTTTGGAACGAAGATGAGGGCGGGGAGTGATGGCTTGCTTCCTTGCGGGTGGCGTGATCGGTGGCGGAGCTGCTGCCCGTCCATTTCGTCCAGTCCAGTTTGCTCTAAGGGTGGAAGGGTGGATGGAATGCTAGGCGGCGTTAATGTTAAAATAGGTGTTGTGTTCACACATAAACGAACGTATATGTGTGAACATGAACGGGAAATTTGTCGCATATTATCGGGTCTCCACAGCGCAACAAGGCAAGTCTGGCCTGGGTTTGGAAGCCCAAGTGGAGGCGGTGAAAGGGTATCTCAACGGGGGAGAGTGGGAGTTGTTGGGGGAGTTCACAGAAGTTGAATCTGGTAAGCGGAAGAACCGGCCCCAACTAAACGCGGCGCTGGCGCTCGCCAAAAAGCAGAAGGCGATTTTGATCATTGCCAAGCTGGACAGGTTGGCGCGTAACCTTCACTTCATTTCTGGGTTGCTTGAAGCAGGGGTGGACTTTCTGGCGGTGGACAATCCCGGCGCTAATCGTTTGAGCGTTCAAATCCTTGCGGCCGTGGCAGAGAATGAAGCGCGGGCGATTTCTGAAAGGACGAAGGCGGCGCTGGCGAGTGCGAAGGCCAGGGGGACCAAGTTGGGAAGTCATGGCGCGGTGTTGGGTGCGGAGAACCACAAGAAGGCGCTGGCGACTTTGGAAGCTGTGCGGCCCGTCCTGGTGGAGATCGAGGCGGCGGGAGTCAAGACGGTTCGTGGAATCGCTGAGGAACTGAACAAGCGCAACGTGCCGACACCAACGGGCAAGCGGTGGCATCCAACAAGCGTTCACCGCCTCCTTTCTCGGATGAACTGAGGCGAGCGGCGCGGGGATCGGTGCGGCGCTGCCTGGGGTGATCCTGGGGCAGTGTGCGGGCCGGGGAAGGGATGGAAGGCGCGGGGCCTGCATCCTTGCGGGAGATGATCGAGGGGACCGGCGCGGCTGCCGTCCAGTCCAGTTTGCTCTAAGGGGTGGAAGGTGGATGGAATGCTAGGCGGCGACAATGTTAAGCGGTGGACGGGCTGGCGGGCCGGTGAGGGGATCGAGGCGCGGTGATCGGTGCGGCGTGCTAGGCGTGATCCTGGGGCGGGTTGCGGGCCGGTGAGGGGATCAGGCGCGGGGATCGGTGCGGCGTGCCAGGCGTGATCCTGGGGCGGGTTGCGGGCCGGTGAGGGGATCGAGGCGCGGGGATCGGTGCGGCGCTGCCAGGGACGGCGCTGGCGTGGCTGGCGGTGGAGTCCAGGCGCGGCGGGGGGAAGTGGAATCATAGCTGTCATGCGATGGCCGGGAGGAATGGAAAGGCGAAGAGAGGCGCGGGCTATGGTAACGGATGGGCGGGGCCTTGCTTCCTTGCGGCGGTTCGACTGTGACCCAGTGCGGGGCCGACATTGATCGGCGGCGCTGTCCCACCTGTGAAAAGAGGGGGTGGGATTGAACCGAAGGCCGGGGGGAGGGGGTGCGAGGGCGCGGCGCTGGTCGTCTGCTACAATGGTTTTGGGTGCCCGAAAAAAATTGCAAATGGCATTGGCGGCGTAGGCGGTATATTCTCGCCTTCATTCTCGTTTTGCCTGCGCTTCGCGCTGGAAGCCTTATTCTATAAGGTGGCGGAGAGGGTGGGATTCGAACCCACGGTTCCTTGCGGAACTTCGGTTTTCAAGACCGACGCGATCGACCACTCTGCCACCTCTCCAAGGTGCCCAGCCGGACAACACTTGACTATGACCGTGCCGTGCCGAGTTGCAAAGTGGAAGTTTGATTGCTGCGGGTGCTTGCATTGCTGCTTGTTCCCGACTCCGGTGCGGCATGCGTGTGTTGATCGCGGTGGATAAATTCAAAGGCTCGCTGACCGCCGGACAAGTGGCGGCTGCTGTCGAGGCTGGTTTGCGGCAGGCGGGCTTTTCCGGCGAGGCAATACGTTGTCCGATCGCGGACGGCGGGGAAGGGACCACTGATGCCCTGATCGGAGCGCTCGGTGGCAAGCGAGTGGAAGTGGCCACGCGGGACGCGATGGGACGGTCTTTGACTGCTTGTTACGGCTTGGTGGAAAGTGCGGGTGAAGACCTGGCGGTGATGGAAATGAGCGCCGCCAGCGGCTTGGCCCTGGTGGCCGATCAACCGCTCAATCCACGCGCGGCCAGCACTTTTGGCACTGGCTTGCTGATACTGGATGCCGCTCGCCAAGGTGTGAATCGCATCCTGATTGGCATCGGCGGCAGTGCGACCAACGACGGTGGCGTCGGCATGGCGCAGGCGCTCGGTTTTCGGTTTCTCGATGGCGATGGAAAAGAAGTCAGGGAGCTGCCCGCTTGCCTCGAGTCGGTGCGGCGCTTGTTGCCGCCGGAAGGCGGTTTGCAACTGCCGCCGGTGGAGGTGGCCTGCGACGTGGACAATCCGTTGCTCGGACCGCGGAGCGCCACCCGGGTGTATGGACCCCAAAAAGGAGTGCGGGAGGAGGAACTCGAATTTTTCGAGGCACGTCTGCAGCGGCTGGCGGATCTGGTGGCGCGGGATCTCGGCTGCGATCCGCGCGCGCAAGCCGGGGCCGGGGCAGCCGGCGGATTGGGCTTCGGCTTGCTCGCTTTCTGCGGCGCGGCTTTGGCCAGCGGTTTTGACTTGGTGGCCAAGGCCATCGAGTTGCATGCGAAAATTCAAGCAGCGGACGTGGTCATCACCGGCGAGGGGCGCCTGGATGCGCAGACCTTGTGCGGCAAAGGTCCGGTTGGTGTTGCCCGCCTCGCCCGCGCCGCTGGCAAACGCGTCATCGGCATCGCCGGCGCCATCGAGGGCGGTGTTGGTTTGGAGGCGGAGTTCGATCAATTGCTCGCCACCAAACCCGAGTCCATGCCGTTGAGCGAAGCGATGGCTCGCGGCACGGACTTGGTGGAACGGGCGGCGCAGGCAGTGGATTTGGGGAACCCTCAATAAACTTGCGGGCTCGTGCCGGAGCCGACGCGACTGCCGAGGCGCTCGCGTCAATCGATCCAGATAAACTCGTTCGAGTTGATCAGCCCCAGCGCCATTTCGGACAGTGCTTCGAGTTCGGGACGGCCGGCGGTGAAGCTTTCGATTAGCGTGCGTTCATCCTCCCGTGGCAGGCGCGCGTAGCAGAGGCGGAACAGGAGCGCCACGGCGGCGGCTGGATCATCGTCAGACTCATGCAGCGCCCGCTGCGCGATCCGGGCAGCGGTGCCGCGGGCGAATTCGGAGTTCATGAGCAGCAGCGCTTGCGGCGCGGTGGTGGAGGTTTCGCGCCGTGCGCAACTGAGCAGCGCGTCCGGACGGTCAAACAGGTCCAGCAGCGGGTGGCGGGCGTTGCGGCGGGCGAAGGCGTAGATGCTGCGGCGGTCGTGCTCGGTTGTGTCCTCGGTGACGCCGTCGTGTTTGCTGAGCAAAGTCTGGCCCACCTCCGCAGGCAAGGGCAGGCGCACGCTGGGGCCGCCGGCCTTGGGATTCAACCGGCCCGCCAGGCTGAGCAAAGTGTCGCGCAGCATCTCGCCGCTCAACCGGCGGCGGGGCAGGGCGGCATACCAGGCTACCTGCGCTTCGTCCACCTCCGGCGCGGCGGAGGCTTGGCGGTAGGTCGCCGAGAGCAGCAGGGTCTTGTGCAGTCTCTTCAAACTCCAGCTCTGACGCGGCAACTCGGCCGCGAGCCAGTCGAGCAACTCCGGATGCGTCGGTGGCGGACCTTGCACGCCGAGATCGCCGGGCGTCGCGGCCAGCGGTCGGCCAAAGTGCTGCTGCCAGACGCGATTGACTGTGGCGCGCAGAAAGAGGGCGTTGTCCGCGGAGGTGAGCCAGCGTGCGAGTGCCGCGCGATCCACCGGAGTCAAGCCGAGGTCGCCCAGCACCCGTGGAAAGCCGGACGTCACCTTCGGGCCGGGACGGCGGAAGTCGCCGCGCACATAGACCGCGCTGACGGGCACGTTGTCCTTGAACACCCGCACCTCGGGGCCGAGCGGGCGGTCGCGTTTGGTCACCACGGTGTCATTGAAAAAAGCGCGCAGCCGGTAAAAATCCGCCTGGCTGATGGCGTCGTAGGCGTGGTCGTGGCACTGCGCGCAACCGGCGGTCAGGCCGAGGAAGACCGAGCCGACGGTGCTGGTGATCTCGTTGAGCACGACGTGCCGGCGCTCGTCCTGCAGATTGAGGTCGGGCATGTCGGGTCCGCTGAAGAGAAACCCGGTCGCCACCGCTTCGCCGTCCGGCAGCAAGTCCCCGGCCACCTGCTGGCGGGCGAATGCATCAAAGGGCAGGTCGCGATTGAGCGCGGCGATCACCCAGTCGCGATACTGCCAGGCGCGCGACCGCTCCTTGTCGTGCTCAAAGCCGTCCGTCTCCGCGAAGCGCGCCAAGTCCAGCCACCACTGCGCCCAGTGCTCGCCGTAGGCCGGGCTGGCGAGCAGGCGGTCGAGCAGCGCCTCGTAAGCGGCATCGGCGTCGTTGGCGAAGGCGGTTTCAAATGCCGTGACCTCCTCCGGTGTGGGTGGCAGGCCGGTCAGGGTGAACGTGGCGCGGCGGATCAGCGTGGCAGCGTCGGCGGGTTCCGAGCGGCGCAGGCCTTGCTCGCGGAGTTTGGCGTCGATTAAAGCGTCGATGCCGCCCGCACCCGGCCGCAACGGCTGGTAGGCCCAGTGCGCGCGCTCCTTTTCCGTGACGGGCGGTTCGTCGCGCACCGGATCCTCAGTCGCGCGGATGGCCTTCGCGCGTGCGCTCGGTGCTGGCAGCAAAATCAGCAGAAGCAGGGCGGACAGCAGCGGCCTCATGGTTCAAGCGAGGATGCCGCGCACGACGTGACCGGCCACATCGGTGAGGCGTTCGTCGCGGCCGTTGTGGCGGTAGGTGAGGCGCTCGTGATCGATGCCGAGCAGGTGCAGCAGGGTCGCGTGCAGGTCGTGCACGTGCACCTTGTCCACTTCCGCGCGCAGACCGAAGTCATCGGTGGCGCCGTGCACGTGACCGTGGCGCACGCCGGCACCGAATAGCACCGTGGTGTAGCCGTACGGATTGTGATCGCGGCCGGTGCCTTTTTCGCTCATCGGCATGCGTCCGAACTCGCCGCCCCAGACCACCAGCGTGTCCTCGAGCAGACCGCGCTGCTTGAGATCGCGGATCAAACCGGCCACCGGCAGATCGGTGCGCGCGGCGTGGTCAGTGTGGTTGCTGAGCACGTCGTTGTGGGCGTCCCAGCCGTTGGTGTCGCCGGAGTAAAGCTGCACAAACCGCACTCCGCGTTCGATCAACCGCCGGGCCAGCAGGCAGCGCGTGCCGAACTCGCGCGTGGCCGGGTGATCCAGACCGTAAAGCTGCCGTGTCGCCGTCGATTCCTGGGCCAGATCGACCGCCTCCGGCGCGGCCGTTTGCATGCGAAAAGCCAGCTCGTAGGCGCGCATGCGGGCGTCGAGCTGGGTGTCCGGTCCGTGGCGGGCCTGGTGCAGGGCATTCAGGCGCTGAGTGAAATCGAGCACCGGCCGCTGGCGGTCAGCGGCGTCTTCGGGCGGGCGCAGGTGCAGGATGGGATTGGCGCCCGCGCGCAGGGTCGTGCCCTGGTAGGTGGCGGGCAGGAACCCGCTGCCCCAGGCTGGCGGGCCGCCTTTCAAACCGCCGCCCGGATCGGGCATCACCACAAAGGCCGGCATGTCGTCGTTTTCCGAGCCGAGGCCGTAGGCCAGCCAACTGCCGAAGCTGGGTTTGCCCATCAGGATGGAGCCGGTGTTGAGTTGATAGACCGATTGCGGATGGTTGACGCTGTCGCCATGGCAACTGCGGATCACGCACATCTCGTCTGCCAGCCCGCCCAGATTCGGCAGGAAATCACTCACCTCGATGCCGCTTTGCCCGCGCGGCCGGAAGGGCTTCACCGGCCCCAGCAGTGGATTGGCCGCCACATCCCGCCTGGTCTCGACGCGCCCATAACTCTGCGGCAGCGGCTTGCCCGAGTGGCGGACCAGTTCGGGCTTGGGATCAAACAAATCCAGGTGGCTCGGACCGCCGTGCATGAACAGCCAGATGATTCGCTTCGCCCGCGCCGCATGATGTGTCCGGCTGCGCCCCAGCGCCTCCTCCGCCAGCAACTGCGAAAAGGCCAAGCCGCCCAGACTGCCAGCCGCTCCGGCAAGCAGGCGGCGTCGGGAGGAAGAGAACGGCTCGGGCGCGTCGGCCATGACGACAAGTGTAACGACGCAAGCGGGGAGGTTCTTTGGGCCCGGTGGAGAATTGTCAGAAGTGGGGCACTGAACCCCCAGGCGGGTTTCGGTGGCGAGGAATCAGAAAAAGCCTTGCGAGCTTCCGTGCGCTCTATAAACTTCCCGGCTTCTCCGGTCTCGGTTCCCCAACCATCCGAACCGCTGCTCCCGAATGAATTCGCTGCTCCTGAACCAAGGTATCAATTTGTCCATTATCCTCGCCGCTGGCGGGTTGATTGTCGCCGTGCTGCTGATCCGGCAGATCCTTGCGGCCTCGGCTGGCAACGAGAAGATGCATCAAATCGCGGCGGCGGTGCAGGAGGGCGCCCGGGCTTATTTGAACAAGCAGATGACGGCGGTCGTGCTGATTGCCGCGCTGATCCTGGCGGCGGTCTGGTGGCTGCGGGATGGCGCCACAGCGACGGGTTTTGTGGTCGGCGCCTTTTGTTCGCTGCTGGCGGGTTACATCGGCATGTTCATCGCCGTGCGGGCCAACGTGCGCACCGCGCAGGCGGCCTCGGTCGGCGCGCATCCGGCCTTGAAAATCGCCTTCAATGGCGGCGCGGTCACCGGCCTGCTGGTCGTCGCGCTCGGCCTGCTTTCAGTGGCGGGTTTTTACCTCGTCATGCTCAAGCTGAACACCGGCAACCCGAACGCCACCAAGATCGCCATCGACTCCCTCGTCGGCCTCGCCCTCGGCAGTTCCCTCGTCAGTGTGTTCGCCCGCCTCGGCGGCGGCATTTACACCAAGGCGGCGGATGTCGGCGCGGACCTCGTGGGCAAGAACGAGCAAAACCTCAACGAAGACGACCCGCGCAACCCGGCCACCATCGCCGACAACGTGGGCGACAACGTGGGCGACTGCGCGGGCATGGCGGCGGACGTGTTTGAGACCTATGCCGTCAGCCTCATCGGCGCCGTGCTCGTTGGTTTCCTGACCACCTCCCAGGAGACGGCGGCGCCGTTGGTCTATCCGTTCGTCTTGTGCGGCCTGTCGATCATCTCCTCGCTGCTCGGCATCGGCTTTGTGAACTTCGTGAAGCAAAAAGCCACCGCCGCGCTGGTCGGCGGCGTCGCCGTGGCCGGGATCGTTTCCTCGCTGCTGTTCAAGGTCGCGACCTCCGCGATGTTTCCCAATGGCTTGAAGATCGGCGAGCAAGTCGTGAGCGCCAACAACCTCTTCCTTTGTGCGCTGGTCGGCCTGGTCATGACCTTCCTCGTGGTTTGGATCACCAATTACTACACCTCCACCTTCCACAAGCCGGTGCGCCGCATCGCCAAGGCCTCGGAGACTGGCCACGCCACCAACATCATCGCCGGCATCAGCACCGGGCACCACGCCACTTTTCTGCCCGTGCTCGCCATCTGCGCCTCCATCTGGGGCTGCTACGAGTGGGCCGGGCTGTATGGCATCGCCGTCGCGGTGGTCTCCATGCTCAGCCTCTCCGGCATCATCATTTCCCTTGATGCCTTCGGCCCGATCACCGACAACGCCGGCGGCATCGCCGTCATGTCCGGCCTGCCTGAGGAGGTGCGCAAAATCACCGACGAACTCGACGCCGTTGGCAACACCATGAAGGCGGTGACCAAAGGCTACGCCATCGCCTCCGCCGGTCTCGCCGCGATGGTCCTCTTCGGCTCCTATGTCGAGGACTTGAAGGCGCACCTGCTGCACCTCACCGGCAGCCTGCCGGAGCTGAACTTCGACCTGACGAACCCCCAGGTCATCATCGGCATGTTCATCGGCGGCCTGCTGCCCTACCTCTTCACCGCCTTCAGCATGGACGCGGTCGGCAACGCCGCCGGCGCCGTGGTGCGCGAGGTGCGCCGTCAAATCGCCGCCAAGCCCGGCATCCTCACCGGCCAGGACACGCCCGACTACGCCCAGTGCGTCGGCATCGTCACCAAGGCCGCGCTCGGCCAGATGATCGTGCCCGCCCTACTGCCCGTGGTGTTCGTGATCGGCGTCGGTTTCCTCGGCAAAGAAGCCCTCGGCGGCCTGCTCATCGGCACCATCGTCACCGGCTTGTTCGTCGGCATCGCCATGACCTCCGCGGGCGGCGCCTGGGACAACGCCAAAAAGTACGTCGAAGACGGCAACCACGGCGGCAAGGGCAGCTTCGCCCACCAAGCCGCCGTCACCGGCGACACCGTCGGCGACCCCTACAAGGACACCGCCGGTCCCGCCGTGAACCCGATGATCAAGGTGGTCAACATCCTGGCCATCCTCCTCATCCCGGTGCTTTTCAAAAAATAGCCCGCGGCGGCTTCCCGCCCGCACGAACCACCTCATGAGAATTCTCGTCACCGGCGGTGCCGGTTTCATCGGCTCCCACACCGTCGAGCGTCTCCTGCGCGAAAACGCCGGCGAAGTCGCGGTCATCGACAGCTTCAACGACTACTACAACCCCGTCATCAAGCGCAACAACCTGCGCAGCGTCGCTGATCGCATCCGCCTTTACGAAGCCGAGCTCACCGACCCCGCCGCCGTCGCCGCCGTCTTCGACGACTTCAAGCCCGACACCGTCATCCACCTCGCCGGGCGCGCCGGCGTGCGGCCTTCCATCGAGCAGCCCGAGCTTTACATCGACGTCAACATCAAGGGCACCTTCTACCTGCTCGAAAATGCCAAGCGTCTCGGCACCAGGCACTTCGTCTTCGCCTCCTCCTCCTCCGTCTATGGTGTGAACAAAAAGGTGCCCTTCAGCGAACAGGACCCGATCCTGCAAACCATCAGCCCCTACGCCATGACCAAGATGGCCGGCGAGCAGATGTGCTCGAACTACAGCCACCTCTACGGCATCCGCACCGTCTGCCTGCGCTTCTTCACCGTTTATGGCCCCCGCCAGCGCCCCGACCTCGCCATCTCGAAGTTCACCCGCCGCATCGAAGACGGCCAGCCCATCGACAAATACGGCGCCGGCCATACCGCGCGCGACTACACCTTCATCAGCGACATCGTGGACGGCATCCTCGGCGCGTTTCGTTACCAGGACGGCCCGATTTGCGACATCTTCAATCTCGGCGGCTCCCAGACCGTGACGCTCAACGACATGATCGCCACCATCGAGGAGGCCGTCGGCAAAAAAGCCGTCATCAACGCCATGCCCGAGCAGCCCGGCGACGTGCCACTCACCTCCGCCGACGTCTCCAAAGCGACGCGCCTGCTCGGCTTCCAGCCCACCACCACCATCCGCCAGGGCATCCCCCGCTTCGTCGAGTGGTTCCGCCAGATGCGCGCGGAAGGCGTGGAGTGTTAGGCTAACAAAAGCGCGCCGCCGCCGCTCCCTCTCACGCCGTTGTACCGCCAAACAGGCAGCGGCAGCGCGGCACTCGCCGCACACCCCGTTTCATTCGGTTGTCGCTCATCCCGCCAGCTCCTCCAGCAGAGCTTGATTCAGGCGGGTGCCGGCGATGAAATTTTCGATCGGAAAATTCTCGTTCGGCGCGTGCGCCTGGCAGTCGGGCAAAGCCAGTCCCAGGAGCAAGGTCGGCGCGCCCAGCACGTCCTCGAAAGCCTGCACGATCGGGATGCTGCCTCCCTCGCGAATGAGCGCGATGTCGCCGCTGAAGGTGCGGGCCAGCGCGCGTTGCGCCGCCTGGCCGAAGGCGGAATGCGGGTCCATCAAGTAGGGTTTGCCGGTGTGACCCAGATCGAGTTCCAGCGTCACCGCCTCTGGAAGCTGGGCGCGTAGGTGGGCGGCTGCCGCTGCCAGGATTTCATCCGGGTCCTGGTCGGGCACGAGGCGGAACGAGAACTTCACAAAGGCCTCCCGCCCGATCACCGTTTTCGAGCCCGCGCCTTGATACCCTCCGCCGATGCCGTTGACTTCTGCCGTCGGGCGCGCCCAGCGGCGTTCGCGACCGCTGTAGCCCGGCTCGCCAAAGAGCGCCGGCGCGCCGGTCAGCTCCAGCGTCTCCGCGTCGTCGTCGCCCAGTTTTTGCCAGGCCTCCCGCTCCCACGCCTGCAGCGGACGCACCGCTTCGTAGAAGCCTGGAATGAGCACGCGGCCCTCGGCATCGTGCAGGCTGGCGGCCAGGCGCGCCGCCATCGTCACCGGATTCGCCACCGCGCCGCCAAAGATGCCCGAGTGCAGGTCGATCCCCGGCCCGCGCACGATGGCCTCCAGGCAGGCGATTCCCCGCAGCCCGTAGGTAAAGGTGCCGACGCCCGGCCCCACCATGCCGGTGTCCGAGATCGCCACCACATCGCAGGCTAGCAGCTCCCGGTGCGCCTCCAGAAAGGGCTTCAAATTCGCGCTGCCAATCTCCTCCTCCCCTTCAAAGAGCACTGTCAGATTCACCGGCAGATCGCCGTGTGCCGCCAACGTCTCTGTAAGGCCCTGCACGTGCGCCATGAGCTGGCCTTTGTTGTCGGTCGCCCCGCGGCAGAAAATCCGCCCGTCCCGGATCGTCGGCTCGAAGGCGGGAGAGAGCCACTCATTCAGCGGCTCGGCGGGCTGCACATCGTAGTGACCGTAGAGCAACACCGTGCGGCGGCCGGGTTGATGGCGGTTCTGCGCGACCAGGATGGGGTGCCCCGGCGTCTCATGCAGGCGAGAGTCCAGGCCCATGCCACCCAGCCGCTGCTCCAGCCACTCCCCGCAGGCCCGCACCTCCGCGCGGCGGGCGGGATCGGTGGAGACACTGGGAAAACGCAGCAGAGTGAGCAGGTCGTCGAGGCCGGGCGGGTTCATGCGGTGGGTGGGAGAGGGGGAAAGCGGCGCCCGTGGTGGACGCCCGCGCCCATCCTAGCGCCTCACCCGCGAAAGCCAACTCCCGCTTTGCCCTCTCCCCCTGCGGCGCAGAGTGCCCGCCCGTGCCCACCCACTGCCGTCACTGCCCCCGCCCACCGCACCCATCCCCCCTCACCAGATCAGCGCCGCCGACTGCCGCTTGTTCGGGAAGCTCACCACACCCGTCGAGCCCCCGTGGCGCCAGTCGATCACCTGCGCCATGCCCGTATTCAGCGCCCCATTGGCATCCCGCGTCAGCGCGGGGAAGGTCACGCTCGTCACCCGGTCGTAGCCCGGTCCGAACACCTCGCAATACTCCCCCTTGCGCACCTTCGGCAGCGGCAGCCGCGCCGCGCCCTGTGTCAGCGATCCCAGATTCGTCGCGCCGACAGCCCAGATCAGGTTGTTCTTCGCCGTCACCCTCCCAGTCTCATTGACCAGGCTGCACAGCAGCCCGTAGTAGCTTCGTTGCAACAGAAAAGGCCCCATGGTCATCTCCAGCCGCAGGATCGTCCCGATCTTCGCCCCGCCCAGGCACTGCAGGCGATCTCCTTCCCGCGCCAGCATCTCAAACTGCCCCGGCTCCGGCACTCCCGCCCTGGACAAATAAAGCACCCCATCGTTCCCCGCCTTCACCCCCGGTCCCGCCACCTGCGCCAGCAGCACCACATCATCCTTCACCCCCACGTCATGGTTCGCCACCAGGCCGTAGTTCAGGATGCGCTTGATCTTCACCCCCGCCGCCAGCAGCGGGGCCTGCTGGCCCTTCTGCAGGATCATCGTCAGCGTCCCGCTCCGGTTGCACCACAGCCCCTCGTTGACAGCCGCCGGGATCCCCGGCCCCGTTGCTAGCGTGGCCCGCAGCAGCACCCGGCCTGTCGCCCCATGTGTCACCCCCGTGAACTGCTGAAACACTGCCGCCCCTGTCTGACCCGCCGCATTCAGCACCCCTGGCGCCGCATCTCCCTTGCGCAGGTTCAGCGCCCCAAACAGCAGCCGCTGGTTGTTCTCTGGCGTCACCCCCGTCCCGGTCAGAGCGTGCACAAAGGAAGTAGCGTTCGACGTGTAGGAGGCCCATGGCGGCACTTCACCCGCCAGCAGGCCCCCGCCCAGGTCGTTCCCCTCCCGCACCGTCCAGGCATTCGTCCCAGGCGTGGAGGCCTTCAGCGCCAGCAGCCCCGAGTCATTGCCCGCGTCCACCGTGCCCCCCTGGCGCAGCCGCACCGGCAGCACCCCATTGGCCCCCTCGGCATTGTCCACCCGCAACTCCCCCACCGACGCCACCGGCAGATTCACCCCAAAGAGCATCCCGTCCCCCCCATGCAGCACCGCCCCGGCCGGGTTCGCCCCAAAGGCCGCCATCAGGTTCAGCAGCCCCTTGCCCTTCGGCCCCGCCCGGAACCACGCCGCCGCACCCTCATTCGCGATCGGGCGGCTCAGCAGCGGCAGCTCCGCTGTGCTCTGGCCCAGCGCCAGGTAGTGGCCTTGGTTCAGGCTGTGCTCAAATACCCCCAGCGGGCCCTTCACCCCAGGTGCTCCTGCGCTCAGGCTGCCAACAAAGAACGGATAAGCTCCCGCAGCGGGCCGCAGCGTCACCACCACCTCCTGCAGCTTTGTCACCCGCACGTCCCCTGGCATGGATGGCGCCGTATCCCCCGTCAGCGGCCCAGGGTAAAAATCTGGCAGGTGCAGAGTCGGCGTCGGATGCAGCACCACCACCCCCGAATCCTCGCCTGATCCGTCAAACAGCGGTTGCCCCACCGCCAGCCGCTCGTCCCCCGCCGCCAGCGCCTGACCGTAGCCCTGACCTGTGGTGTCCAGCGTGAAAAAGATCTGCGTGCGAATGAACGGCGAACTTGGAGACTCTCCAAAGACATAGCGCCCAGCGTAGGTGAAGAAGGTGCGATTGCCCTCCGTCGCCACTGCCAGCCCGTATTGATCTGCCGGCACGCTCCCAGTGTATGCCTTCACAAACGGCAGCGCCGGCAGGCCCCGACGATCATATATCCGTACCTCACCGCCCCCGCTGTTGCGATTGGGCGACCCCGTGATCAGAAAGCGGCTGCCCAGCGCCAGCTTCCGCCCGTATTGGGAGCCCGCTTGCAGCACCGGCTCCGTCAGCTCCGCCAGCCCGCTCGACGTGCCCCCTGGCCCCGCCGCCGGTGCCAGGTTCACACTGATCACATACACCCGCCCCGCCTGCGCCTGCCCGGACTCTGTCCTCTGCGGCGCCCCCACCACCAGCGTCCGGCCCTGCAGCGCCAAGCCATCTCCGAAACAATCCAGCGTATTCCCCGCCGTCGCCCCCGGCAGCCCCACCGCATCCGGCGTGATGCGGGAGTAGTCTCCCGTGCGAAAGTCCACCGCCAGCACCGCCCCCGTCGCCACCCCCGCATTGCCCCCCTGGCCACTCGCCCCCGGCGCGCCCAATGCCACCAGGTCTCCGTCCACCGCCACCTTTGAGCCATAGCGATCACCGCCCGCCGCCCACACCGCGCGCAGCGGCTGCGCCGTCAGGTAGCGCCGCCTCTTCACGTCATAGAGAAAAGCCCCGCCCGTCATGTCAGTCTCCCCCGGTGCCGAGCCCAGCTCCGGCGCACCAATGACGAGCGTGCTCCCGCTCATCGCCACCGCCGCTCCAAACAGCATCGCCTCCGTCCCCGCCTGTGGCGGCGGGAACAGCGTCGGCAGCGCCTTGCCCGTCACCGCATCCCACAGCAGCACCCCGCCCGTCTGCAACCCCGACTTCGGATTCGCCAACTGGGGCAGCCCCACCGCCACCACCCCTGCCCCCATCGCCATCTTGTCCGGCCCCCCCGCCTGCGAGAATGCCGGCACCCCCTTAGGCACCAGCCGGTTTACTTCCGGCATCACCGCCAGCATCCGCGGTGCCAGCGCCAGCAAACTCAGGCACACCAAGATCCGCGGGCCGTCACGCAGTCCGCAACATTGAAGAGAAGGGAAGAGCATCATCGCAGCAAGCCCGGCGTATGCGGGCACCCCACCTCTACCGCACCTGCCACCCCTAGGACAGCGTAAACGCAAAAGACCGCGTAAAAAAAAGTGCTGCCACCCAGCCGCGCACCCCACAGCGCGCCGATGCCAGTCCCCGCCCGTCAATGCCACTCTCCAACGCAGGGCAACGACTCGCCACTCCCGAGCACCGGCACCACCAACGCCGCCGTCTCACCCGGACCAGACGAGCTAACCCGACTTCGCGGATTCGACCTGATTTTTGACAATTTTCGGCCATTTATG
>CAZKMS010000096.1:0-22201 GCA_964553805.1 uncultured Verrucomicrobiaceae bacterium
CAAGCACCCAAGCACCCAAGCACCCAAGCACCCAAGCACCCAAGCACCCAAGCGGTTCATTGCAGGAATGGGAAATTCCGCGCGAAGTGCCCTCCCACTGGCCGCCAGACGTTCAGCCGCTGGTCACTGCCTTCTGGGAACAGCGCATTGCTCGGCAAAAGGAGATCGACGCCTCCATCGCCGCCAAGGCCGAGTTCGAATACCTCTACGACAAGCCCTACGACGACAAAAAGAAAGTCCGTGTGGCAGGCCCCTTCACCGTCGAAAGCCTCAGCCCGCATCGTGTGCTCGGCGTGGATGAGGACGATGAATTGATCGACCCCGCCACGGTCAACGAGGGCGACGCCGAATATGCCGCCAGACAGAGTTTTCCCCAGATGGTGCTGGAGAACCTGAAAACCGCCGGCGTGCAGCAGGCGGACAAGGCGGACAAGATCATCTTCGAGTCCTTGAACGCCTGGCCCGGTGAATACATCGGCGCTGAGGGCCGCTACCTCGAAGGCGATTCTGGCAAGCGCGCCGCCCTCTTCATCGGCCCGGAATTCGGCACCGTCCAGCGCGCGGACCTCGCCGCCGCCGCCCGCGAGGCTGGGGAAGCCGGGTTTGATGTCTTGATTGCCTGCGCCTTCAACTACGAGGCCCACACCACCGAATTCAACAAACTGGGCAAGCTCACCGTGCTGAAGGCCCGCATGAACGCCGACCTGCACATGGCCGAAGACCTCAAAAACACCGGCAAAGGCAACCTCTTCGTCATCTTCGGCGAGCCCGACGTGACGCTCCTGCCCGAGCAGGATGGCAAGCTGCGCGTGAAGGTGAACGGGGTGGATGTCTTCAAACCCCAGACCGGGGAGGTGGAAAGCTCAGGCACCGACGGCATCGCCTGCTGGTTCATCGACACCGACTACAACGAGGAGAGCTTCTTTGTCCGCCACGCCTACTTCCTCGGCCAGAACGACCCCTACAACGCCCTCAAGACCAGCCTCAAAGCCGAAATCAACGCCGACGCCTGGGCCACGCTGAACAGCGACACGTCACGAGCCTTCGAGAAACCGAAGCAAGGGCGCATTGCGGTGAAGGTCATCAATCATCTCGGGGATGAAGTGATGAAGGTGTTTCGGGTCTGATTCCGCGTTTATACGGGATTGAACGAATTATACTTGAATTGAAGTATAAACATATATAAATGGACACAAATGGACCCGATCAAAAACCCATTTTCCCCTGGTGCAGGATCGCCACCGCCCGAACTGGTCGGTCGAGACCCCATCCTTGAACAGGCACGAATTCTCCTCGGGAGAATCAAGGCGAAGCGGTCTGAAAAGAGTATGCTGCTCACCGGGTTGCGCGGCGTCGGCAAGACCGTCCTCCTCAACGAAATTGAGCTGCTGGCAAAAAATGATGGCTACCGCACAATCGTCATCGAAGCGCACGAAGACAAGCCGCTCGGGCCGCTCCTGGCCCCGTATCTCCGCAGTCTTCTCTTTGATCTGGATCGAGTCGCGGGTGCCGGGGACAAGGTGAAGCGTGGTCTTCGGGTGCTCCGCAGTTTTCTCGGCGTCCTCAAAGTCACTTACGAGGATTTCGCCGTCGGGCTGGATGTGGATCCTGAGCAGGGATCGGCGGACAGCGGGGATTTGGAAATCGATCTGCCCAACCTCTTCGTTGCGGTCGGCGAAGCAGCCGAAGAGAGAAAGAGCGCGGTAGCGGTGCTCATCGATGAGATCCAGTATTTCAATCAAAAGGAACTCGGTGCCCTGATCATGGCGATGCACAAGGTCCAGCAACGCCAGCTTCCGCTGGTTCTGCTTGGAGCAGGCTTGCCGATCCTTCCTGGGATGGCAGGCGAATCGAAGTCGTATGCCGAGCGGCTCTTCAGTTTCCCCGATGTCGGCGTGCTCTCGGAGGGTGAAACCGCGAAAGCCCTTCGCGAACCAGCGCAGGCTGCGGGCGTGACTTTCGAGCCGAACGCGCTGAAGGAAGTTTTCAAACTCACAGGGGGATATCCATATTTCCTTCAGGAATGGGGATACCAGGCATGGAACCTCGCCGAGGCCAGCCCCATTACGCTGAAGGTTGTCGAGAATGCGACCGCAACCGTAATCCCTCGACTGGACAAAAACTTTTTTCGCGTCCGCTTCGACCGGCTCACACCGAGCGAAAAGAATTTCTTGCGAGCCATGGCCGAATTGGGGCCGGGCGCACATCGCACTGGCGATATCGCAGACACTCTAGGGGTGAAGGTCACCAGCCTCGGGCCGGTGCGGGCCAAGCTGATCAAGAAAGGGATGATCTACAGCCCCGCTCACGGGGACATGGCATTCACGGTGCCTTTGTTCGACGAGTTCATGGTCCGGGCAATTCCCAATTTCAAGCGGTAGCCAGTGACGAGCGCATGGATTTCCGAATTGCCGACACCTTCACTGACAGCCTCGCCCGCCTCACGGGTGAGGCGCAGAAAGCCGTCAAAACAACAGCCTTTGACCTCCAGATGAACCCGGCCAATCCGGGCATGAGCTTTCACAAGCTGGACAAGGCCAAGGACAAGAATTTCTGGTCGGTCCGGGTCAATGCCGACATCCGCCTCATCGTCCATAAAACGTCCGGCAGCCTGCTCCTATGCTACGTGGACCATCACGACGATGCCTACGTCTGGGCTGAGCGGAGAAAGCTGGAGACCCACCCGAAAACCGGTGCAGCACAGCTCGTGGAAATCCGTGAGACGGTGCAGGAGGTCTTTGTGCCTCTCTATGTGCAGCAGGAGCTGCCTGCGCCTGCGTCAACCCCCAAACCGCCGCTCTTTGCGAATCGCATCGATGACGAATTGCTTGGTTACGGTGTGCCCGTGGAATGGCTCAACGATGTGAAGGCGGCGACCGAGGACACCTTGCTGAACCTGGTGGATCACCTGCCGGCCGAAGCTTCCGAGGCCCTGCTGGAACTGGCAACGGGAGGCAAACCACGGGTGGCTGCCCAGCCAGCGGCGCCCACCGCCGATCCCTTCAATCACCCCGATGCGCAGCGCCGCTTCCGCGTGATGGCGAACGTGGAGGAACTGCAACGCGCCCTCGATTTTCCTTGGGAGAAGTGGACCATCTTCCTTCACCCCGAACAACAGCAGTGGGTGGAGCGCGACTACAACGGCGCGGCCCGCGTGTCTGGTTCTGCGGGGACGGGCAAAACCATCGTCGCCTTGCATCGGGCGGTCCAGCTCGCGCGCGGCAACCCTGACTCCAGGGTGCTGCTCACCACCTTTTCAGACCCGCTGGCACACGCGCTGCGGACCAAGCTGCGCCGTTTGATCAGCCATGAACCCCGGCTGGGGGAGCGTATCGATGTGCATTCCCTCGACTCCCTCGCGCTGCGCTTGCACAAGTCGCAGTGGGGGCCGGTCAAACTCGCTGATCGAAGCCAAATCGCTGATTACATGCGCTCTGCGGCAAAGTCGGTAGGCGGTCACAAGTTCAGCCGGGCGTTCCTCCTCTCAGAGTGGGAGCAAGTGGTGGATGCCTGGCAGTTGCTGGCCTGGGAAAGCTACCGCGATGTCGCGCGCCTCGGTCGGAAGACCCGCTTGCCAGAACCGCAACGGCTCGTCTTATGGTCAATCTTTGAAGCTGCCAGGCGAGCGCTCACTCAAGCGGGGCTGGTGACGCTTTCCGCAGTTTACACCCGTCTGGCAGAACATTACGCGCAAACCGGCAATCCACCCCATGACTTTGTTGTTATTGACGAAGCGCAGGACCTCAGTGTGGCCCAACTGCGCTTTTTCTCCGCTCTTGGGGCCGGCCGCCCCAATGCTTTGTTTTTTGCGGGCGACATTGGCCAGCGCATTTTCCAGCAACCCTTTTCCTGGAAATCACTTGGAGTGGACATTCGCGGCAGGTCCCGCACCCTCCGGATCAATTATCGCACCTCGCATCAAATTCGCATGCAGGCCGACCGCTTGCTTGGCCCTGAAGTCTCCGATGTCGATGGCAACACCGAGAATCGCAGCGACACCATTTCCGTATTTAACGGCCCGCAGCCGTCGATCCGGACCTTTGTCAATCAGGCAGAGGAGAGCAAAGCCGTGGAGGCCTGGTTGGCCGCTCGAATCGCCGAGGGCATCCTGCCGCACGAAATGGGCGTGTTTGTTCGAGCCGAGCCGCAACTTCAGCGAGCCCATCAGGCGGTGGAGGCCGTAGGTCTCGACGCCAAAGTGCTCGACGAACACGCAGAAACTGACCCCGAGCACGTTTCGATTGCCACCATGCACCTGGCCAAGGGCCTGGAGTTCCGTGCCGTCGCCATCATGGCCTGTGACGACGAAGTGCTCCCCCTCCAGGAGCGCATCGAAACCGTCGGAGACGACGCCGATCTCCAGGAGGTTTACGATACCGAGCGCCAGCTCCTCTACGTCGCCTGCACCCGTGCCCGGGATCACCTCCTCGTCACCGGCGTCGAGCCAGCCTCGGAGTTTCTGGATGATTTTAAAATCGGCTGAGATTCAGATGCTCAAGTCGAAACCGAACCCGGACATTCATCTCCTGAATGGTTTTTGTTTGCATCCCGGAAGCGCGGGCAAAGGAGACTCCATCCCCGGTCACCGGCAAGATGCAATCATGGCTCTCGGCTTGGTTTTGGCCTCCAGGTGTATCTTATTGGCATCCATTTTTGATAGCTAACACCGCTAGTCATTGCTAACGGCTGCCAACACCGGAATCTGCTTGGCTGGTCTGAATCCTTTAATCCACAAGCAAAAGAGGTGTTTTCTGGTGCCGATGGCCGGGCTCGAACCGGCAAGGAGGAAACCCTCCGGCAGATTTTAAGTCTGCTGCGTTTACCATTTCGCCACATCGGCGGCGCGGGCATGGATACGCGGGAGCTGGCGGGTGGGCAAGGATTTGCTGCGCTGTCTGCGGCTGACGCTTACTTTTTGGTCATGGTGAAGACGCCGTCCCACTGCGCTGGCGGCGCTTGCTGCAGATCGGCGCAGCGCTGGAGGTAGAGCTGGGTGAGGGTGTCGTCGAGCCCGGCGGCGCGGGCTTGGGTGAATTGCTGCGTGGCTTGCCCGAATTGGCCGGCGCGGTAAGAGCGAATGCCTGCTTCGTATTCGACGAGTCCTGATGGCGCGGGCATTTCTTCGGTGCGTCCCAGCACGGCGTACACGGCGACCGGCTCGCGTTTGCCTTTGACGCGGACGAGGTCGGCGCTGCGGCAAAGAAAGGCATCGCCCAGGCGCTGGCGCAGGCTTTCGCTGAGGATGATGTCCACGCCGTATTCCTTGGTGACGCCTTCGAGCCGGGCAGAGAGGTTGACGGTGTCGCCGATGGCGGTGAACTCCTTTTTGAGCTGGGAGCCCATGTCGCCAACCACCGCCTCACCCTGATGCAGGCCGACGCCGATGGCGAGCGGCGGCAGGTTGCGCCCGGCCCACTGGCGATTGAGCTCCATCAACTCGCGGCGCATGTTGAGCGCGGTGGTGACGGCGCCGCGGGCATCGGCGTCGAGATCAGCCATGCTGGCATCGTCGCGCAAACGGCCCCAGACAGCCATGACGGCGTCGCCGATGAATTTGTCGATGCTGCCGCCGGTGGCAAAGACGGTTTGCACCATGCGGTCGAGGTACTCGTTGAGTTGCAGGACGAGATCTTCAGCGGGGAGTTGTTCGGAGAGACTGGTGAAGCCTCGCAGGTCGGAGAAGAGCAGGGTGATGTGGCGGCGCGCGCCGCGCAGGGTTTGGAAGTAGGAGGCGGGCTGGCGGAGGATTTGCTCCTCCATGTCCGGAGAGAAATAACCGGTGATGGCGGCGCGCAGCCGCTCGCGCTGACGACGTTCCTGAATGAAGTCGTGGGTCAAGGCCGTCAGGCCCGCGAGCGCGGCAGCATTGGCGGGGAGAAGCATGGCGAGCACCATGTCACCGCGATCAAAGAAGTGCCTTTGCACGAGGAACAAAAGCACCACCAAGCCGCAGGTGACGAGCACACCGACAAACGGGCGGGGAAAAAGCAAGATGAGCAGCAGCACGAGGAGCGTGGCACTGATGCTGAGGCCGAGGACCAGCCAGGGCGACCATTCGCAGATCGTCTGCCCATGCCGGAAGGCGGCGAGGAAGTGAGCATGCAATTGAACGCCGAAGAGCGTGCCGACGGGCGTGCGCACATCGTCTTGAAAATGACGTGCGGACGGGCCGACGAGGACGACTTTGCCGCGGAAGAATTCGCCGTTGGCATAATTGGTTTCCCAAAGAGCCGGAACGAAGATCTCGTGCAGGGAGCTGGGCGTGTAAACGGTCTCGGGGCCAAAACGAATGCGCTGCGGCTCGTCGGGACTGCCGGGAAGACGTGACTTGAGCCGGGCCTGTTGAAGCACTGCGGCGGGAAAGGAGAGGGCTTGGGAAACATCCTCGCCATGCCGGCGCGCGCCGCGCCGCACCACGCCGTCGTCATCCGGCCAGTAAGTGAAGTAACCGAGACGCGGCTCCTTTTGCAGGCTGTCACTGGTGAGCACAGCGGCGCTGGGTGGCACGAGCCGGGCTTTGCTGGCGGAGAATTCGTAGTCGGCCCCAATGACAACACGGTCGCGATGCCGCTCCAGCGCAGCGTGCAGGGCAGCGTCCCACTCAGGATGATCCGGCGTGGCGGTGGCAAAGGCAAAGTCGATGCCGATGACGCGTGCGCCGGCGGCGGTGAGTTTTTCAATCACATCCGCCCAGACTTGGCGCGGCCAGGGCCAGCCTTTGGCGATGAGTTGCAGGGTGGGGGAGGCTTCGATGTCCTCCGGGAAGGCGCTGCTGAGGTCGAGACTGGCTTCATCGACGCCGAGCACGACGATGTAGGGATCGACCACCGCCTTGCGGCCATGCTGGTGAATCCAGTCCTCAATGAGCCACTCGGTGTGCTGGGTGGCCGTTCGCAGCACCGGAACCCACTGGGAAGCCGTCAGCAGCAGCAGCACCAGCAGCGCGATGCCGGCGAAGGCGGTCCGGCGGCGTGAGCTGTCTGGATTCGGGAGGTCCACTGGTGTAGGATGCCGCATCAGGCGGCGATTGGGAAGCGGGAACGCATTCTACAAAGGGAACACTTCCACCAGGCTTTTAGCGGCAAGGGACTGGCCGGGCTCAAGGCGCAGCAAAGCGTTGGCCTGGCTGAGGGCGAACAGCGCGTCGCTGCGTTGCAACCCGGAGGGGTGGAAGCGGCCGTCCTGGAGCCGGCCGCGCAGGTAATGCGGACGGTCGCCGGGGTTGTCCAAAGCTTGCGCGAGGGTTGCGGTGGTGGTGGCGGGTGTGAGTGCCTGCTCCGGCGTGCCACTCAGTTTCAACAAGGCCGGGCGCACAAAAATCTGAAACGTGATGAAGGCGGAAACCGGGTTGCCGGGCAGGCCAAAGACAAAGAGCGGGCGCGGCTCCAGACGGTGCGTGAAGAGGAAGGGTTTGCCCGGTTTGACCCGAACACGCCAGAGTTGGGGCGGTATTCCGAGGGCTTCGAGCGCGGGCTTGACGAAGTCGCGATCGCCCACCGAGACGCCGCCGCTGATGAGGATCACATCATGGGTGCCAGCGAGGCTTTGCAGCGCCTCGCGGGTCGCATCAAACGTGTCGGCGCAGTGACGTTGGGTGACTTGGGTGATGCCCAAGTCATGCAGCAGCGCCGCCAGCATGGGTCCATTGGAATTGTAGAGCTGGCCGGGCTGCAACGAAGTCGTTGAGCCGGGGGGGACAAGTTCGTCACCCGTGCTAAGCACGGCGGCGCTGGGTTGGCGGCAGACTTTTATCTCCGCCAGCCCTTGCGAAGCGAGCAAGCCGATGCGGCCGGGGGTGATCAGATCGCCACGCTGCAGGAGGACCTGGCCGGCGCACAAATCAGAGCCAGCGCGGCGGATGTTTTCACCGGCATCAACCGGTTCGGTGCAGATCAACCGATCATCTTGGAGGCGCGTGTCCTCCTGCATGATGACCGCGTCGGCGCCGGCGGGGAGTGGGGCGCCGGTGAAGATGCGCACGGCTTGTCCTGCGTGCTCAATGCGGAGGCCAAGGTCGCGCCCGGCAGGCTGGGTGGCGATGATTTCTATGGGACCGGGATGGCGGCTGTCGGCGGCGCGAAGGGCATAGCCGTCCATCATCGAGTTGTCGAAACCGGGGAGGGGCACGCTGGCGCGGACGGCGCCGGCGCTACGACGGCCCAGGGCCGCAGCCAGCAGGACTGTCTCTGTTGGCGGCGCGCCGGGCAAGGCGGCCAGTACGCGGGCCAGCGCCTCGGCTTCGGAAATCATGGCTGGCTGGGGGGCAGCGGTGCCAGCGGGTCGAGCGGGATCGGGCTGGTGGGTTGGGGTGGAATGGGGGATTCGCCCGGAGCCAGGGGAACGAGTCCGGGCGGCGGCTCCAGTGGAGGCGGCTGGCCTTCACGCCACTCGACGCCCGGTCCTGATGATGCGGGTGAATGGGGCGGGGAAGCGGTCATTGCAGGGAACGATGAGGTGGCCGGGACGCTTTTTTTGTCAGGCTGGTAAACGACCAAATTGCCTGCGCGCGGGCTGCCGGATTGGATGTCGGCGGTCAGGTGGCTGCCTTTGCGTTCGGGCGAGACCACGACTTCCGAGAGCGCGCCGGTGGCATCAAGAGCGGTCAGCTTGGCGCCGGACGGGATGTTCGCTGTGCCCTGGGTTTTGATCAGCACAAAACGCTGGTCGGGATTCACAAACTCGACGATGCCAACCAAAAAACCGGGGCCGTCCGGACTGTTTTCGGTGCCCTCAATCGGTGTTGTGGAAGGGTCTTTTTGGCTGGCGCACTGCAACAGGCAGCCGCAAAGCAGAAGGTGAATCAGGAGGCGGTAGGTCACGGCGGCACTGTAGATTGGAACCGCGGCGTTCCAAAAGAAAAGAAAGGCGCCGCAGCCAAAGAAACTGCGGCGCCTTAAGTTCCCCGCCTGTGCCGTCCGGAACGAGGGCTCACGTATCCCAGTGAGTCCAGGTGGGCGCCCAGCGAGCCGGCTGGTTGTCTTCCCGTGAAGGCCTGACAATGACCAGCCGGTCGTGCGGCTCCCATTTATGAAGAAACGGGCCGGGCCACTAACATTCCGATGACGCGCACGGCAGGAAAGGAATGGCGCGCTGCCATCACAGCAGGCACGCCGAAAAACGTCAAGGAGCCGCCAACAGGCGGATAGGCTGTTTTATGACACCAGGGCGGCGGTGGCAATCAAGAATGATCGTCGAGGCGGTTTTTTGCCGCCAGCGCGCTTAACGCCGCTTCCACGGCAGCACGCTGACAATGCGGCTGGTGACGCGGCGCGCAGGTGAAACCGGGGCTTGGCGCTCGGCATCAGCGAGGATGTCCGGGTCGCCCGAGTCGAAGTCTTCCGCGCGGGGCAGGCTCATCAAAGTGGGAATGAGACCGGCGTCCTCGTTCTCAGAGAGGCCTTCCTCAACGAGCAGTTCATCGCCGGCATCCGCGTCTGGAATGGAGGCCTCAACCGGCTCAAGCGGCACAGCGGGACTTGGGCGCTGATTCAGCGGCGTGACCGGGCTTTCCGGCACGATCAGACCGCCCGAGAAGATCAGCTTGGTCGCGTCCTCGAGGCTGAGGGCCGCATCGGTGACCTTTTCCGAATCAACCACCAGGAGGAGGCCGGTCATGGGATTGGGCGCGGTGGGGAGAAAGACACTGGTCATGGCTTTGCCAGTCATCGCATCGGTGAACTGGCCGGTGACGAAGCCAATCATGCGCATGCCCGGCACCGGATAGTCGATGTAGGCCACGCGTTTGAAGTTGGTGGAGGCGCCGATGCTTTTGAAGGAATCGATGACCTGCTTGAGCGATTTGTAGATGAAGGAAACCAGCGGGATGCGCAGCAGCAGGCGGTCCACCGTGGCGACGATGTGGACGCCAATCACGTTGGTGGCCATGACGCCGAGCGAGATGAGGGCCAGGAGCGGGATGAGCACTCCGATGAAGCGAATCGCCATCAGGAAGCGCGGGTCATCGGTGCCGATGACCACCCGGCCAGCCATCTCATTGACCAAATCCGCGAACCACTTCACGATGGGCTCGCTCCAGCCATGCAGCAGGCTGTAGATGAACTGCAGGATGGCGTAAGTGATGAGCAGCGGCAAAGCCAAAGCCAGGCCCGCGAGGAACTTGTTGCGAAACCAGACCATGACACCATGCCGCCCCGGCGCGGATGGCGGGGGCTGGTCGGTCAAATTGGAAATGGAAACGGGCACTCGAACTTGGCGGGGGTTTGCAAAGACCTACGACACCTAGACGCTGGTTCTGCTTCAAAAAAGTGCAGTATTTGTAAGGGCGTAAGCCGCTGCATGCAACCACTCAAGGTGGTTGAGCTGCTTTTCTGGACAAAAAACAGCGGCGGGGCCGCCGCCGCTGCTGTCATTGGCTGATCAGCCGTTGCGTGAATTACAGTTCCTTCAGGACGCGGCGGATGTCATCGGCCTGTTCGGCGGTGCTGGCTTTGGCGTCGTGCCAGACGATCTTGTCGCCTTTGACGAGAAAGCACTGGCGGGTGGCGAGACCGACGCCGGGCATGCGAGCGACGCCAAAGGCTTCGACCACTTTGCCTTCAGGGTCGGCGATGAGGTCGTAGGGCAGGCTGTGGTCCTCGATGAATTTCTTTTGCGCCTCGGGTTTGTCCACCGAGACGCCGAGCACCTGGACGCCTTCTTTGGAAAGGTCAGCAAAGGCATCGCGCAGGGAGCAGGCCTGTTTGGTGCAGCCAGGTGTGTTGGCCTTCGGGTAGAAGAACACCACCGTGGGGCCCTTGGCATAGACTTCTTTGAAGACGACTTCTTTGCCGTCTTGATTGATGCCGGTGACATCCGGCGCGGGGCGATTCACTTTTTCGCCTTGGCCAGCGAAGAGGGACAGGCCCGTGAGGGTGCAGAAGGTGAGCAGCAGGCGTGAGAACATGGCAGGTGGGTTGCGGGGTTGGTGGTTATTTGACGGAGACGGAAAGGCCGGGAATGGCGGCGGCCAGGGCTTTGGCGCCGGCTTCAGTGGCCTTGGTCTGCCACAAGTAAACGTTGCGCAGGCCTTTCAGGCCGTAAAGATGTTTGAGGCCGGCGTCGGTGACTTTGGTGCCGTAGAGGTTCAGGGTGCGCAGGTTGGACGAGCTGGCGAGTTCCTTCACGCCCGTGTCGGTCACCCCGGTCTGGCGCAGATCAAGGGCGGCCAGCCGCGGCAGTTTCGCCACGGTTTTCATGCCGGCATCGGTCACCGCTGTGCGGGCGAGATCGAGCTGGGCGATGTTGTTTTTGAGCGGCAAGAGGACCTCCAGTTTGGCATCGTTGCAGGCGGAGACGCCGGTGAGGAAATCCACGCGCAGCAAGGGCGAGTCGGCTTTGAGCATGAAGACTTGGGCGCCGTCCGCCTTGGCGCGCTTGATGAGATCGTCGGTGGCGGGCGCCAGGCCTTCAGCGAGCTTGGCGTAAAACGTTTCGTGCTCGCGCACCCGGGCTGCTTCTTTTTCCGCGGGCGTCTCGGGCTTGCCCTCCAGATTGCCCTCCCAGCCGCCAAAGTCGGCGCCGGCGTTGATCCACTCCATGAGCAGCTTTTTCTCCGCATCGGTGAGCGGGTCGCCTTTCGGCGGCATGAACATGTCGTCGTCCTCGGGCAGGGTGGTGACTTCGTAAAGGTAGCTGCCAGCGGCATTGCCAGCTTTCAAAACGGGTCCGTTCTCGCTGCCCTTGAGGATGGCCCAGGCGCCATCCAGACGGAGCCCGGCCTTGGGCTCTTTTTTGCGGCCGTTTTCCTCGTAGGGGGCGCGGTGGCAGTCCACGCATTTGGCGTCGAGGATCGGCCAGATGTCTTTTTCGAAAACAGGCGCAGCCTGGGCGCCGGTGGCAGCGAGGAGGGAGAGGGATAGGTGGCGGAGCACGGAGTGGGGCATGGTTGAGCGGGCGGGAAGGTTGAGTACAACGCGGGCTGGCGTTCTTTTTGCACGCAGCGCGCGGGAAACGCTTGCCTTGCCGCCATGTTTCACGGAAAACTTGGCCCCAATCCCGAGCCATTGACCCATGCCGCAACGCATTCAAACCGGAGCCGTTTTACGCAACTCGACGCTTGCCATTGTCATGGGAGGCGGCGCGGGCACCCGGCTTTATCCGCTGACCAAGGACCGCGCCAAACCCGCGGTGCCGCTGGCTGGCAAATACCGCTTGGTGGACATACCGATCAGCAACTGCATCAACTCCGGTGTGCGCCAGGTCTTTGTGCTCACGCAGTTCAACAGCGCCTCGCTCAACCGCCACATTTCGCGTACCTACAAATTTGACGAGTTCGCCCGCGGTTTCGTCGAGGTGCTGGCAGCGCAGCAGACGCCGGATGGCGAGCGCTGGTATCAGGGGACCGCGGACGCCGTGCGCCTGAACTTGCGCTACTTCCTCGAAGGCGATCACGAATACTTTTTGATTCTGAGCGGCGACCAGCTTTATCGCATGGACTTTCGCCAAGTGATGAGCCAGCACCTGGAAACCGGCGCGGACATCACCATCGCCACCCTCCCCGTCACCGCGCGCGATGCCTCCGGCTTCGGCATCATGCGCGCCGACGAAAAGGGCCGCATCCACGAATTTGTCGAAAAGCCGCAGGACCCCGAGGTGCTCGGGCAGTTGCAAATGCCTGAGCAGACCCTGGATGAACTGGGCTTGGATGCCGCTGAGCCGCGCTACCAGGCGTCCATGGGCATCTACGTGTTCAATCGCAAGACTTTGGTCGAAAGCCTCGACAACGACTTGATGGACTTCGGCAAGAACATCATTCCCGGAGCGCTGAAAAAATACCACGTCAGCGCCTACAACTTCCAGGGCTACTGGGAGGATATCGGCACCATCCGCTCCTTCTTTGAGGCCAATCTCGACCTCTGCAAGCTGGTGCCGCAGTACGATTTCTTCGACTCCGCCGCGCCGATCTTCACGCACGCCCGCTTCCTTCCCGCCACCAAAATCAACGGCGCGCAAATCCGTCAGGCGCTCATTTCCGATGGCTGCATCATCACCGATGCGCACGTGGAAAACGCGGTCATCGGCCTGCGCTCGATCATCGAGAGCGGCTCCACGATTCGCGACACGATCATCATGGGCGCTGACTTTTACGCTGGCGCCGCTGGCACCGACCCGAACCGTCCGCCGGCTGGCATTGGCCGCAACTGCCGCATCGAGCGCGCGATCATCGACAAGAATGTCCACATCGGCGACAACGTGGTCATCACGCCCAACGGCAAGCCGGACAAGGCCGATCATGAACTTTATTCGATCCGCGACGGCATTGTCGTGATTCCCAAGGACACGGTGATTCCCGCGGGCACGTGGATTTAAACGCCAGAGCAGCCATAGCCATGAGCCAGCCGATTCGCCGCCGCCATTTTCTTCGTGCCGCGTCCGCCGCTTCCTTCGCATGGGGCGCGGTGCCGATCCTCGGACAGAAAACCGATCGCAAGTATCGCGTGGCTCTCATTGGCTCGGGCTGGTGGGGCATGAATTTGCTGCGCGAGGCTTTGGCGTCCGGGCGCGCCACCTGCGTCGCGCTTTGCGATGTCGATCAGGACAAGCTCGACTTTGGCAAGGATGATGTCGAAGCGGAGAGCGGCGACAAGCCGGCGATTTTCAAGGATTACCGCGAGCTGCTCGACCAGGTCAAACCCGAGATCTGCAT
Source organism: uncultured Verrucomicrobiaceae bacterium (assembly GCA_964553805.1). Taxonomy (GTDB): domain Bacteria; phylum Verrucomicrobiota; class Verrucomicrobiia; order Verrucomicrobiales; family Verrucomicrobiaceae; genus JAGRPD01. The sequence continues at coordinate 13,646 of CAZKMS010000096.1, forward strand.
CATCGCCACGCCGGATCACTGGCATGCTTTGCAGACGATTGCTTGTGTGCAGGCGGGAGCGCATGTGCTGGTGGAAAAACCGACCGGCCACACCGTCAACGAAAGCCGTGCGATGGTGCGCGCGGCGCGCGAAGCGGAGCGGGTGGTGCAGGTGGGATTGCACCGCCGCGTCGGTCCGCATCACGTCGAGGCGATGGCGTTTTTGAAGTCCGGCCAAGCCGGCAAGGTCGGCGCGGTGCGGCTTTTCGCGCACAGCCGGGGCGCCAAGGAGGAGCCGAAGCCGAATCAGCCGCCGCCGAAGGGCATGGACTGGGATCTATGGTGCGGTCCCGCGCCGCTGCGGCCTTTTAACAGCAAGCTGCATCCGGGCGGCTGGCGCAACTTTCTCGATTACGCCAATGGCACCATGGGCGACTGGGGGGTGCATTGGCTGGATCAGGTGATCTGGTGGAGCGGTCAAAAGGCACCGAAGACGGTTTTCTGCACGGGCGGCCGCCCGATCTTTGGCGAGCCGGTATTGAATGAGCGCGAGCAGACCACGGATGCGCCGGATCATCAAGTGGCCGTGTTCGAGTTCGAGGGCTTCACCGCCACTTGGGAGCACCGCAAGTTTGCTGAGAACAGCGCCGAGAAGCACAAGATAGGCGCCTATTTCTACGGTGAAAAAGGCACGCTGCACATCGGCTGGCGCGATGGCTGGACTTTTTATCCGGCAGGCAAGAACGGCGAAGCCGGCGCCCATGGCGAGCCGCAGTTGCAGGAGCCGGATGGCCACAACATCGCGCTGCTCTGGGCGAATTTGATCGACACCATTGAGGGGCGTGCCGAGGCCACGGCTGGCATTGAGTCGGCGCATCGCTCGTCCTGCCTGCCGATGCTCGGCATGATCTCCTACAAGCTCGGGCGCAGCTTGCGCTGGGATGGCGAGCGCGAGACGGTGGCGGGCGACGAAGAAGCCGCGGCGCTGCTCAGCCGTGCCTACCGCTCGGGCTGGGACTATCCGCAGGTCTGAGTGGCGCTATTTATTCGGGCTGGTTTTGCCACTCGAGCAGCAGCTCATGCGCGCTGCGGAAGCGGGGCGCGAGGGCCAGCGCGTCGAGCAAATGGCGGCGGGCGGTTTCCGGCTCGCTGGGACGCAGCAGCAGGGCAAGCTGGTGGTGCAACTGCGCGGGGTTTGGCGGGTCGAGATTCAGCAAGCGCCGCGTGGCGGCGACGGCCTGCGCGTTGTCGCCACTGGCGGCCGCGGCTTTGGCGAGGGCTTCGTTCGGACTGCGCAAAAAGGGATTCAGAGCGAGCGCGCGGCGGGCGTGCTCGATGACCTGCGGCCAGCTTTCAGTCCCGGTTTCCAGTTCGATGAGCCGGAGGAAGGTGTTCAAGGCGCTGGGATTGCGGTCGGCAAGCTGCCGTAGCACGGCGGTTTCTTCGGCGGTTTGTTTTTGCTCGCGGTGGATGCGTGCGAGAGCCCACCAAGCGCTGCCGTCCTCGGCGTCATCGGGCAGCAGTGTGGTGAGCGTGTTTGCGGTCTTGAAGGCGGCCTCCCAATCTTGGTTCTCCATTTGCAGGGAAAGCAGGCGGCGCAGGGCGGAGAGGTTGCGCGGATTGTCCTTGATGAATCCGGCGAAGCTCTCAGGATCGGCGGGATTGAGGTCTTCTGGCGCAGGCTCGCTCCAGTCGGCGTCACGACCGAAGTCCCTGGCCAGGGTTTGCAGATGCTTGGCAAAGGCGGTCTCGATTTTTTTGATGGATTCGGTGTGGCGGCTGAGGGCGTCGTTGACGCGGGTGCCCGCGGCGAGGTCGCGCATGATGGCGAGCAAGGCATCGTGGCCGTATTGATCGACGAGCCAGGCGACCACCTGGCCGGCCTGGTAGTAGGCGAACATGAGGTGGTCGCTGTCTTTGGCGGTGAGAAAGGCCTGGCTCAGTTCGCTTACAGGTGTGGCTTCGTCATCGAGAATCATCTGCCGGTAATCCGCGGTCATTTTCATGCCCCAGGCGGGGTCGCGCTGGCTCTCTTCAAACACCGAGATGCCTTCGCTCAACCAGCGCGGCATGCGATTGCGGGTGGCGGTGAGGGTGACGACGTGACAGAACTCATGCCAAAGCGTGGACTCCCAATTGTTGCGGCCGTGGCCAAGGCTGCCGGGGCTGTTCATGGTGACGACGGAGCCGAAGCAGGCGCCGAGGATGCCCTGGCCGCCGAGGTTGCCAAAGGTGCGAATGGCGAAGTCCTGCTGGCTGGGAAAAAACTCGACAAGGGTAGCCCGTGGCAGATCGAGCTGGTAGCGTTCGCAGAGCTGGGCATGCGCCTCCTCCAGCAAGGCGGTGGCGCGCTCGCCATACACCGGCTGCTCGCGCGCGGGCATTTTCACCGTGAAGTGCGGGGTGCGCTGCTCGGCGTATTGGTTGATCTGTTTTTCCAGCGTGCCGAGGTTGTGTGCCTGCACGTTGTAGCCATCGACGGCGCGGATGGCGGCGGCGAGTTCGAAGGCTTCCTTTTCCTCTCCGAGGCGGAGCAGGTCGTTGCAGAGCTGGAGCTTGGCGGGCAGGTAGGCGGGGTCGAAGGCGAGCGCCTGCCGCTGGCGCCCTGCGCCTTCAGCAAAGCGATACGCGCGCGAGATGACGCGGCCAAGGTGATGATCCACCTCGGGGTTGCGCTGCCAGCGTTTCAGGCCGGAGAGCCGGGCGTCCTCGACCTTGCCTGCGTCGGCGGTGGTGATGGCCAGGATCGCGGCGCGCAAGGCCCAGGCCAGGGGGCTGCTGTCATTGAAGTCGAGCACGCTCGCGATGTCCCTTTCCGCCTCGAGAAATTTTTCGGAGCCGATGTGAAACTCGCCGCGCAGCAGCAGGGAGCCTTCGTGGCGCGGATTGATCTCCAGCGCACGGGTGAGGTTCTCAACGGCCGCGGCGCGGTCCGAGTTTGCCAGAGCTGTGGCCAGGCCGTGGCGCAGGGCCGGGGTTTCACCATGATTTTTGAGGCCGGAGCGGAAGACGCTGGCGGCGCGGGCGGCATCGTTTTTCTCCAGCGCCAGGCGGCCTTCCGCCAGCCAGGGTGCCTCGGCTTTGGCATCCTTTTTTTGCGCGACCTGGAAGTAGCTGGCGATGACCTTTTGAGCATCCGCACCGGCGGCCAGAGCGGCCTGACCAAGCGCGGTCCAGTCCTCGGCGCTGCGTTCAGCGGCGGGTTTGGCGCGGGCTGCCTGGTTGATTTCTTGGAGGACCTCCTGGGTGCGCTCCTTCAAGCCAAGAGCGCGCGCGCATTCGAGCTGGCGCTGCAGCAATCGCAGCTCACCGGGAAAGGTGACCAGCATGGCATCGGCTTCCTCCAGCGCCTTGTCGAACCGGCCCAGCGCCTGCAGGGCATCAAGGTGAATAAGGCGCCACTCGACCGACTTCAGACCGCGGTCGCGCGCCAGATCACCGACGCGCACGCAGAGATCGTATTCGCCGGTTTTGAGAAGCTGGCGCACCGGCTCCAGATTGCGCTCCTCAAAGATTCCATCGACGTCGAACATCTGCGCGGTTGCGATGGACGAACAACCGAACAGCAGTGCGAGGAGCAGACCAGGCTTCATGTCCCATTAAAACGAAGAAGAAGGCGGCCGGCAATCAGGCATTCTGCGGAGTTGGAGAGGAGGGCGGCGACGGGGCAACTCTGGGTTGTGGCACTGCTTTTGCTTGCTAAAGGAGGGCTCAGCATCCATCCACACAGAGCACACTCTCACCATTCCAACAGCACACACATGCGCATCGGTATTCTGAACAGCGGCGGGGACTGCCCCGGATTGAATGCGGTCATTCACGGCGTCGTCGGCGCGGCCACGACCCTCGGCTGGGAGGTGGTGGGCTTTCGTGACGGTTTTGAAGGGCTGCTGCCGCCGGGCGATTACATGATGCTGGATGTCGAGAAAACGGTGGGCATCATGAAGCTGGGTGGGACCATTCTGGGCACGACCAACAAAGGCCATTTTGTGGCAAAGATCGGCGAGGGCGATGTGGCGGAGGTGCCGAAGGAGATCGTGGAGAAGGCCAAAACCACCTTGAAGCATCTGGAAATTGGCGCGCTCATCGTGGTGGGTGGCGACGGCAGCCTGACTACCGGCTTGCAGCTTTATCGCATGGGCATCCCGGTCATCGGCGTGCCGAAGACCATCGACAACGACATTCAGGCCACGGCGATGACCTTTGGTTTTGACTCGGCCGTGGCGGCGGTGGTGGATGCGCTCGACCGCTTGCACACCACGGCGGAAAGCCACAAGCGCGTCATCGTGCTTGAGGTGATGGGACGCCATGCGGGCTGGATCGCGCTTTACGGCGGCATGGCCGGCGGGGCGGATGTCATTTTGCTGCCGGAGATTCCTTTTCAAATGGAGCACGTGGCCCGCGCGTTGCGCGCCCGCGACGCCCGCGGCCTGCACAGCACGCTTATCGTGGTGGCGGAGGGCGCGCGCCTGGAGTCAGGCGAGTTGGTGAAGAAGGAGTCCACGGGTGAAAAGGGCGAGGACCGTCTCGGCGGCATCGGCGAATACGTGGCGCGCGAGGTGGAAAAAATGACGGGTAAAGAGACCCGTGCCTGTACTCTGGGCCACCTGCAACGCGGTGGCGCGCCGACCGCGCTGGACCGCATTCTTGGCGTGCGTTTTGGCACGCAGGCGGTGCACCTGATTGAGCAGGGCAAGTTTGGCCGCATGGTCAGCTACCAGCAGTATCAGGTAGGTGACGTGTCGATCGAAGAGGCGGTGAACCAGCTCCGCCTGGTGAAGCCGGACACCGAGATCGTGCGCTCCGCCCGCAGCGTGGGGACTTGCTTTGGGGATTGCTGAGCGGAGCCTGGGGTGAATGCCGGAGACGGGACTCGCGTCCCGCCTGGCCAGTGTCACTGAACATGCGCTTTCAGGATGGCGACGCGCAGGCGATTTGAGGGCTCGGCTCCGGGGAGATCGGCGGGACGCCAGACGGCGATGATGCGAGGTCGGCCTTCGATGAGGGTGAGGCTGCTGAGGACTTTGGCTTGGCCGTGATCGGTCAGCGGCACTTCGAGGGGTGGTTGGCCGGGAGTGGCGAGATGGACCACGCGTGTTTGCGCGGGACTCAGTTGATGCTCCAGGGCGAAGTTGAGATCGAGTGTTTGACCGTCACCGCCGAGAACGGAGTCGATCTCGAAGCGAGTGCCGGCGGGCAACGTGCTGTGAACCACTTGCGGGTGGCCTTGCGGGGAGATTTTGAGGCTGTCGATGACAGGTGTTTCGACAACGTGCTCGTAGAGGGAGCGCTGGCCGCTTTTGGTGAGCAGGGAGAGGCTGTCAACGAGGCAGGCGTGGCCCGCTTCCACCTTTTGAAGCAGGGCGTCCAGCAGAGCGGAGGCGTCGTTGTGGGTGGGGTGTTTCTTTTCGAGGGTGAAGAGATCGGAAGCTTCGAGTTCGAAGAGGTGGGTTTCGCAGTGGAGAGCGCGTGGTGGATTGTAGCACATCAGGCAAAAGTCGGCGATTGCATCCAGCCATTTTGGCAGGTTTCGCACGATCAATTGGTCGCTACTTGGATAATAGACTGCTGAACTTCCAGGGGGGAATTCAATGCCTGCCTCTTCCAGGATTTCTTTTGGTGTGGGCAATTTTTTGGAGCCGTGGGGAGAGGAAGAAGAAATCAAAAAGTCAGGTGGAACAGGAAAGATCCTGACCTTCATTTTGTCTGAACCGGCTTTCCCCGCTGGTGGCAGCCCAAGAAACTCCTCTACTGATTTTGGAGTCGTTTTGGTGCTATTTGGCAAAAGCGCATTTGCTTTTGCAGACAGGAACACCAATTCAAGCACGTCTGTTTGCAACAAGCCCTCGTTGCTGACCGGGTTCCAGACGGCGATGAGGCGGGCGTCACCGTCAAGCAGCGTGTGGTTTGAGGTCAGGGTTTGTCCGGGCTGGGTGTCGTAGGGCAGATGGAAGGCGTTCTCCAAAGCCGGGTGCTGGTGCTCGTCGAGGCGCTGAACGGGCGGGCCGGTCATGCGTTGCAGTTGGCAGCCGAGGTCGATGGTGACGCCGTCTCCACCGAGAACGGGGTCGATTTCTGCACGCAGGCCGCAGTTGGCCCACTTGGTTTCGATCTCGGGTTTCATGCCGGGATGCCAGGCGATTTTCTCGAGGCGCTGGCGTTGCAGCGCGGTTTCGATCGTGGCGCGCTGACCGGACTTGGCCTCCAGGCGCGCGTAGCCTGAACGTTGGGCTTGATTCTTGATCGCCAGGCTGCGCACGTGGGAGAGCAGGGAGAGGTGATTGCTGCTGGCGGGCGCTTTTTCAAGCAGGGGCAACGCCGCTGCCACGGGCACTTGGAAGACTTCGAGGGTGAAGGTGAGGCTTCGCGGGAGTGACTTGAATTCTGAGCGCGCCCACTCTTCCACCAGCGTCATGGCTTCGCGGGTGGTGGTCACTCTCAGGCGGTTGTTTTTGAGGGGGCGAATGACGGAGGCGAAAGGGAGTTCGATGCCTTCTTCGCGCAGGCGCGTTTCGGGTGTTTCTTTTTCACCCCATGGCAATGGCATAGTTTGAGGCCATGGGTTGGGCAGTGTGAAGGTGCGTGTGATCTGCTCCTGGGGTGTGGCATTCACATTGAAGTTTGAAGGCAGCGGTGGCAGCTTGGGCTTGATGCGCAGCGAGTGGGCGGTGAGGAAAAAGGCGTGGATGCGACCGGGTTCGTCGCGCAGGAATTCGTGACCGGCCAGCACCGGGATGCCGGATTCCAAGGTGATGCTTGTGTTTGTGTTCTGACTTTTGAGGTCCTGCACCGGCCAGGAAAAACGGGGTCCGAGCGGGCGGGGTTCGAGTGGCGGCAATGGAGGCGAGGTGAGGGTGCGGGAAAAATTCAGGTCGACGAAACGGGTATTGGAGGAAAGTACGGGGTCGCACTCGAAGGTCCAGCCGATGGGGCGTTCGGCGGGGACGACTTGAACAACGCCTTTGTCATTGAGGGTCAGTTCCTGAGTATGGCGCGAGGTGAGCGCGCTTTCGAGTTTGCTGCGCTGTCCTGACTTCAGTTCAAGGAGACTGCACTGGCGCAGGCGGACGCCGGATTCGGGTTGGGTGGCTTCGGTGAGCAGTTGGCGCAGGGTGGCGGCGGCTTGCTTGGGGTCGCGCATGGCGCTGAGTAGGGCGGGCAGGCGCGCGGCGGGGAATTCGATGCTGTGCGTTTGCAGGTGGACGGTGATCGGTTGCAGGTCGATCCAGTTCTCCAGCCAATAGGAGACGATTTGGTGTCCGGCCTCCGAGGTGCGTACGATCAGGGCGCGATGGTCCCAGTCGAACAGGGCATAACCGCCCGAGGGGAATTCGATGCCGTCGCGCTCCATGCGCCGCTGCATGGTGAGGCGTTTGTCGGACTCGGGTCTTTTTTGCGGGGTGGCAAAGGGATCGACGGGGAGGTTGGGGGACTTTTCACCTGGGAGCGGCAGGCAGAAGGCGAACTCCATGAGGGAGGCGATGGGCAGCCGATAGACTTCGGTGCGCAGGGGTTCCGCTTCTTCTTTTTCCGCCGCGGACAGGTCGCGGGAGAGAAGGAGGCCGGGAATGAGCAGAAGCAGGGTGGCGGCTTTCATCCGCCGTACGATACGACAAGCCCTGGATTGGGACAAGCTTGTTGCTTGTGGGCGCTGGTTTCGCTTTTGCTAAAGGAGCGGCAAAAAAGATGGGGGTAATAAATTTTCTGCTGGTTTTGAGCGGGGGGGATCGTGGAGCAAGCTTCCAGCTTGCTTGAATTTTTTGACGGGCAACCAAGATGGTTGCCCCACTTTAATGAGTGCAAGCAGGATGCTTGGCGCCACTTTAGGATGCTTCGAACACGCTGACGCAGGTGCAGATGAGGTGGCGGTCGCCGTGGACGTTGTCGATGCGGGCGACGGGCGGCCAGTATTTGGCCTCGGCGATCCAGGGGCGGGGAAAGGCGGCGGTTTGGCGAGAGTAGGCGTGGGACCAATCGTCGCTGGTGAGGCTGGCGGCGGTGTGCGGGGCGTTTTTGAGCGGGTTGTCGGCGGCATCCTGGTCGCCGTTTTCCACGGCGAGGATCTCGGCGTGGATGGCGGTCATGGCGTCGATGAAGCGGTCGAGTTCGGTTTTGTCCTCGCTTTCGGTGGGCTCGATCATGAGGGTGCCGGCGACGGGCCAGGACATGGTGGGGGCGTGATAACCGAAGTCGATGAGGCGCTTGGCGACATCCTCGACGGTGATTTTTTTGAACTGGCGCAGGTCGAGGATGCACTCGTGGGCGACACGGCCGTTGGCACCTTGATAGAGCGTGGGGAAGCAGGGTGCGAGGCGGCGGGCGATGTAGTTGGCGCTGAGGATGGCGTGGCGGGTGGACTCGACGAGGCCGGGCCCCATCATGGCGAGGTACATCCAGGAGATGGTCAAAATGCTGGCGCTGCCCCAGGGCGCGCTGCACACGGCGCCGGAGGGATTTTCCAACTGCGCGTGGCCGGGCAGGAAGGGGGCCAGGTGCGCGGCGACGGCAATGGGACCGACGCCTGGGCCGCCGCCGCCGTGCGGGATGCAGAAGGTTTTGTGCAGGTTCAGGTGGCAG
>CAZKMS010000097.1:0-21799 GCA_964553805.1 uncultured Verrucomicrobiaceae bacterium
GACCTCGCGGTACTCGCGGCCGATGTCTTTGGGGTCGATGGTGAGGTAGGGCACGTCCCAGTAGCCCTGGCCGGCGTCGAAGGCTTCGACGCCCTTTTTGATCGAATGAGAGGCGCCCTCCTGGCAAATGGCGCGCAGGGTCTCCCAGGCGGCGAGGCCTTTTTTGATGGCGTCCTGGTGGCTGCCGGAGAAGGCGGTGAAAACGAGTTCGCCGGCGTAGGGCTGGCGCGGCGGCACGGTCATGCCGGTGGTGCGCTCGTACATGGCGATCAGCGCGTTCATGTCGCTGAAATCCAAGCCGGGGGCGATGCCGTGCATGTAGAGGTTCATGGCGACCTGGACGATGTCGAGATTGCCGGTGCGCTCGCCATTGCCGAACAAGGTGCCCTCGACGCGGTCGGCGCCGGCCAGCAGGCCCAACTCGGTGGCGGCGGTGCCGGTGCCGCGGTCGTTGTGGGTGTGCAGGCTGATGATCAGGCTGTCGCGGTTTTTGATGTGGGTGCAGATCCATTCGATCTGGTCGGCATAGACATTCGGCATGGCCACCTCGACGGTGTCGGGCAGGTTGAGGATCATCTTGCGCTGCGGCGTAGGCTGCCAGACGTCGATGACGGCTTCGCTGATTTCCTGGGCGAACTCGACCTCGGTGGCGCTGAAGCTTTCCGGGGAGTATTGCAGCATCACCTCGGTGCCGCCCTCCTCCAGGCGGTGCAGGCGCTCTTGGATCAGGCGCGCGCCGTTGACGGCGATGTCGATGATCTCCTGCTTGCTCTTGCCGAAGACGTACTTTCGCTGGGCGGGGGAGGTGCTGTTGTAGAGGTGGATGATGACGCGGCGGGCACCGATGAGGCTCTGCACCGTCTTTTCGATCAAGTCTTCGCGGGCCTGTACCAGGCATTGAATGGTGACATCGGCGGGGATGCGATTTTCTTCGATGAGGCGGCGGTTGAAGCTGAACTCGGTGTTGGAGGCGGAGGGGAAGCCGACTTCAATTTCTTTGAAACCGCATTTCACGAGAGCGTCAAACATCTCCAGTTTTTGGGAGACATTCATGGGCACCGCCAGGGCTTGATTGCCGTCGCGGAGATCGACGCTGCACCAGATGGGGGCCTGCGAGAGATGCCGAGCCGGCCATTGACGGTTCGGCAGGTCGATCAGCGGAAAGGGCCGGTATTTGGTGGTGGGGTCGGGGTGCATGGGGACGGGTGTTTTGACAGGATTAACAGGATTTTGAGGGAATTGACAGGAGGATGATGGCTAGAGAGACGAGGAGGGGAAAACAAAGAAGCCCCGCTGGTGCGGGGCTTCCAAAAGCTGGCAGTGGTGGGATCCAGCGGCGGGTTGGAAACTTACCGCTTGGAGAACTGGAAGCGTTTGCGGGCGCCCGGCTGGCCCGACTTCTTCCGCTCCTTCGCGCGCGAATCGCGGGTGAGGAGGCCGTGCGGCTTGAGCAGCGCCCGGTACTCCGGGTTGTGAGCGATGAGGGCGCGGGAGATGCCCAGGCGGACAGCGCCGACCTGACCGGTGAGACCGCCGCCATTGGTGTTGACATCGATGTCGTAAGTCTGGCGGGTGGCGGTGAGCTGCAGGGGCAGCGTCACTTGGTTCTGCAGGCTTTGGGTGGGGAAGTAGTCGTCAAGCGGACGGCCGTTGATCATGATCTGACCGCTGCCATCGCGAAGATGGACGCGGGCGACGGCGGTTTTGCGGCGGCCGGTGGCACTGTTAATGGGGGCGCTCATGGGGAAGACGAGTGGTGTGAAAAAGAGGGATTAAGCCAGCGTGACGGGCTGCGGGTTCTGCGCCTCATGCGGGTGCCCGGCGCCGGCGTACACTTTCAGTTTGAGGCCGATTTGGCGACCGAGACGGTTGTGCGGAATCATGCCTTTGACAGCGCGCTCCACCATGAGTTCGGGACGGCGGGCGCGCAGGCGCTCGGCGTTTTCGACCTTTTGGCCGCCGATGTAACCGGAGACGGAGGTGTAGGTCTTCTGGATTTCCTTTTTGCCGGTGAGCACTACGTCGCGGGCGTTCACAACCACCACGAAATCGCCGGTGTCAACGTGCGGAGTGAAGATCGGCCGGGTCTTGCCGCGCAGCAGGTTGGCGGCGGCCACGGCCACATCGCCGAGGACTTTGTCCTTGGCGTCGATCACCCACCATTTGCGGGTGATGTCTTGTGCTTTGGCGGAAAAGGTTTTCATCAGATGTCGTGTGTGTTGTCTTGAAGGTCACCCGTGGCAAGTTGCGTACGAGGCGCAAGCCGTCAGCACGGGGGCCGGGAGATTAATGGGAGGGGCGCTGCTGTCAAATTAATTCTGATATTTAGAACTCGTGATTTTTCAGTCCTGCGGCTGTTGCGGGGACGGTCGGCGCGGGATCGGTTGCCGGGGTTTGGCGCATGAGCTGTCGAATGATGGTTTTCCACCTGTCGGCGCGGCGCGGCGGGGAGAGGGGAACTCGCTACGCGGGTGCGCGGGTGGCGCATGAGGACCCCTGGTTTTCCTGGCGGACCGGTTCAGGCTTGCGTGGAGAGTTGGGCGAGCTTGGTGCTGAGGGCGCCGTGGTCCCAGCAGTCCCAGCCTTCGACGATCTTGCCTTCACTGACGCGAAACCAAGTGGTGCCGTGGAAGCTGACGGCGCCGCCGTGGGCGCGGGCCTCCCAGAAGACGGCGGCATCGGTGTCGCTGGCGAGCGATTTCAGGATGCTGACCTGGACATCGGGCAGGGCGGCGAGGAGGCCTTTCTGGAACTGGATGAATTGGTCGTGGCCGACGATCTCCGGGACGGGACCCTCGATGTGGGCGACGGCATCGGGGGCCATGATCTCCTGGATGCAGGGGAGGCTGCGCTGGTTCCAAACTTCGTCAAACCAGCGATGGGCGAGTTGTTGGGTGGGGTTCATAGGCGGGTGTCAGGTGGGAGTGCGCAGGATCTTGCTCATGGCCTTGCCTTTGGCGAGTTCGTCGATGAGTTTGTCAAGGCAACGGATCTCCCGCATGAGGGGCTCCTGGATGTCCTCGACGCGAATGTCGCAGACGACGCCGGTGATGAGGAGGCGGTCGGGGTTCAATCGGGGAGCTTCGGCAAAGAAGGCCTCGACGCTGGCCTCGCTGGCAAGCTGCGCCTCGAACTCCGGCTGGCTGTAGCCGGTGAGCCAGCGGATGATTTCATCGACCTCGGCCTGCCGCCGCCCCTTGCGCTCCGCCTTGGCGACGTAGTGGGGATAGACACTGGCGAAGCTGGTGCGGTAGATCCGGTGATTTTCCATGGGCCTGCGGGAGAAAGACTGGCGTGGGAAAGGGCTCCGGCATGAAACCAAAGCGCGGGTGGAAAGTCAAACCGGGAGTAGATATGGTTGAGACCGTGGTTTGTTCCGGGCGGCCCGCTTTGAGATCGTATTTGGTGCGGCGCGGGGGGTTTAGCCGGCTTTGCGTTCGAAGCGGGTTTTGGCGAGGGCGTGGGCTTCGTCGATGTAGAGCAGGGTGCGGTTCAATTGCTCGCCGGTGGGATTGAGCACACAGATGAAGTGCTGGGCGGCGTAGTGCGGGTGGGGCAGGAACTGGTTGAGCGCGGCGGGGTCACCCGCCGGGGCGCCTTCGGGAAAGAGGGCTTGGTAAGTGGTGCGACTGATGCCGATGTTGACGCGATAGACACCGTCCCGGTCGAGGTTTGAGGAGCGGTCGTGCTCGTTGTCCGAGTCCGCGATCGTGACAAAGGGCAGGGTGTGCCCAGTGGAGTAGAAGAAGAAACGGTAGCCGAAGTTTTCGGCAGTGGTGACGTCCGGCAGGCTGGCGAGGTGGCGTTCGATGGCTTCGAGGCTCATGAGGAATCGGTGAAGCTAACCGCAGCGGCGTCATCATAAAGAGCAAAGGTGGCAGCGCGGGAATTGCGGTTGATTCCGTGGGGAGGCGCGTTCATATCGTGGGGCGGTCTGCGCGGATGCGGTCTGCGTTTTGTTTTTCCTGAGATGACTGCCACCGATGCCGCCACCGAACCGCGCCGCCTGAGCGCGGGGGATCTGCTGGTGCTGACGAAATTCCGGCTGAGCGCGCTGGTGATCGTGACGACCTTCGTGGGTTTCTGGCTGCGGCGGGGGGAGGACTGGAGTGTGGCGCTGCTGCTGCACACGCTGGCGGGGGCGACGCTGGCGGCGTTCGGCGCGGCGGTGTTCAACCAGTTGATGGAGATCGAGCCGGACCGGCGGATGACGCGGACGGCGGACCGGCCGCTGCCGGCAGGACGGATCAGCCCTTCGGCAGCGTTTGCCATCGGCTGGCTGTTGAGCGCGCTGGCGCTCATCCATCTGGTGAAGATGGTGAACCTGGAGGCGTCGGCGATCACGGCGCTGACGCTGGCGGTTTACCTGTTTGTTTACACACCGCTGAAGCAGCAGTCGGCGACGAACACGCTGGTGGGGGCGGTATCGGGGGCGTTGCCGCCGCTGATTGGCTGGGCCGGGGCGGCGGGGCCGCCGGTGGAAGGAGACCCGTATTTCCGCTGGGGATTGCTGCTGGAGCCAGGCGCGCTGTATCTGTTTGCGCTGCTGTTTCTATGGCAACTGCCGCATTTCCTGGCGATCAACTGGATGTACCGCGAGGAGTATTTAAAGGGCGGTTTTGTGATGCTGGCCAATAAGGACGAGCAGGGGAGGACGACCTCCTCGCATGCGCTGGCCTACGCGGTGGCCATGCTGCTGCTGATGTTCTACCCGGTGGCGATGGGGCTGGTGGCGCCGTGGTGGTTCCTGCCGCCGGCGCTGCTGCTGGCGGGCTGGCTCTGTCTGCTGGCATGGCGCTTCTTCAAGGCACCGGAGCGCGGCACGGCGCGGAAGCTTTTTTTCTGCACGCTGGCTTACCTGCCGGCGGTGCTGCTGATCACGGCGCTGGCCTGGCGGCGTTGAGCGGGATCTATCGGAGGCTCAACGATGACGGAGGCGGCGATGAAGGAGGATTGGTGGTTGCGGTTGCGGCGAGGGGTGGCGATTCCGGCGCATCCGCTGGCGCTGACCCCGCAGCGGCGTCTGGATGAACGCCGGCAACGGGCGCTGGCACGGTATTACCTGGCGGCCGGTGCCGGGGGATTGGCGGTGGCGGTGCACACCACGCAGTTTGCGATCCGGGAGAAGGGTTTGTTGGAACCGGTACTGGCGCTGGCTGCGGAGGAAATGGATCGCGCACCCGGCTCGGGGCTGGTGAGAATCGGCGGCGTGTGCGGGGGAACACCACAGGCGGTGGCGGAGGCGGAGCTGCTGGCGCGGCTGGGTTACCACGCGGGACTGCTGAGTCTGGCGGCGCTGCGGAGGGCGACTGAGGCGGAGTTGCTGGACCATTGCCGGACGGTGGCGGCGGTGCTGCCGGTGGTGGGGTTCTATTTGCAGCCGGATGTCGGCGGGCGCGTGTTATCGCAAGGATTCTGGCGGCGGTTCGTGGAGATCGAGCAGGTGGTGGCGATCAAAATCGCGCCGTTCAATCGCTACCGCACTCTGGACGTGGTGCGGGCGGTGGCGGAGTCAGGGCGGGAGGACATCGCGCTCTACACGGGCAACGACGACGCCATCGTGGCGGACTTGGTGACGCCGTTTGCCTTTGGCGGCGCGGTGCGGCGGATCACCGGCGGGCTACTGGGGCATTGGAGCGTGTGGACCCGGACGGCGGTGGAAATATTGAAGCGCTGTCAGCGAGAAGAGGCGACGCCGGAGCTGCTTCGCCTCGGTGTGGAAGTGACCGACTGCAACGCGGCGTTTTTTGACGCGGCCAACGGTTTTCGCGGCTGCATCGCCGGCCTGCATGAGGTGCTGCGGCGACAGGGCCTGCTGGAGGGCATCTGGTGCCTGGATGAGGCCGAGGGACTCAGCCCGGGTCAGCGCGAGGAGATCGACCGGGTTTATGCCGCCTATCCGCATCTCAACGATGACGTTTTCGTGGCGGAATATCGGGACGAGTGGCTGCGGTGAGGGCGCGTGGCGCCGGAGATGGAAGATGGATTTTGCCCGGGCTGAAGCCGGGATGGCAAGGGATCAAAGCCGGAGGAAGGCGCGCTGGCGATAGAGCCACCAGCAGAGCGTCCATAGCACCGCCAGTGTGCCGCAGCGCTCGATGACAGGAGCCCAGAAGGAGGTGGTCCAGTCGCCGGGGATGTGCTGTTGGAGCGCGCGCCGGATCCAGCCCGTGGCGAGCGAACTGAGCAGGTAAATGAAGATGGAGTTCATGCCGACGACGACCAGGGGAAACATGATTTTGCGCCAGCCACGGGCCTCGACCAGCCAGTAAAAAGCGGCAAGCAGGATCAGAACCCAGCCACCGGAAAAAAGCACCCAGGAGGGAGTCCAGACGCGCTTGACCACGGGACAGACAAAGAGGCCGAGCATGGTGCCGGCAAAGAGACAGATGACACCGGCGGCGATGAGCAGGCCGGCCTTCGCGGCCTCCGAGCGCGGGCTGCGGCTGAGGAAACGCATGGTGAGGGAGCCGCCGAGCATGGTGGCGAGGGACGGGATGAAATTGAGAGTCTGGTAGCCGCCGGGATGGATTTCAAACGGGGTGGCGCGGGGGAAGAGGTTGAGAAACCAGCGGTCGAAGGCGGCGGCAGCGTTGAGGTGTTTGCTCCACGGGGCCATGAAACCACCGAGCAATTCCTCCGGCAGCAATTTCCAACTGGCGGGCGGCTCCGTGACGTGATGCAGGTAAAAGTAGAACCAGTAACCGACCAGGATGACGATGATGGCGCTGACCTCCACCTCCGGCCCCAGGCGCCAGAGCAGGAAGAGGAAAAAGTAGCCGAGGCCGATCTGGGCGAGCACGTTGGTGAAGATCCAATGGGTCTGAGTGTCACTGCTGCGGGTGGAGAGCAGAACGCCGAGGAGGATGAGCAGGAGCGCGCGGGAAAGCGCATGCCAGCTCATGCCGAAAAAGGATTGGCCGTCGTGGCGCCGCCGCCAGTAGGAGAGCGGCACCGCCATGCCGGCCATGAACATGAAGGCGGGTTGAATCAGGTCCCAGGGCGAGCAGCCGACCCAGGTGACATGGCTCACCAGCCAGGAGGCATTTTCCCAGCCGCTGCCAGGCGCGGCCTTGCCGAGTTCCACCAGCCCAAAGCCCGCCGAGGCCATGAGAATCATGATGAAACCGCGAAAGGCGTCGAGGGACAGAAGGCGGGGTTGGCTGGAGCCTTGGGCTTGCATGGCTCAACCAAACGCGGGCAGGCGCGGAGGGCTTTCGGACTGAGGGTCAGTCTTTTAGAAAGCTTCAGAGGCCCAAAGCCGCCCGGGCCTGCCGCTCCAACTCGGCGCGCGCCAGCTTGCCTATGTCCGTGCGGGGAAACGCTGGCAGACAGAGGTGGTGGCTGAGTCGCTCGAAAGGAGCGCTCGCTTGCTGAAAGGCGGTGATGAGGCGTTCCAAATCCGGCGGCGGCTGGGCACATTCCAGGGCGAGAACGAGCACCCGTTCCCGGCGTGGATCGGGCAAGGCGAGCAGGGCGCTGGCAGGAAAGGACGGTGGGCAAAGATCACGGAAGCGTTGCTCCAGGGTGTCGAGATGGACGAGCTCACCCAGGATTTTTAAGAAGGACTGTTCGCGACCAAGAAAGCGCAGAAAGCTGCGTGTGCCGTTCCGGGTGAGTTGCACGCGGTCACGCGTCTCCAGGCCAAACTCAGGATCAATGGGCTCCCAGACCGGGCCGGAAGGGGTAATGATGACGTAGCCTTTGGCGAGGGCAGGACCGCGCACAATAAGCGTTTCATTTTCGTTCACGCGGACGTCCCAATGCGGCAGAACTTCGAGCGTCTCAGGGTCGTTGTAACGATCATGTTCCAGGGGCTGGCTGGCGACTTGCGAGGCGGTCTCGGTCATGCCATAGGTCGCGCACACGGGCCACCTGAGAGCCACCGCGGCGCGAAAGAGGGCGACATCGATGCGGCCACCGCCGACAAGGAGGAGGCGCAACGAGGGAGGCGGCGCGCAACGATGCATTATCAAATCATGCAACTGAGCCGGCACGATTGAGGTAATGGTTAAATCGTTACATTTGATGCATTTGGCGAAAGATTCAACGTTCCATTTTTCAGGTAAAAATAAGGATTTTGATTTTGATAACCAGCATCTTGCGTGAATTGAAAAACCGCCGACATGGTGATCCGGAAGCGCCCGAAGCCAGCGATCTTCTGAGGTGATGCCGTAGTGAGCATTCACCACCCGCGCGGAGTGTATCAGCGCGCGCTTTTCGAGGGCGACCCACTTTGGGTCGCCTGTCGTGCCCGAGGTGCGGAAGAGACAACCGCCTTCCTGAAGTAACGATTGAACCGTTTCAATTAATCCTTCTGGGGGAGCCTGCAAATCGGGGGGCAGGGCGACGTAAATGCCGCGATCCTGCCAAAACGCATCGGAGGTCAGGTCAGGCGTCGCCATGGTAGTTTCTCAATGAGATCGCCAAAACCCAGGCCGCCTCCATTGCGGTCGTGCTGCAGACGACCACCGGAAGAAGTGACACGCTCAAGAAACGGATCGCCCGTAAACAAATGCTGGGTACACAGACCGCAAAGGCCGACGAGGTTTCCGAGTTCGGCACGGGCTTGGGCGGCTTCGTAGGCGGCGAACATCTGCCCGATGGGATGGTCCATGGCGGAGGTGAGCACCAGGCTCCGGCCGGAGTGGCGTTGGGCCACCTCGCGCCAGTTCCGCCGCGCCGGTTTGACGACAACGGCGTCAAAGCCCTCGGTGGCATCACGCCAGCCTTTGTCGAGCGCCAGGCGCACTTCCCAGCGTTGCCGGGTTGCCTGCCAAGCCTCGGCAGAGTAGGGATAGGGATCTTCGACGAAGTCCAGCGCGCGATAAACCCGCAGGGGCATGAACTCGATGAACTTGTGAAAGTCGGCGGGACTGAGGCAGCTATTGAAATCCACGCGGAAACGCAAGCCGCTGTCGCGGGTGGCGTGTTCGCAGGCGTCGAGAAAGCGCCGGGTTTCGCCCCAATTGGAAAAGCCCTTGGCTTTGAGCGCGGGCCAGCCCTCCGCCAGCAGGCGGTCGATCTGCGGGCCGCTGGCGTGGCCGAAGCTCCAGGAGTAGTGGCTGTCGGGAATGGTGAGACCGTCAAACAGGCTGACACCTGCCGTGCGAGCCGCTCCATCCAGGCTGGCGCAGCGCAGGGCCAGTTCCGCCAGGGCGGTCGGAGCACCGTCGCGCAGGAGACGAAGCTGCTCGTCAATGGGCGCGTCACCAAACTCAGGCCAGGGATGCAGGCAGCCGACGCCCGCTCCTTGACGGATCAAGGCGCCGGGAAAGGAGCGCCGCACCGAGGCCGAGTTGAGCGCCGCTTCGCTGTGCAGTTGGTATTCCCAAAAATAAATAGGTTCGTCCGACATGCGATGTGCATCCGCCGTCGCGGCTGCCAATGGGATTCGCTTGCCGCGGCTCGCTGGCAATGAGAAAAACGCGTTGAGAGTGTCGAGGAGCGTTTTTCACCGATGCGCGGCGAGACCAAAGCAGAGCAGGATGGAAAACAGCAGCAGTTGCAGGCCGCTGATGGCGAGGAAGCGGTTATAAGCGCGTCCGGGAGGGGTGCGGAAGATGCCGTGGGCGATCCAGGCGCCGACTAGCAGCAGAATGAGCGGGTAGGTGAAGGCGCGTTCGTCACCCTGGTGCCACCAGTGCAGGCCGAGAAGATGCGGCAGCCCGATCAGGGTGGCGATCTCCCAGCGGGCAAACGGAACGCCGAATCGCACGGCCAGCGTGCGCTTGCCGGTGGAGCGGTCCTCGTCGATGTCGCGCAGGTTGTTGATGGCGATGAGTACGGTGGAGAGGCAGCCGATTTGAAACCCGGCAATGATGGCGTCGGCATACCAAATGCCGGTTTGAACAAAAGTGGTGCCGGCGACGGCGATCAGGCCGAAAAACAAGATGACAAAGAGTTCGCCAAGTCCGCGATAAGCCAGGGGCGCGGGGCCGCCGGTGTAGCCATAGCAGAAATAAAGCGAGGGCAGTCCGATGAGAATGACCGGCCAGCCGCGCAACGTAAAGAGCGGCAGCGCGGCGAGCACCGCCATGCCCAGCACGAGCCATCCGGCGCGCAGGGTGGCGCGCGCGGACGAGGCGCCGGCAGCGGTGATGCGGCGGGGGCCAAGGCGATGCTCGGTGTCCGCGCCGCGCAGGTGATCGAGGGCGTCGTTGAACAGGTTGGTGGCTACCTGCAGGCAAAGGCAGCTCAACAGAGTCCAGGCGAGCAAGCTGGGGCTGAACGCGCCCTCCAGTTTCCAGGCCAGCACTGTGCCCGTGAGAACTGGAGCGATGGCGGCGGGCAGGGTCTTGGGCCGCGCCGCGCCGATCCAGTCCTGCAAGGTTGCCATTCGAAAGCGCTGCGAATCAGCAGAGATCAGGGCACCACCTCACCCGAACCGGTGTACACCCATTTGATGACCTTGCCGTTTTTGACGCGTGCCTGGGCCTCGGTGTCGAACTTGCCAAACATGGTGTTGGTTTCGTACTTCACGATGACGGTCCAGTAGTCTTCCGCATCGATCTTTTCGCGCAGGACGTCGCCCCATTCCTTGATGTTGTCCGGCTTGATCTCGGTGACTTCGCCAGCGGACATGCTGGCGAGCAGGACCGGGTAGGCGCCTTCGGTGTTTTTCTCCGGTTTGTCATCGCCGCTGCTGGCCGAGCCACCAGCGACAGCGCGCGCGGCAGCGTTTTTGCGGAAATCATGGGCGCGGCGCAGGGTCTCCACCCGCCAGACTTTCCACTTCTCGTAGGTGTCGGTGAGTACTTCTTTGAGGTTGGTGTCCTCCATGGCCACCTCGCCGCGGGCGGTGGAATCCGGGGTGGGGGCGATGAGCAATTGCTGGCCTTGTTGACCGACTGCGATCACCTCGCGCCCTGGGGGCACAACGGAGGAGGCGGTGCCGCTGCCGATCTTGATCTTGAATTCAAACTGGCGGTTCATCTTGACCGGGCGCGGGAAGGCGCTCTTTGGGATGCTGACCCAGTTGCTCACCACCTTTTCGATGGGCGGGAATTCCGGCGGCACAAACTCGTCGGCCTTGGGTTTGGAGGGCTCGGGCACGGGCGGCGGATCGGGCACCATGACCACGGGCATCTGCGGCTTTGGCGGCTCCGGTTTGGGCTCCTCCATGACCGGTTTGGGCGGTTCGGGCATGGGCTCGGGTTTGGGTTCCGATTTCGGCGCGGGCGCGGCCACCACTTCGACGGGGTTCGGTGCCTCCGCCTTTTTCTGAATGCCCAAGGCCTCCGCGATAGGTGGATAGGCATATTGGTAAGAAAGGTAGGCCAGTGCCAGGGCGAAAACAAGAGTGGCGAGGGCTTTCATGGGGGATTGGTGACGTTAAGGCTTCAACGCCGCAGCGCAACCTGTCTTAGCAGAGGAAAGGTCGTTGGTGGTGATGGAGAACGGATTGGCACCTCAACCGCCCGCTGCCAGCTCGCGCACGCGGCGAAGGTCGGTCTTGCCGGTGCCGAGGACCGGAATCGCGAGCGCGTGCACGAACTGATCGCGTTTTGGCTTCCAGAGATTGGGCAAGTCGGAGGTGGCAAGCTTGTTCAGGACCGATGCCAGCGCGGCTTCATCGAGAGTGTGCACCACCATGAGTCGCTCCCCCTTCTTTTCATCAGGCACTCCGGTGACGGCGAAGGTTTGAATGGAAACCCCGGCAAGTTCGTGCAGGCGCTCCTCCACTTTGAGGTGAGGCACCATCTCGCCGCCAATCTTGCTGAAACGGCTGAGACGATCGGTGATGAAGAGAAAGCCGTCTTCGTCGAGCATGGCGATGTCGCCCGTGTTGTACCAGCCGTTGCGCAGCACTTCGGCGGTTTTTTCCGGACGGCCGAGGTAACCCTGCATGATGTTGGGGCCCTTGAGCAGCATGAGTCCGCTTTCGCCGATGGGTTTTGGGCTGCTGGTTTCGGGATCGACGATGCGCACGGCCATGCCGGGCAGGGGATGGCCAATGGAGCCGCGCTTGGCGCCGACTTGACGGAAGCCGGCTGCGCGGAAGCCGGTGGTGTTGACTGCGACGGCAGGCGCGCATTCGGTGCAGCCGTAGGCTTCGAGAGGACGGATGCCGAATTGCTCCTCGAAGCTGCCGGCCAGACGCTCCTGCAGTTTTTCCGCGCCGACCATGACAAAACGCACGCTGCCAAACTGCTCGGGCCGGCAGCCGCGCAGGTAGATTTGCAGGAAGGTGGGCGTGGCGAGCAGGAAGGTGAGGCGCTGGCGGTGCGTGAGTTCGCCGATGACTTTGGCGTCGGTGGGGTTGTAGTGGAAGGCGACGCCGAGGCCCAGCACGGCAGGGGCGGCGAGAGTGCCGGTGAAGCCGAAGGAGTGAAAGAAGGGCAGGATGCCGAGCAGGCGATCCTCTGGAAGGAAGGTGATCGCTTGGTTGATCTGGCGGACATTGGCGATGACGTTTTCATGAGTGAGCATGACGCCTTTGGGATCGCCGGTGCTGCCACTGGAAAAGATGATGGTGGCGAGGTCGCCGGGTTGCGGTGCGCGTTTGGCGCCGAGCAGGCGGCTGAGCCAGCGGCCGGGGCAAAGCAGCGCGAGCGCAAGGGCGGCGAGTTTTTCGCCAACGCGTGGGCGTGAGGCGATGTCTTCGATGAGCAGAGTCTCCACCGGCAGCTTCAGATTGAGGCGCTCGATGAATTTGGCGGTGGTGATCACTTGGCCGATGCCGCATTGCTCAATGCAGGAGGTGATGCCTTCAGGTGAGAGCGTGTAGTTGAGATTGACCGGCACTTTGCCGAGCAGCAGCGCGGCGTGGTTGACCAGGGCGCCGCCGACAGAGGGCGGCAGCAGGATGCCAACCTTTTCGGCACCTGCCCAGACCGGCCGCAGGCGACGGGCGAGAAAGAGGCTTTTGACCAGCACATTAAAGCAGCGCACTGGCGCGGTGGCGGCGTCTGCCATGGCGTAACGAAACGGGTGGCGGCGGGCGGTGCGAACGAGCGCGCGTGGCAGCGGCTCGATGCTGGTGTCACGGGCGCTCCAGGCCTCCGCGCCGAGTTCTTGCACTGTTTGCCGGACGGCGTCCGGCGGTGTGGACGGCGGCATCGGCGTGCCATAGCTGACGCTGACCGGGTAGGGCAGGCGGCGGGGCAGCTTGGTGTAAAAGCGTCCCTTTTCGAAACTGAAGATGCTGCCCCAGACATTGTCGAGATAGACGGGAATGACAGGCGCCTCGACGTTTTTGAGGATGCGGCTCATGCCCCGGCGGAAAGGCAGCATCTGGCCCGTGCGAGTGATTTGACCCTCGGCAAAGATGCAGACCAACTCGCCATTGCGCAAGCAGTCGCTGGCGGTGTTGAGGGATTTGAGCATCTCGCGCGGACGCGCCTCCGAGGTGATGGGAATGGTGCGCAGCATGCGCGAGATGGGTTTGACCCACCACTTGTTGTGGATCTCCTGGTGCACGAGGAAGCGGATCGGGCGGTGGGTGGAGGCGATGACAAACATGGCATCCGCCAGCGAGACGTGATTGCAGACGAGCAGCGCGGGACCTTCATCGGGCAAATGCTGTGGATTGCGCACCTTGACGCGGTAAAGGGTGTGGGTGAGCAGCCAGAGCAGCAAGCGGGCGAGCGCGTCGGGCACGAGGCGCACGGCGGCAATGGTGCCGGCCAGAGTGACGATCGAGCCGGTGAGAAAAATGGCGCCCGGCGTCATGCCCAGCACCTCGCGCAGCAGCCAGAACACACCGGAGGCGGCGAAGATGGCCACGGACGAAAGCCACTCGCTGGTGGCGATCACCGAGCCGCGATCAGAGTCGCGCGGGCGGTGCTGGATGAGCGCATTGACCGGCACCATGTAAAAGCCGCCGGAGCAGCCGAGCAGCGCCAGCAAAACGGCAACATGCCAGACGGCGAGGCCGGGCAGCGCGAGCAAGCCGGCGCTGACCGCAAGACCGAAAGCGCCGAGCGGCACCAAGCCGTATTCGATTTTTTTCCCGGACAAGATGCCGGCAAGCAGGCTGCCGAGCGCGATGCCCACCGCCAGGCAGGCGCGCAAGAGACTGACCGCCGTGTCTTCCAGGACGAGCACGTCTTTGCTGTAGATGAAAAGCGTTGGTTCACCAAAGAGGGCGCCGAGGAACCAAAAATAAACGCTGCCGATCACGGCGAAGAGCAGCACTCGGTCGGCACGGATCAGGCCGGCATTGGACCAGACCTCCGCGAAAAAATTGATGCGGAATTTTTTGTTCGGGTTGGCGACTGTGCCTGGCGGCAGACGCATGGCGAAGATCAAACCGAAGATCGCCAATGCCACCAGCGCGGTGCCTGCCAGCCAGAGTTGATTCGGCGGCAGTCGGTCGGAGAGCAGACCGGCAGTGACACCGCCGGTGATGATGGCGGTGAAAACGCCGAGGCCAAAAATGCCGTTGCCCCAGGACAGACGCTCCGGCGTCAGCAATTCGGGAAGCAGGCTGTATTTCGACGGGCCAAAGAAGGCGCTTTGCACGCTCATCAGCAGGATCACAACGAGCAGCAGCGGCAGGTTTTGCAAAGCCAGTCCCGCCGTGCCGAGAGCCATGACCGCGACCTCGAGCCACTTGGTTCCAATCACCACGCGGCGTTTTGGGAAGCGGTCCGCCAGCCAGCCGCCGGTCATGGCAAAGACGATGAAAGGCAGGCTGAACAAGGCCAGCACCAGCGTGATGTAGCCATCGCGCTGCGCCTCCGGCACTTGGCGGTTGACCAGAAACAGCACCAGGAACTTGAAGACGTTGTCGCTGAACGCGCCTTGAAACTGGACAGCAAAGAGGCTCCAGAACCCGCGCGTGGCTGGCGCTGTGTCAGGACCTTGAGTCGAAGGAGAGGTGGGCATGACCGGAAGCGGTTGGAGGTTAGGCCGAGTGAAGACAGAACCGCTTCAGCAGCAGGTGCGTGGGCAGATAAATCAGCAGAATGAGTCCAGTCATCCAAACGGCGAGATAGACCGAAGGTGACAGCCAAGTTTGCGGGCTGGCATCGTTCATGCCAAACACATAATTGACGTTGCGCGGCAGGTTCGGGTCCGCCAGTGCAGCTCCCGCAGGCGGCAGGAAAAAGTAGCTGAACAGGCAAAGGCCGGCAGCGAGCAAAGACCAGCCGGTGAAGGCGCGGCGGTCGTAACCGAGCCGTGCCGTCAAAAACACCAGCAACCAGGGCAGCCAGCCGTGGAAGAGCGACAAACCACGTAGATAAAGCGGCTTTTGCCCGTCAAACATGTAGCTGGTCATGCCGGTGAAATGGAAGCCGGCCAGTTCGAGGACAAAATCAACGCACCAGAGCAACTGCGGCAGCAGGATGCCAGCGGCGGGCAGCGAGATCCAAAGCGGGTCCTCCAGCCAGATGCCGGCGAGGGTCAGGAACAGCGCGACATCGCAGAAGTAGAGAAAATTCGTTGCGCCGTAATGATGCCAGTAAACGGGAACCAACACTGCCATGAAAGCGGTGTAAGCGAGCTTGAGCCAGAGGGGGATTTTGCGGGAACCAGTGCCGGTGTCGGAGGAGGTGATGGTCTTCATGCACCGCCAGTTTCCGCTGCCGGCTCAGAAGGATCGAATTGATAGGCGATGCGTATGCATTGAGTGAGTCAATGATCGCCTTCGCCGGATGGTGGTGTGTTCGGTGGCTTGGCAAAGTAGCGTTTGCTCACCGACCACAGCGCCCAGACCGAGAGCACACCGTAGAGTGCTGCGGGGGCGAATGCTGCCGGGGATTCCGAGAATGTGGCTGTCAGCCAAATGGCCGCGACAACGGACGGCGCAAAGTAAAGCCAGGCACCCCAAAACACGATGGGTTTGATCTTTGGATTGGCTGCGGGCGGATAGGCATCGCCAGTGGCGGCGAGCATCTCCCAAGGTGCGCTGGCGGCAAAGGCTCCCAGTGGAGCTTTGCAATTCGAGCATCTCGACTGGCTCTGTTCGTTGACATGACAACAACGCAGGCAAACCACTTGCGATTCCTCATCCAGGCCGCCGGTTTCCTCACTCATGCAGCCAGTTTATGCGGAAACCGGTGCTGTGGTCAACTCCAAGCCTCGCGCAGCAGGCGCAGGAAGTTGCCGTGGAAGATGCCGGTGATGTCCTCTTCGCTGTAGCCGCGGCCGCGCAGCAGGCCGGTGAGCTTTTGCAGGTCGGCGATGGTGTCGAGGTCCACGGGGCTTTGCTCCTTGCCATAGCCGCCATCGAGGTCGCTGCCGATGCCGCAGTGTTTGGCGCTGCCGGCGAGCTGGCAGATGTGATCGATGTGATTGACGATGTGGCTGATGCTGACGCCGGTTTCCTCGGGGGTGGTCTGGCCCTTGATCCAGCCGGAGATCATCATCCAGGTGTCAAACACCGCTCCTATGACCGCGCCACGTTCGATCAGAGCCTTCAACTGCTCGTCGGAAAATTGGCGGACATCGGGCACGAGGCTGCGGCAATTCGAATGACTGGCCCAGACGGTGCCCTCGAAAATTTCGAGCGCCTCCCAGAAGCAGTCATCGTTGAGATGGGTGACATCGAGGATCATGCCGAGACGGTCCATCTCGCGGATGAGGTCGCGGCCCTCCGGCTTGAGACCGCCGGTGCGGTCGTGGCCCATGGCGTAACGGCCTTCGCCGTAGTGGGAGGGGCCGATGGCGCGCAGGCCCTCATTCCACGCGCGCTCCAGATATTTCAGCGTGATGATCGAATCGGCACCCTCCAGGCTCAAAATGTAACCGATGGCCTCACCACGCGCGGCGGCGTCTTCAGGATCGGACCAAGCTTGCAGATGCGTGTCGAGTTGAGCGAGGTCACGGACCTGCCGCATCTCGCCGAGTTCCTCCATCACGCGATACCAGGCGAGTTGCGCCTGGGTCATGGCCCAGGCCTGCGGTGGAGATTCCCAGCAGGCGACCGGGCCGCGCGGCTTCATGCAACCGGCAATCTGCGTGGCCACACAAAGGCCGACGTGGCCGGCGCGGAGGTCGGGCAGGGTGACCGTGCCCGTGCCGCGCCCTTTTAAATCGGTCATGCCCGCCTCGGTTTCACGAAGGCGCGCCGCTGGCAGGCGCAGGTCGCGATTCCATTCGATGGCGTTGAGGCTGAGGTCGAGATGAACGTCAAAAAGCAGCATGGCTGGCACTCATACGCCGTGAGCGGGTGCGAGCTAGCCGCTTCTTTTGGTGTCGCTGCGGATTTCTTCCGCCGCGCAGGCCTCACTGGGCGCCGCCGCCAAAGTGCTGTTCGCGGGCGCGCTGCAGCGCTTCGGTCCGGCCGCTTTGATTTTGCACGAGGTAGCTCTGATGGCGGTCGCGCAACTCCTTGATGCGAACGAAGTGGTTGTTCATGCCGTAGCGCGACCAGGGGCCGGGCGGGATTTCACTGACATCGACAAAACGCCAGTCCACCTTGGCGCCGCTGGTCATGCCAAGGTAGTCGCGCACGGCCGGGGAGAGGTCGATGCCGGCGCCCTTGTTGGAAGTGTTTTTGGGACGGGCGCTGCCGAAAACGTAATTCGGATCATCGGTGAGGAAAGGCCCGCAGTCCTCCCATTGCGCATAACAAACACGGTTGCCGTGGCGGATGGCCAGCCAGGTGCCGCGCAGGACGGATTTGCCTGATTTGACGAAGCTGGATTGGAACCAGGGGATGATCTTCGAGGCCTCGGGCTTGTGGGTCTTGTAGTTGAGGCAGTCGTTGTAGGGGAGGGCGATGTAGAAGGGGTTCAGCCCTGGAGTGAAGTTGATCGGGGTGTAGTGCTCGCCGCGTTTGGCGGGATCGGGGTCATCATAACCGCCGTAGTTTTCAGCCCACTGCACGTCCCAGGAGCTTTTGTGGTTGGGCGTCGGATTGTTTTGCGTGGGTTTCTCGCCCACCCAAAACACCGTGGCCACGATGTCTGTCTTCCACGGGTAACGGGTGTAGGCAGTGCGCGGCAGGGCGGGGGCGAACACACGCGGTGTCGCGGAAGTGACGGCGACTCCGTTGGAAACAACGGGCGGCAGGGATTGGGCGGAGGCGGAGCTTTTGACCAACAAGGCCAGGGTGGCGGCAATGGCCAGGATCGTAGCAGGGCGTAGAGGCATGCGGTAGGTTTAGGGTGACCGGGAGTCTCTGGGGGCAGGATGCTAGCACAGCAATTCAGTCCGTCCAGCAAGAAATGACCCGCGTCCGTGCTGGGTTTGTCAGAAATGAGAAAAAACGTTGTCTCGGCTGCATGCAGGTTAGCTGTTCTTCGGCAGCCAGTTCCACTCCTGGTAAGGCTCATGGTCCTGGCCTTGGGTGGACTCGACCTTGTATTCGCCACTGGTGCAGGAGGTCAGAAGAAGGGCGGAGAGGGCGCTCAAAACCAGGCATTTCCAGGATTTCATGGCAGCGTGTCAGCGTTCGAGTGAAGGCAACAGACGTTTTCATTGCTTGGCACAAGCAGCGAAGGATGGCAGCCTCGACCATCGTTATCGAATGGAGGCTCGCATGAATCGAAGACAGTTTCAATCCCAAATCCTTGGCGGTCTGTTGGCGACGGGCAGCCTTTCGGCCGCTGAGCATAAACGCATTCTCATTGGCCAGATCGGAACCAAGCATGCGCACGCTGAAGGGCAGCTCGCCGCGCTGCGCTCCTGCGTGGATTACGAGGTGGCGGGAGTGGTGGAGCCGGATGCCAAGGCCTGGGAGGCTGCGAGCCGGCAGGAGGCTTATCGAGGGCTGCCACGATTGTCCCTGGATGAGCTGTTCGCCGTGCCGGGATTGCAGGCGGTCAATGTGGAAACCGAGGTGGGCGGTTTGCTTGATGCGGCAGAGATGGTGGCGCAGGCCGGCCTGCATCTCGGCTTGGACAAGCCAGCGGGCGAGTCGCTGCCGCAATTCCGGCGTGTGTTGGAGACGGCCACGGCGAAGGGCAGGCTGGTCAAGATGGGCTACATGTTCCGGTACAATCCGGCCTTTGAACTGGCGAAGCGGGCCATCGACGAGGGCTGGCTGGGACCAGTGACCCTCATTCATGCGGAAATGAGCAAACAACTCGGCGCAGATTCCCGGGCTGCGCTGCGGCCTTATGCGGGCGGTTCGATGTTTGAACTCGGCTGCCACTTGATCGACAGTGTGGTGCGTTTTTTGGGCAGGCCGGGAAAGGTGACTTCGTTTGGCGTGCGCACTGGGAAGGATGGCTTGGCGGACAACATGACGGCGGTGCTGGAGTACTCCGGCAGCTTGGTGACCCTGCGCAGTTCGTTGCGCGAGGTGACGGGCAACACACGCCGGCAGATGGTCATCAGTGGCGACAAGGGCACGCTGGAAATCCTGCCGCTGGAACCGCCGAAGGTGCGGCTGACCCTGCTGGAGGCAGTTGGCGGATTCAAAAAGGGCGCCCAGGAAGTGCCGATGGAAAAACGGTCGCGTTATGTCGCGGATTGGCTTGATTTTGCCGCGGCGATCCGCGGTGAAAAGGCCTGGGAGTTCACGCCTGAGCATGACCTGGCCGTGCAGGAAACGGTGATGCTGGCCAGCGGGCTTGCCGTGAAGTGATCGTCAGGAAAGCGCTTGCCTGAATCGTTTTTTGATGGCATGCAATGCCTCCGCCAAACGGCGGACTGGTCTTGCACCCGTAGTTCAACGGATAGAACAGCGGTTTCCGGAACCGTCGATACAGGTTCGATTCCTGTCGGGTGTACCAGGGCGAGTGAAGGCGGGTTTCAGGCGGGCTCGCGACCGGTGGCCTCAATGAACTGCTGGCGCAGGCTGTCATAGGCGGCCTGCCACTGGTCGACGACACGCTGATACTCGATGATTTGTTTTTCGAGCAACTGCACGCGGCGGGCGAGCGCGGCGTCGGTGGTGGACTGGTTGGCGTATTGCGTGCCGACAAAGGTGGTCTCGGCGCTGCGGGTTTGATGCGGGCTGGCCTTGAAGAAGGGCAGGTCTTCGAGGCGGTCCTCGGAGCCGGAGCGGCAGTTGATCAGCGTGACTGAACCGTCGACTTCGCCGGTGGCCAGGAATTCCTGGATGGTTCCCACATTGGTGGGGCCGTAGAGGTAGTTGTCCGGCATTTCGATCAGCCAGTCCATCTGCAACTCGTCCACCATCGGCGCGCGCACCCAGCTATGGCGGCCGTCGCGGGAGATTTTATCGAGCGGCGAAATCTTGGCTTCAGAGGCCCAGCCAAGGATCGTGCCCTGATCGACAGGCCCATAGACCTGGCGATCAGCCGACTTCAATAGATACCATTCGTCCGCCATGGGACAAATTTAACCCAGGCCGGCGTGCGGAGCCAAGAACAAAAAGCGCAGCCAGCTCAGCCAGCGTCCGAGGTCTGCGGGGCGGGCTCCTCGCTGACCTCGCCGGACGGGCCGGAAGAGGTGAACTTGAGGCCGTTTTTCTCCTCGTTGACGCTGACCTGGACGTGGTCGCCAGGTTTGACATCGCCGCGCAGGACGTGCTCAGCCAGCGGATCCTCAATGTGTTTCTCCACCGCGCGGCGCATGGGGCGGGCGCCGTATTGCGGGTCGTAACCTTCTTTGATGAGGAATTCGCGGGCGCTTTCGTCGAGGACGAGATCGATCTTTTTGTTCTTGAGGCGGGTGACCACCTTGCCGACTTCGAGATTGACGATGGTGGAGAGCTGCTCCTTCTCCAGCATGCGGAAGACGACAATGTCATCCAGGCGGTTGAGGAACTCAGGCTTGAAGAACTTCTTCGCTTGCTCGCCAATCTTGCCTTTGATGCCTTCGTGGTCGGCTATGTCCTGGGTCATGGCGCCAAAACCAAGGGAGGTCTGGCGTTTGATCGACTCCGCGCCGACGTTGGAGGTGAGGATGACGATGGTGTTGCGGAAGTCGATCTTGCGTCCGAAGTTGTCGGTGACCTGGCCTTCCTCCAAAATCTGCAGGAGCAGGTGCATGACGTCCGGGTGGGCTTTTTCCACCTCGTCAAACAGCACCACGGAGTAAGGCCGGCGGCGCACCGCTTCCGAAAGCTGGCCGCCTTCCTCGTAACCAACGTAGCCGGGAGGCGCGCCAATCAGGCGGGAGGCGGTGTGCTTCTCCATGTACTCGGACATGTCGAGCTGGATGAGCGCGTCTGCGCTGCCGAACATGAACTCGGCGAGGTTCTTGGCGAGGAAGGTTTTGCCGACGCCGGTGGGGCCGAGGAAGAGGAAGGAGCCGATGGGGCGCTTCGGGTCTTTCAGATCGGCGCGCGAGCGGCGCAGAGCTTTCGAGATGGCGATGACCGCTTCGTCCTGGCCAATGACACGGCCCTTCAGTTCGGTCTCCATCTTCAGCAGCTTCTCGGCCTCAGCCTGCTCCATGCGCTGAAGCGGCACGCCGGTCCACTTCGAGATGACGGACATGATTTCATCCTCATCGACATCGACGGTTTTTTCCTGACTGGCATTGCGCCAATTTTCCAGCAGCGTGTCGAAGCGCTTTTTGGACTGCTTCTCCTTGTCGCGAAGGTGGGCGGCTTTTTCGAAGTCCTGCTCGCGAATGGCTTCTTCTTTCTCGATGCGGACCTGCTCGATCTCCTCCTCAACCCCCTTCAACTCGGGCGGGCGGGTCATCGCGGCGATGCGCGCTTTCGAGCCGGCCTCGTCCATGATGTCGATGGCCTTGTCCGGCAGGAAACGCGAGGGCAGGTAACGCGAGGAAAGCTCGACTGCGGCGGTGATGGCTCTCTCGGTGAAGCGCGCCTTGTGGTGCATCTCGTATTTGCTCTTGAGGCCGCGCAGGATTTTGACGGCATCCTCGACGCTGGGCTCCTCGACTTTGACAGTCTGGAAGCGGCGCTCCAGGGCGGCGTCTTTTTCGATGTACTTGCGGTACTCGTTGAGCGTGGTGGCGCCGA
>CAZKMS010000098.1:0-21696 GCA_964553805.1 uncultured Verrucomicrobiaceae bacterium
GAACGAGATCTTCAAGAAGAACCCCTTCGCCACCCTCGACCAGACGGGTGTCGGCCAGCTCATCACCACCGCCATCGACAAAGGCCGCTCCTCGCGCCCGGACATCAAGCTGGGCATCTGCGGCGAGCATGGCGGTGATCCTGACAGCGTGAAGTTCTGCCATCGCGTGGGACTGAGCTACGTCAGTTGCAGCCCCTTCCGCGTCCCGGTCGCCCGCCTTGCCGCAGCGCAGGCAGCGATCGAGGAGCAGCGCGCCGCTGCCGGCGCCGCGAAGAGTGTCCGTGGACAAGGCCCCGTGCAGGCCAAGTCCGCGGCAAACAACAAAGCAACCAACAACAAACAGAGGACAAACACCATGGCTAAGAAAGCTGCAAAGAAAGCCGCCAAGAAGGCTCCGGCCAAGAAGGCCGCCAAGAAAGCCCCGGCTAAAAAGGCCGCCAAGAAAGCCCCTGCCAAGAAGGCTCCGGCCAAGAAGGCCGCCAAGAAGGCTCCGGCTAAAAAGGCTGCGAAGAAGAAGTAACCACGTGGCGGCTTCGGGTGTCCGCATCCGGAGCGGCCGCTGAATGAGTCAACCCTCGTTCGCAAAAAGCCCTGTGGGGTCAATCCTCACAGGGCTTTTTTGCGGCGTTCAGCGGACGATCTGACAGAGAGGGCAGCGCCTTCGCCTTCACGCGCCTGCGCCGCCTGATAAAGAGACGGGCGGGATTGCAGCCGGGGTCTGTGACCCCGGTGGGTACGAGAGCGGGTACGACGCCCAGGGCAGCCGGCCTCAGCTCCTGCCAATGCTTCCGGATCTGGCCGTTGAGCAAGCGCGGACCAGTGAAGTGAGGTGCTGGACGACTCAAGCCGGACTCCCGTTCCCGCCACGCAGATCTTCAGAGCCGCTTGAGCGCGCCGACACGGTAGCCGCCGGTCATGATGGCCATGTTGTCGCGCTCCATTGCCACGGCGTCGATGTGCATCAGGTGGGGAAACTCATTGAGCTTGATGATGTGGATGCCGTTGACCGGATTCTTCAACGCCGTGTCGAGATCGTTGAGGTCTTTGATCAACACATCATTGACCTCATTCACGATTTGGCCGCCCATGCGCTCGTAGCCTTGCACGCTGGGGGTCGGCAGGACGGCGCTGAGGAAGATGATTTTTTTGCGGCCTTCTTCCTCATACTTCTCTGGATGTTTGGCGATGCGTGTGAGCCGCAGCACGGGGCCGCTGCGACGCTCGCGGCCGAAGCCTTCGAGGTAGGTTTGGGACAATTCCTGAAACAGCAAACCGCCGGCTAGCAGGTAGCTGGGCCCTTTGTCGAAGCGGTAGGGGGAGACAATCATCTCCGCAGGATCCTTGCGCGACAGCTTGCCCTCCAGCGTCACCTCCGCGTTGCCGCGGCGCACGACGATTTTGAGCGGGTCATCAACGAAGGCACGGCCACGCACGACATGACTGACGCTGAGGGTGCCGTATTGCGGATCCTTGTAGTTGCCGCGGGAATCAATGGCGAAGCCGTTGACGGAGGTGATGATGTCGCCCTCCTTGAGGCCGACGAGCTCGCCTGTCATGCCTTTCATCACCCGGCTGACGTACATGCCGCCAGCGCCAGGCTTCATGTCGAGGTATTCGCGAAATTGCTCGTCGAGCGTGAGTTGAAATTCGACGCCAAGGTTCGGGAATCCCTGGTAGTCGCCATCCGCCGTGTCTTTCAAAAAGTGCTGAATGATGGGGGCGGGCAGAACGGTGGTGACTTGGTTTTTGGAGTCATAGCGCAGCAGCAGGCCTGCGAGCTTGCCGCCCTTCACCACCGGCAGGGTGAAGCTGTTGCCCTCGCTGCGGATGATGCCGTTGCCTTCATAAACGAGGAACACCGAGCCCTCGACGAAGTAGAGCGCCGTTTCGACCTTCGAGACGCGCAAAGGCGTTACGATGAGATCGCCGGAGGGGCCAATTTGCCAGACGGACAAGGCGTCACCAATGCGGGCGCTGGTGTCGATCTCCATCGGGGAAAGCTCGGCGAAGAAAGACTTGGCGCGCTCGCCCTCCGTGGCAGCAAGCAGCGCGAGGTTCGCTTCGTAGTCGACAGCTTTGACCTCGGCGGTTTGTTTTTGGCCGCTTTCCGGCAGTTCCAGCTCGATGTAAGTGGCGTCGGCCACCATCTGCGCGGTGACGAGGATGTGATTGCCCCCGAGCACCACACCGAGGCCGCGTCTTGAGCCGGGAGAGTCTTTTTGCCAGGGAATGTGGGGGCTGAACTGCTGGTAGGTCACGTTCACCTTCAGCAGGGAATTGGTCTTGATGATGGGCTCGCGGGTGAGGTTGACCACGTCGGTAATCGGCTCCACCGGCGGCAATGGGCGCTTCTTGGGCGCCTGGCCTTGTGCTCCGGCGGCGCAGGTTAGCAGCAGCGTGACGAGGAATGGAAAGGGCGGTTTCATGAGCGGCATCCTGGTAAAAATCATGGCGGCTTATTCGCCGAGGTAGGCGTCCTCGCGAATGTTGTAGGTTTGCATGATGCGCGTGTGCGCGGTTTCGGCGAGGTCGCGTCGCAGCACCAGGGGGCGGTTGACTTCGAGCAGGCGGACGATGACAAAGGGTTCGCTGCCGTTCTTTTTCGCGAGCGCGTGTTTGACGTCGGCGAGACGCTTGATTTTCATGCCGTTGATTTCATCCACCACGCCGTGTGCGTAGGGCGTGAGGAAGGTGGTTGCCTCGTCCGGCAGCACGTTGGTCAGGATCACCGGCTCCGGCCGCTCGACGTAGAGTTTGTCGGTGAGAAAGTTGTCGAAGATGTAATTGACCAGTGGATCCTGGATGCTGTGCGCGTCCATGAGATTGCGCTCAAGCGGCTGGAAGACGAGTCCACAATAGACCAGGTAGCGCGGACGCTCATCATAGATGTTGCCGAGGCGGACGTAGGGTAGAAAGCGGTTCAGCTCGATGGTGGCCTTTTGTTTGCGGCCGTCACGCAGGTATTCCATTTCGATGCTGTCGCCGGCGAACTTGCGTTCCACCGCCTCATTCATGTCCACCAGCTCGTCATCGAGTTTGATCAAGCCATTGTTGTAAACCGGCCTGCCATTGACGGAGAGAATCACGTCGCCGGTTTCCAGCACGCTTCCGGCGCTTCCGGCTGGCTCGACACTGCCGACCATGACGCCGATGCCGTCGTCCGCCAGCCCCAGGGCTTTGCGCTGAGCGGGGTTCTCAATGGCAAAGTCACTGACGGCAAGATCAACGTAATGGTCGTAGCTGCCGTCCTCGACGTCTTTGAGGAAGCGCTGGATGACCGGCACCGGAATCATGTACCCGACGTTTTGCGCGACACTGCCGCTGTAGCCTTGGAAAGCCACGCCGACAACGCGGTTGTCCTGCAGCACCGGTCCGCCGGAGTTGCCGGGGTTGATGGCAGCGTCCACTTGGATCGAGAGGTGGCTGTCCACACCGCTGTGGCTGTACTGGCGGAAGTCGATGCGGGAAACGACACCGCGCGTGACCGAAATGCGGTCGCCGCCGATGGGATAGCCGACCGCGATGACTTCGGTGTTCAGTTTCGGAATGCCGCCAAACTCGAGCGGACGCAGGTGCTCAAAGTGGCGCCCATCCTCCGCTTCCAGCAAAGCCAGATCGCAATCGTGGGCGATGTGAACGATGCGCGCCGGGTGCGGCTCGGGATCGTTGGAGGAGCGGATGACGAGCTTGGTGGCGTTGCTGACGACGTGGGCATTGGTGAGGAAACGGTTTGGGCCGATCAAAAACCCGGTGCCGGAGCCGCCCGTGGGCCGGCCGCCGTTCCACGGCTCGCGGTAGTCAGGCACCTGCATCGAGGCATCGATGTTGACCACGCCATCCCACGCGCCTGAGTTGACGTCGATGGGCTGGGCCAGCACGGACGCGGTGCATGCCAGGGAGAGCGCGAAGAACGGAGCCAGTTTCATAGAGGGAAAGTAAACGCAGGAAATGATGGAAAAGATCAGGGTTCAAACTCCAGCGGTCAATGCCCAAGATCACCGCTGGTGCGGTTACTTGGAAAGCAACCAGGCCAGCAGGTGGAGAAAATCACCTTCCGGAAGGGTTTGTCCGAAAACGGCTGGCATGAGCGAGAGAGGCATCACGGTGTCCTTGTGGATATCGCTTTTGGCGATCCGCGTTTCGGTGCCCGCTGCATCGACCAGAATGAGAGCTTGCCCTGCGCTTGCCTTGAGAAAGCCGCTGAGGGTGCTTCCGTCTTTGCGGGTGACGAGGTGCACATGGAAATGCGCGTCCACGTTGCGATTCGGATCGAGAATGTCCTCACACAAACGGGCAGCGCCACGCGCCCCGATGCCATCGAGCTGGGGGCCGAGTAATCCGCCCTCCCCGCCGATCTGGTGGCAGGCAGCGCAGTTCGCGGTAAAAATGGAAGCGCCTTTTGCGGAATCGGGCGCGGCTTTTTCAAAAGCGGCGGCGCGGGCGGCGATGAGCTGGTCCAGCGCGGCGCGCTGTTCTGGGGAAACGGCTGAAGGCGGTGGAGCAGGCCGCGCCGGCAAAAAGGGTGCCAGGCGCTCGCGCAAAATGGAGGGTGCGTGATGCGGAAGCAACGAGGCGAGGGTGCGCAAAGCCTGCCGGGTCTCGTTTTCCTTGGAGAAATCAGCGACCGACAAATCGGGATGTTTGATGGCGGCGATGCCGAGCCACGCGTAGGCCTTGCCGTCGTCGCCATCGACGATTTCGAGGCGCACGTTTTGACCGGCGAGATCGGCGAGATCCCAGGACACGGGCTGCAAGGCATCGCTGCGCGGGGGGAAGGCCGTGCGCAGAGTGGCGCCCTTTTTATTGACGAGGCGAACGAGGTTTTTGTCGTGCGCTTTGTTTCCGGCAAACCCGCGATGGCCGCATAGCATGAATTCCAGGCGAGCGGGTGCGGCGAACAAACGCGACTGCAGGATGCCGGTGCGGCTTTCTTCCGCGCCGCCGCCGCCGCCCATGCTCTGCAATGCCGGGGCCTCGTCGCCATCTTCGACCGCGCGCGGCAGCACGCTCCAGGCGGGCTGGGGAGTTTTTTGCATCACGGGCTCCCATTGCGGTTGGGCGGGGATTTGACCGAGCAAAGCGAAGGCGGTTTGCTGAGTCCAATCGAGCAGTTCTGGCGGCGGGGCCAAGCCTCGCTCAAGCAGGCCGTCGTGCAGGGTCTTGATGGCAGGGGTGGCTGCGGCATTGCGTTGGCGCAGTGCTTGAATCACATCGGGCAGTTTTTCTTTGGGGAGATTGCGGACCAGATGCGCCTGCACTTCGCTTCGGCTCAAATCGCCATGGGCTGAAAGGTAATGCGCCGCTTCCGCCGTCGGGACGGCGAGGGCGATGCCGAGAAGCACGGCATTGTCCGGTTGCGAGGCAAGGGCGCCCGGCAGTTTCAAGGATTCCCTCAAGGCAAGCCGCAAGCCATGCACGAGGCTGGCATCCTCCTCCGGCGTGTCCTGGAGGGCGGCTAACAATGGCTGAATGGTTTCCAAAGCGGGGTGGCCGTAGAGCACTTCGGCGGCCGCGCGGCGATATCCCGGCTCGTTCGAGTGAAGCTTCCATGTCAGCTCGGCACGTTCGGGCGCACTCAACTCACCTGATGACCCCAAGCGCTTGAGGGCGAGGATTGCCTCAGCAGCTTCATCGGTGGTTGGCGGCCGCTGATGAGGCGTTTTTTTTGCCACCCGCCAGATGCGCCCACGCTCGCGATCGCGTCCAGGATGATTCAGCGGCACTTCGTAGTGGCCGATGATCTTGTTGTAGAAATCGGCGATGTAGAGCGCGCCATCGGGGCCGAGCTGGAGATCGACGGGGCGGAACCAGGGGTCTTCGCTGACGAGGAAATCCGGTTCCTCCTTCGCCACGGGTGTGCTGCCTTTGAACACGACGTGATCCTGGTTGATCTTCGAGGTGACCACGTTGCCGACGAGCACACGGTCATTCCTCTCCGGTCCCCAGACGCCGCCATCGAGATAGACAATGCCGCAAATGCCGGTGGAACCATGGGTGTGCCGGCACATGACTGGGCCGAAGCCAAGACCATCGTGCGGTTTGCCAAAACTGGGGTAGTGCGCGCCGCGGAGGAGTTGATACACCGGCGAACTGTGGCAGTCGGCGCTGTAGAGGTTGCCGTAGCGATCCCAGGCCAGTCCGAACGGGTTCACTTGGCCTGCGCTCCACAATTCCACTTCCGAGGCATCGGGGCGGAAGCGGAACACGTTGCCACTGTTGAGTTCAAGTGTGGCGCCGCTCTTTGTTTTAAGCTGCGAGGTGTTGCTAAACCCGTGGGTGGCGTAAACCCAGCCGTCGAAGCCGAGGCGGAAGCTGCTGCACATGCCGTGGGTGTCTTTTTCATAACCGAGCGGGCCAAAGAGCACCTCGCGCAGGTCGGCTTTGCCGTCGCCGTCGGTGTCGGCGAAGTACCAGATGTTCGGGATGCTCCAGGCGATGCAGCCGGCGTGATGCTCCGGTTTGTGCCAGGGCAGGACGCCGGTCGGGATGTTCAAGCTGTCGGCAAAATCGCTGACCTTGTCGGCCCGGCCGTCGCCGTTGGTGTCCTCCAGAATTTTGATGGCATCCCGGCTGTCGCGGACAAAGGAGCCTTGGGCGTCGGTCCAGCGGTCTTGGGCGGCGGCATACGGATACTCGGCGGTGGATGAAACCCACAAGCGGCCGCGGGCGTCGAAGGCCATGTTGATGGGTTTGTTGATTTGCGGCTCAGCGGCAAAGAGCTGGACCTCGAAGCCCTCAGGAACACGCAGCCTAGCCTGTTCCCGCTCCGGCGTCAGGGCGTCGGTCTCGCGCACCAGCCGGGTGTCAGCGGGAAGGTTCGGGCTTAGACACAGAATGACAAGCGGAATGAGGACACGCATGCACGGTCAAGCTACGAGAAACCGGAGCGGTTCTTCCAGCTTTTTAGCGTTGGGGGGACAGTCAGCGGAAGTAGCCTGCCGTCTTCAACTTGCGTGAGTAAATTTTGTCGCCGGCGGCCACATAGAGCACATCGTGTTTCGGTCCGGCAAACTCGACGCTGACGATTTTGGCTCCGGGGAAGGGCTTGTCCAGGACGCCTGAGAGGCGGCCGAAGGGATCGAAGATTTGCACGCCGATCTCAGTGGTGACGAAGAAACGGCCTTGTCCCTCCGTGGTCGCGCCGTCGCCAAGCGAGGTCTCCTTGCCGGTGGCGAGGCGGGCCGTCATGAAAGGCGCGCCATCTGTCAACGAGCCGTCCGCCTGGATCTGCCAGGCCCAAACATGCGCGCCGCCGTGATCGGAGACGACCAGCGTTTGTTCGTCGGGTGAAAGCGTAATGCCGTTTGGCCGCGTGACCTTGCCCTGGTCCGCGACGCGATGCTGCCTGTCAGGTGTGACCACGTGGATTGATTGGGTCGGCGTTTCGGTGAAATAGACGAAGCCCTTTTTGGTGACGGCGAGGTCGTTGCATTTGACGCCGCTGGCCAGCACCTCCACCTCCCCGTTCTGAGTGATGGCGATGACACGCTGCTCGCGGTTTTGGCAGGCGTAAAAGCGGCCGTGAGGGCCGATTTGCAGGCCGCTGATGCCGGGCAGGTTGTCGAGCGCGAGGCTGGTTTTGCCGGTATCCGTGTCGAGCTTGTAGATGCCCTTGCCCTCTTTCACATCGGTGAAGAACAGATGGCCGGCCGCATCCACACACAGTCCGTCCACGAACACAAACCCCGAAACGGCTTCCTTCCACGGCTCGCCATCAATCACATGCTCGCTCAGTGAGGTGTCCTGCGCCTGCGCACCCAGCGCTGCCGACAGCACCAGCCAGCCTGTCAAAAGAATCCTGTTCATCCTGATAAAATCCTGTGAATCCTGTCAAAAACGAGCTCCCCCGAATCATCACTTCGCCCAAATCCAGCGCAAGGTGTCCGGGAAAATGGAGCCGGCGTGCTTGGTGTTGTGCGTGCCTTTGCCCATGATGAACTTGTGATCGTAACCGGCGAAGCGCAGCGCCGCGGCCATGTCCTGGTTGGCCAGCGGCCAGTTGCCAAACTGATTGTCGAGATCGTTCTCCCCGTCTTCAAGAAACACTTTGAGGGGCTTTTTCTCCGCCTTGCGGATCAGCGGAGGGTAAACGTAACCGCCGCGGATGTTGGTGAACGAGCCGATGTGGCTGACCACCTTGCGGAAAGCATCTGGCCGCTCCCAGGCGGCGGTGAAGGCGCAGATGCCGCCGCTGCTGTTGCCGCAGAGCACGCGGCCTTCAGGGTCATCCGTCAGATCGTAGTTTTTCTTCACGGCCGGCAGGATTTCCTCGATCAAAAAACGCGCGTAGAGGTCGCTCACCGAATCATATTCGAAGCTGCGGTTCTTGCGCGGCTGCGCCTTGGCATCGGCGGCGGGAAAAACGCCGGGATTGATGAAGATGCCGAGGGTGACAGGCATTTCGCCCGCGGCGATGAGATTGTCGAAAACGGCGGGCACACGGAAGTTGCCATCCGCTTTGATGAAACCCGCGCCATCGCAAAAAATCATCACATTGGCAGGTTTGCCGGCCTGATATTGGGACGGGATGTAAAGCCACCAGTCGCGCGTGGTGCCGGGAAAAATCTTCGAATCACTCCAGGCGGGCATCGCCTTCACCTCACCCTTGGGCACCCCGTCTTTTGGCAGTGAATCGGGGCCCAGCACGTATTGATCATCCTCAGGCGCGGCGTGCAGCAGGCCGGCAAAAACAAGCGGGAAAGCAAAGCGAAGAAAGGCGGTCGAGGAGGTCATGACGGGGCGAGGCAAACGCGCGCCTGGCGTTCTTCTTGCACTTCGACGGCGCTTCTCAAAACTTCAGAATGTCCTCGCCAAGGATCATGCGCGCGGCCTGGGCCACGTCCTTGTCACCGCGGCCGGAGAGGTTGGCGATGATGAGGTGATCTTTGGGCAGGAGCGGGGCGATTTTCTTGACGTGGGCGATGGCGTGGCTGCTTTCGAGCGCGGGGATGATGCCTTCAATGCGGCTGAGCTCTTGGAAGGCATCCAGCGCCTCGTCGTCGGTGGCGTAGGTGTATTCGACGCGGCCCTGCTCCTGGAGCCAGGCGTGTTCGGGGCCGACGGCGGCGTAGTCGAGCCCGGCGCTGACAGAATGGGTGAGTTCGATCTGGCCGTCGGCATTGGCCAGCAGCCAAGTCTTGGTGCCCTGCAGCACGCCCAGGCGGCCGCCCTGGAAGCGCGCGGCATGGCGCTCGGGCTTGATGCCTTCACCACCGGCTTCGACGCCGATCATGCGCACCCCGCTGTCGCCGAGAAAGGGGTGGAAGAGGCCGATGGCGTTGCTGCCGCCACCGACGCAGGCGACCAGCAAGTCTGGCAGACGGCCCTCGCGTTGCAGGATTTGCTCCCGGGCCTCCAGACCGATGACACGGTGAAAATCGCGCACCATCATGGGGAAAGGATGCGAGCCAAGCGCGGAGCCGAGAATGTAATGCGTGGTGTTGACGTTCGTGACCCAGTCACGCATGGCTTCATTGACCGCCTCTTTGAGGGTGGCCTGGCCGGCGGTGACAGCGACCACTTCGGCGCCCAGGAAGCGCATGCGCGCGACGTTCAACGCCTGCCGCTCCATGTCCACCTTGCCCATGTAAATGACGCACTGCAGACCGAAGCGGGCGCACACGGTGGCGGTGGCGACGCCGTGCTGGCCGGCGCCCGTTTCGGCGATGACGCGTTTTTTGCCGAGGCGAAGGGCGAGCAGGGCCTGGCCGAGGGCGTTGTTGATTTTGTGCGCGCCAGTGTGAAGCAGATCCTCGCGCTTGAGGTAAATTTTGGCTCCGCCGAGGTGCTCCGTCCAGCGCTCGGCGCAGTAAAGCGGGGTGGGGCGGCCGACATAGTCGTGCAGCAGCCGGTCGAGTTCGGTTTGAAAGGCGGGGTCAGTGCGGGCGCGCTCGTATTCCGCGGTCAACTCGCTCAGGGCTGCCATCAGCGTTTCGGGCACAAACATGCCGCCGAATTGGCCGAAATGGCCGTGCGCATCGGGCATGACAGGAAGCGGGGCAGTGGCGGTGCTCATGATGGGACAGTCAACATACACGAACGCGGGTGCGGTCCAACCCGGATTCATCTGGCGCTCAGCGGGAGTTTTTTGAATTTTGAATGATTGAGTTTCCGCGGCGGTCTCTGCTAATGTGAACTCTGAATTCTCTCAAATATGACTTTGACTTGGAAATGGACTTGGCTGGCGGTGACGCTGGTGATCGCTGCTTGCTCGAAAAAAGAGGCGCCGGAAACCGAATCGGCTCCGAAGACTGACAGCGCCGAAGTGGCGCAAGCTCAACCCCGTGAGGACAAAAAGGAAGAGGCCGCGCCGGGCGAGGGAGCGCTGCGCGCGCGTTTTGACGGTTATTCCCGCCGGGTCGCCGGCAGCCTCTGGCAAACCGTTTCGGTCACGGATCAACCGGCGCAGTATGCGCTGTTGGTGCCCACCGCTCCCGTGCCCGCCAGCATCACGGCACTGAGCTCCACGGGACCGGAGAACATCGCGGTCGGCACACAGGGATTGCTGATGGAGACCGGCGAGCCCCGGCCACTGGTCGTGGGCCGCGAGTATGATTTTGTTTTCACGCGGGCGGAAGGCGCTGGTGTCTGGAGCGTTGCGATCACCCGCGCGCCCTGAGGCGGCGGCTCAGCGCGGCGTGAAGGTGAGCATTGCGTGCGTGTTCGACGGCGGCAAAACCTCCTCGAAGGTGTCCACGTCGAACACGCGTCCGATCTGATTGCCGGCGAGGTCTTCCAGCAGGGTGTTGATCACAAGGCGGTGCGCTTCAGCGCTCCAGGGTTTTTCCGGCACAAAACTCCAGTGTTGATCGCGCTCATTCAAAGTGACCACGCCCCGAACTGACTGCGCCGATTCGGTTTCGACGGCGATCAGTCGTTGCGTGAGCGCGTGGTCCATGGGCTCATCAAAATGCACGATTAACGCGGCTCGTGTGCTGGCGGCTGGCGGCTCCAGTTTCCAGCGCGAAGGATTCGGCGGCAGAGTGTCGGCGGTAACGACATGGAAGGTGTGGCGCCGCGTTTCGATCAGAGGCTGATTGTCCGCATCCGGCCAGTCGGAGCCGATCTCTAGCGTGTAGCTTTGTCCTTCGGCCAGCGCGGGTCCAGTTTCCTCCTGCGGCAGCAGACCGCGTTTGATGCGGCCCGGATCAAGCAGCAACGTCAGCCTTGTCTGGTCCGGGCTCCACAGCTCCTCGGCCAGCTCCAGAAAGGGCAGCTCCACGGCGTCGCCTTTGGCGTCGAGCAAGCGGACATGCCGGGGTGCGCAGCCGCGGCTCATCGGCGCGCTGAAGTGGAGGTAAAATTTCAACAGGTTAGCGGGCAGTTGCGCGGTGCTGGGATGCACCGCGGTGACATGCGTGCTCGGTTGTTGTGCGGCTGCCGGCACTTGGTGCGCGGCCAGTAGCGCTCTACTGCCGCCATCACTTTGAAACGGGGCGAGGCGCAGCTCGGCTCGATAGACGGCACCCGGCTGCAAGGGGAATCGCGGGGAAAACCGGAAGCCGTCCTGCCGCCAAACCACCTGGCCGAGCATGGAAGGCAGGTCGTCAGGCGTCGCGGCGTCGCCTGCAGGCAGCGCACGCACGCTCAGCAGGCGGCTCAAGGAACCGGCTGCCGCATGGTGCGCGCGGCATTTGTCCACCTCCGCCGCAGTCAGGCCGCTGATCTCGACGATAGCGAGTTCAGGTTCGTTTGGCGTTGCCGTGATCCAGTGCAGTTGCGGCTGAGCCTGCGACGAACCTGCAAGCCACGAGGCGCAGGCAATCGCCAGCAGAACGGCGGGCCTCACGGCAGAGGCCGCGCCTCCAGAGCGAGCGATGTTTCCGTCGGCCGGTGCAGCACGACGGCGTGACCTTCATCCAGCTTGTCGAGCTGATCCACGCCCGTCCAATCCGCCAGGGTTTCGTAGGGCTGCCCGCGCGTGCCGCCGCCATCCACCTTGCTGACAATGCTTTCGGCCGCCTCGATGTTGTCCGTGCTGATTTTCATCACGCCGCGGCTGCTGTTGGCCATCAGCACGTAGTCCTTGCCATCCTTTTGATAAGTGATCATGTCGAGCGGGCGGTTGCGGTTGCCGAGTTCGGCGATGGTCTTGCCTTTGATCTTGGCGCCGGGCGTGAGTGCCTTGAGGGGAATCTGCACCAGCGGCGTGCAGGTGTAGGCGGCCAGCAGCACGGGGTCACCACCGATTTGAAAGGGCACAAAGGTGCGCACAGGCGAGCGCGTTTCGAAGCGGCCGTGCGCGCCGTGGAAAATCTCCACGCTGGTTCCGTCCGGCACGGTCTTGAACGGGAAGGGAATGGCGCGGAAGTTGGAGGAGAACTCCTCGTTGGAAAGACCCGCGATGAGCAGGCGATCCTCCAGGAAAGCGAGGTCGGTGATGGCATCGAGGCGTGGGTTGTTGCGCGCGCCGGGATCTTCGGCAGGCGCGTCAGGCAGTTTTGCCACGGAGAAGCGCGCGCTCTCGAGATCCACCAGGTCGATCCTGCCGCCGGCGTTCACGCGCGCAATCAGAGGCGTGGCGTCCGGGCCTCTGCCGCGGCTGACAGCGACATACACGTCTTTGGACAGCGGGTTCACCGCCAGATCATGAATCAAAATCCGGTCTGGCTGCGCGCCGAGCAGGGCAGCCAGCTTGGTGTCAAAGCTTTCCACTTTGACCGCCGCCGCCTTGCTTGGTTTGGTGTCGCCGGTGGCGATTGCGACCACGCTTGCGGCGCGCGGATCGGCGATGAAAAGAATGCCCTCCGGCCCGAAGGCGATTTGGGAGATGGATTCCAGCTTCACCGCCCCTTCCTGCATGCCGTCGGTGAGGGCAGCCTGCGCTGCTGGATGGCTCGCGAACAGGGCGAGAGCGGATAAAAAAGAGCGCGTGGTTTTCATAATCGCAAACGAATGGGGAAAGGTTGATGATGCACGCGCAAGCGCCGTCCCCGAGAGCGGCCATGAGCGCAGGGTTAAGTCAATAACGCACGCAGCTTAGCAAGGCGGAGGGGCGGGAAACAAGAAAAAACGCGGCACATGCGCGTGAAGGGTCGTCTCGCCCAGACCGAACCACGGCTTCAGGGAACGGCCATTTGCATTGAAGGCGTCCGGCTGCATGCGTTTTTGGCCGCCGGACAACCAGGCCGCGCAGCGCCTATCCGGCAAATGATAAAATCTCCGCTGTAGCCGGGGTCTGTGACCTCGGTGGAGGGCGTTGCGGTGTGCGGGGCAGCCGGCCTCACAGAGGCCAGCGGCATTTGCCGGACAGGCTCTCAGAGCGGTGCGAGATTTCCGCAATGAATGAGCCGGGGCCGCGTTTGCAGCAGTCTCATGAGGACCCTGCTCGCGCTTTTCAGTCTCTGCTCCCTGGCCGCGTTGGCCGCGGACCGGCCCAACATCGTGGTCATCCTGTCCGACGACTACGGCTACGGCAGCGCGGGCTGCTACGGCGCGGACGGAGCGCTGGTGCAGACGCCGCACCTGGACCGTCTTGCGCGCGAAGGGCGGCGCTTCACGGACGCCAACACCACCTCCTCCGTCTGCTCGCCAACGCGCTACTCCGTCATCACCGGTCGCTACTGCTGGCGCACCTCGGAAAAGCACGGCGTGCTCGGCACCTTCTCGCCGCTGCACATCGAAACGACGCGCCTGAACCTGGCGTCGTTGTTGAAAAAGCAGGGTTACAATACCGCTGCCATCGGCAAGTGGCACCTCGGTTACGGCGCGGCGGACGACTCGCCCGCGTGGAAGACCGACTACAGCGCCGAGCTTTCCCCCGGCCCGCTCGACATCGGCTTCGACTACCACTTCGGCGTGCCCGCCAATCACGGCGACCTCACCGGCATCTACGTCGAGAACCGCTTCGTTTATGGCCTGCGCAACGGCAAGATCCCGGCGCGCATGAAGATCGGCGGCCCTGACCGCGACAACCCGAATTTCAAAACCACCTACACTTCCGACGATACCGAAAGCGGACGCGTGCAGCCGCTCGCGCTCGACGCCCCGCGCCGCGTCAACGAGCGCGTCATGCCATACCTCACGGAGAAAGCCGCCGGCTGGATCCGCCAGCAGAAAAAGGACACGCCCTTCTTCCTCTACTACACACCCGTCGCCGTGCATAACCCGGTCACACCGGACAAGGACACCGCCGGCACCAGCAAAGCCGGACCGTATGGCGATTGGATTCACGAGCTGGACCGCAGTGTCGGTGGCGTGCTCGCGGCGCTGGATGAAACCGGCCTCGCTGAGAACACCCTCGTCATTTTCAGCGCCGACAACGGCGGGGTCTTCAAGCCGGAGCGCGACATGCCGCAGACCGACGCCT
Organism: uncultured Verrucomicrobiaceae bacterium; assembly: GCA_964553805.1. Taxonomy (GTDB): domain Bacteria; phylum Verrucomicrobiota; class Verrucomicrobiia; order Verrucomicrobiales; family Verrucomicrobiaceae; genus JAGRPD01. The sequence goes on from CAZKMS010000098.1 coordinate 14,309, forward strand.
ACAAGGCCGGGCTCAAGGTGAACGGCATCCTGCGCGGCGGCAAACACACCGTCTGGCAGGGCGGTTTTACCGTGCCCTTCATCGCCCGCTGGCCCGGTCAGGTGCCCGCTGGCAGCGTGTGTGATGAGATGGTGAGTTTGGCCGATCTGCTTGCCACCACCGCGGCCATCGTCGGCGAACCATTGCCCGCGGCTGAAACCGTCGCCGAAGACAGCCACAACATCCTGCCCGCGTTGCTTGGCCAGGACGCGGCACCGGCGCGCGATCACCTGATCGTGCACAGCTCCGATGGCGTGTATGCCATTCGCAAAGGGCCGTGGAAATGGGTCGAAGGCGTGCCCGCCGTGGGCGCGAAAAAGAAGCAGTCGGAGGAATTCAAACCGCAGCTTTACAACGTCGAGGCAGACCCGTCCGAAACGGAGGAAGTCAGCGCTCGACATCCTGAGGTGGTGAAAGAACTCAGCGCTTTGCTGGAGCGCTACCGCAACGGTGGTTACAGCCGCGAGCTGCCGCCGTTCTTCGAAAAACCGCAGCCGAAAATCGTCGAGTTGGAACCCGTGACGGGCGAGACCGTGCTGGAGGCTTCTTTCGCGAGCCTGCCGGAAAAGTCCTGGTCCAGCAAGCAGGGCGAGTGGGCGGCTCAAGATGGCGCGGTTTGGGGCGCGCAAAAAGGCGCCAAGGACAGCGGCGCGAACCTGAGCACGCGTGTCGTTTTCACCGCGGGCACGCTGGATTACCAAATCCAGTTTCAGGGCGCCGACCGTCACTCGCTGCGCATCGAAGCCGGCGAGAACAAGCGCTCCTTCCGCATTGAAATCAGTCCGCAACATGTCGGCCTCACCAAAAACCCCGAGCCCGGCGAGGATCGCAGCCAGATCGAGCCGCTGGCCCGCAAATCCATCGAGCTGCAGCCCGGCGCCTGGTATCCCGTGCGCATCCGCTTCAAAGGCGACACGGTCAGCGTTCAGGTGAATGACACCGTCATCAGCGGCAGCCATGCCTTGCTCGCGGAGGAAAAGAAGGCGCTGAATTTTCTGGTCTTTGGCCAGCGCGCCGGCTTCAAAAACATCAAATTGGTGCGCTGAGGCGTTCCCTGCGGCCCCCTCTCACGACTCCAGCATCCGCAGCAGTGCCGTGGCAGTCTTCCAGTTCCGCGCCGTCACCGGCGACCCTGCCAGGCGGTCAAGCAGCGCCGGCGTCAGCTTCGATTTGCCGCTGCCGCTGGGGTAATGAATCCACAGGCAGCCGCCCGCGAATCGAACTACCTCGTCATCGCGCGCTTTCCCGGCGAGCTGTTCTGCCGCGTTCTTTGCGATGGGCTGTTTTGCCGTCAACACGTAGAGCCGGGCTGGATCGTTGGCAGCGGCATCCGGGAGCGGGCAGGATTCCAGCGCGCGCTTCCAAGCTGCCGCCGTGCGCACCATCACCGGCACCTGCAATCCGAACCGCTCGTTGATGCCTGCTTCAAGTGAAGCCTCCAGCTTCGCCGTCGCGGCCGGGGCCGAAAACACCACGTTGCCGCTCTGAATGTAAGTCCGCGCGTCCGCAAGCCCAAGGCCGGCGCACAGCTCGCGCAAGTCCGCCATGCGAATGAGGTTCTTGCCCGCGACATTGATGCCGCGCAGCAGGGCGAGATGGAGTTGGCGTGGCAAAACAAAAACGGATGGCAGGCTGGCAACTACGGTTGCCTCTTTTGGAAAATGACTTGGCCGGAGAGGGTGTCCGGCGGGTTGGTTTTCGGGTTGGCGGCGGGCAGTTGCGGCAGCAGGAAGTGGCCGTAGCCGGTGAACTCGTCGCTGTTCTCGTTGCGGATGATGATGCCTTGGAAACCGGTCGTGCGCGGCCACACGGCGGGGGCCGGTTTTTCCCAGTGCGGGTCTTTGAGCGTGAAGCTGCCGCTGAACAGGCCTTTGGCCGGGGTGGTCTTCAAGGTCACGCCGCCGGGATTGTGGAGCGTTGAGGGAATGGCGCGGTTGTTGGCGGTGATGATGACAGCGACGTCCGGAATGGTCTGTGATAGCTCCACGCCGCCTCCAGTGAAGAGCAACTCGGCGGTACCGCCGCCAGCGGACACGTTGAGCAGCCGCGGCGGCGGGCTGAAGTGGCCGCCGAGCGCGGTCAACTCGATGGGGCCGAACCCGGCGGCGTAGGTCTGGCCGCCTTTGGGCCGGCGATCCGGCCGCGACCATGTCAGGACGCCGCTGAGCGGGTTGTCGATTGGGTTCGCGGGTAAATCGCCAAGACCGAGGGTCATGACGCCGGCGACGGAGCCGGGCACGGGTTTGCCGTAAAGCGTGGCGAAGACGCCGATCTGTCCCTGCGGCCCCAGGAACCCGGAGCTGGTGAGCGCAGCGGCGTCACTCATTTTGCCGGAGAGGCGCAGCTTGCCGTCCGAGCCCACGGTGAAGCTGCCGTGGCTGTTGCCTTGCGGGATGGTGGGCTGGTTGAGGTCGTCCTCATCAAGCTCGAGCGCGTAGGTGTGGTAGCCGGTGTAGGCGGAGGCGGGAAGCTGGAGCTTGTGCCAAGTCTGCCGCCAGCCTTGCAGGGCGGCTTCGTCAGCTCCGGCGTGGATTTTGCTGATGGGACCGCCGTCATCATCACCGCCGGCCACCAAGATTTGAGCGGCTGGGTCGATTTCCAATTCGAGCGTCAGCGGTTGCTGCGGAGGCGTGCCGGGGCGCGGGATGACGGCCCGGAGGCGCGGCTTGTCCGCGCCGGTGGGGTCGAGCATGAGGGCGCTCTTGAGCCGGTAGGTTTTGTCTCCCATCACCAGTTTCCCCGACACCGCGCCGAGTTGGGTGACGGTGAAATCGAGCCGCCCGCCGAGGTTTCCATTCAGGGCCGGCTGCCTGCTGGCCAGGGCAGTGTAGCTGCCCTCCAGGTTGTCCGGAAAGGGTTGAATGAAGATCGTATCCGGCATCTCGACGCTGTCCTTTTTATTGCTCGCGGTGATGGTGATCGCGTAGGTGCTCGAGCGCACGGGCACGCCGCTGATGAGGCCGGTCTTGGCGTTGATTTTGACGCCGGGCGGCAGGCCTTTGGCCTTGTAGCTCGTGGCGGCGGCGTTCGCACCGCCGGCCAGCTTGACTTGATGCTCATACCAGCCGCCGGCGATGCCGTCGGGCATGTCCTGCACTTCCGCCTGCGGCGGGGCATCGAACACGCTGAGATGCACCGTGCCGCCGGGCAGGCTGCCGGCGGCGTTGGAGACTTGGCAAGCGTACACCCCGGAGTCGCCGGCCTGCGCTTTCTGGATGGTGAGCGTTTTGCCGCCAGCGGAGACCTGGTAACGCTCACTCAGCGGCAGCGGTCCGCCGTCGCGGGTCCAGACGTGGGTGAGGCCGTTACCGGCGCTGGTGACTTTGAAGGTGGCTTTGGCGCGCTCGGCGGCGACGAGCGGCATGGGTTGATTGGTGACAAAGGCCACCTCCGCCTGCCGGCTCTCCATGGCAGTGGTCGTCGAGGTGACCACGACGGAGTAGCGTCCCGCTTGTTTGATGCCGGCGTTGTAGAGGGTCAGTTTGCTGCCGGTGGCGCCGGGGATGTTTTTGCCGTTGAACTTCCACTGATAGCTCAAAGGCGGCCAAGCGGCGACAAGGGCTTCTAGGATGAGATCGGAACCGCTGTGCAGGATTTGATCGGCCGGCTCGCGTGCGAAGCGCGGCACCTCTCCCGCCACCAGGAGCATGGCGGTCTTGCTGGTGAATTCGCCCAATGGGTTGGTGACCACGACATCGTAGCCCCCTTCATCCGCCAGGGTGACGGAGGGGAGGTGCAGCTCGCTGCCGGTGGCGATTTCCTCCGGCAGTTCGGTGCCGTCCTTGCGCCAGCGATAGGTGATGGGGCCGCTGCCGGCGACCTCGACGCGGAAGACCACCTCGTCGCCCTCGCCCGCCACGCGCGTCTGCGGCTGAGTGACAAAGGTGATGGGCTCACGACGGGTGATGGAGATTTGCGCCGGCGGGGCGGCGTTCCAGGCGCGTTCATCGCCCGGCTGCCAGGCCAAAAAGATCGCGGTGCTGTCGGGCGGGCCGGTGTGGGAGATTGCATCGCCATTGATTGCCCCGGGGCCGGAAACCAGGGTCAGGCGCACCGGCAGGCCGCTGGTGGCGGTGACGCGGCCGGAGAGTGCGTTTTCTGGGAACGGGTTGATGCTTTGCGGCGCGAACTGAGGCAGCACGGGGGCGGGCGCAGTCATGTCGCGGCCGCCGCCCAGGACTTGGGCTCCAGAGGTGCCGGCGGTCCAAATCGTTCCGTCAGCGCGGATGGCGGTGAGCGATTGGACACCCATCGCCACATCCTGGAAGCCGCTGGCGGTTCCCACTTGGGTGAAAACGAGCACGCTGGCGGTGGAGCCATCGCCAAGCTGGCCGGAGTGATTTTCACCCGCGGTCCAGAGCGCGCCCTCCGCGGTGAGCGCGGCGGAGGAGTTGCGGCTGGCGGCGATGCGTGTCCAGTGCGTGGCCGTGCCCACCTGGGTCGGAGTGTTGCGGTTGGTGGTGTTGCCCAGGCCGAGCTGGCCGTTGATGTTTTGGCCCCAAACCCAGAGCGTGCCGTTGCTTTTCAACGCCAGAGTGTGGCTTTGTCCGCAGACGACAGCCACCCAGTCTGTATCGGAGCCGATTTGTGCGGGCGTGGTGCGCGTGGCGGTGCCGCCGAGGCCGAGCTGGCCGCTGGAGTTAAGACCCCAGGCCCAAAGCGTGCCGTTGGTTTTGAGGCCCACGGAATGGCTGCCGCCGCAGGTCACGGCCTGCCAGTCGGTGGCGGAGCCGACCTGCGTCGGCGTGGTGCGGTTGGTGATGTCACCGAGGCCGAGTTGGGCGCTGGTGTTCACTCCCCACCCCCACAGCGTGCCGTTAGCGCGCACGGCCATGCCGTGGTTTGCTCCGCTGGCGGCCTGTTTCCAGTTGGTGACCGTGCCGATTTGCGTGAAGCTGTTTCGTTGCGTGGTATCACCCAGACCAAGCTGGGAACCGGCATTGTTTCCCGCGCCCCAGAGCGTGCCGTTTTTTTTCACGGCCAGTGTAAAACCGGTGACAATGCTATGGTTGCCGGAAGCGATCTGCTGCCATTGATTTTCGGTTCCGATTTGGGTGGGGACGCGTTTGTCCACGGTGGTGCCATCACCAAACTGACCGTTATTGTTCCGCCCCCAGCCCCACAGCGTGCCATCGGCGCGCACAATGTGGAAATGCGGGCCGCTGCCGCTGAGTTGCTGCCAGGCAGGCGTGGCGGCGGCCGCTGGCGTCAAGACACGAGGGCTGACACCGGAGAAGCCGCGGCCTTCTCCGGCCACCCAGACCATGCCATCGGAGCGCCAGGCCACGGTATGATAAACCCCCGCCTGGATGCCTATCCAATCGTTGCCGGGGGCAAAGCGTTGCGGGGTGTTTTTGTTGACCGTGGAGCCATCACCAAGCTGGCCGGTCGCGTTGTTGCCCCAGACCCAGACGCTGCCGTCGTGCTTGCGCGCGGCGCTGGTGGTAGATCCGCCGGCGATGGCGGCCCAGTCCGAGGCCGTGCCAACCTGCACAGGGGATGACGATGATACATTGCCGCCGTTGCCGAGCTGGCCGCTGCTGCCTGAACCCGAAGCCCAGAGTGTGCCGTTGGTTTTCAAGGCCAGCGTGTGGCTGGTGCCGGCGGCGATTTGCGCCCAATCGCTGGCCGTGCCGACGCGCACGGGTGAGTTGCGCTGGGCGGTGTCACCAAGGCCAAGCTGGCCGCTGGAGTTCAGACCCCAGGCCCAGAGTTCGCCATTGGTTTTGAGAGCGAGGGTGAAGTGGCCGCGTGCGGAAACCCGGCTCCAGTCGCTGGCCACGCCCACCCGCGTCGGGCTGTTGCGCTGAGTGGTGTCGCCATGTCCGAGCTGGCCGTTGGTGTTCAGCCCCCAGGTCCACAGTGAGCCGTCCGAGGCGATGGCGGCGGCATGGGAATTACCCGCGACGATGGTGGCCCAGACACGTCCCAAACCGACCTGCACGGGCGCGGTGCGGCCCGTGGTGGTGCCATCGCCAAGCTGGCCGCTGGCATTGTTTCCCCAGGCCCAAAGCGCGCCGTTGGTTCGCAGGCCGAGACCGAAGGCATTGCCGACATCCAAGTCCGCCCAGTCGTTCGCCGTGCCGATCTGCTGCGGCGCCACCCGGCCCAGGCCGGATGCCGTGGCGTCCCCCAGCGAACCCCCGCCATTGGCATAACCCCAGCTCCAGAGCGTGCCGTCCGCCCGCAGCGCATGGGTGCCCCAAACGGCCACGACCTTGGTGAACGGCTGCCAGTCGCCGAACACGAAGGTGACATAAACCGGCTCCGCCGGATCGTACCCACCGCCGCCCGCCTGGCTGATCTTGATGGTGACCGCGCCATCGGTTCCCGTGGGCGTGACCCAACCGTTTGCGTCCACCGTGACCGGCCCTGCCAGCACCTCGTAGGTCAAAGACAGGTCGCTGGTGGCAAAGGCGTCGAGAAGGAAGGGGCCGTCAGCCACGCGCCGGGGAGGAATTTCAGCCGCGATGATTTGCTGCTCCGGTCCCGGCTGCGCGATGACCTCGCCGGCGAGCGTCACGGTGAAGGAAGGTGTCTCCGGATCATCGCTGGCAATCGTCAGCGTGGCGGTGCGCGGCCCTGTCACTTCGGCGAAAAAAGACACGCGGAACTCCGTGACTTCACCCCCGGCCAAATCCGGCTTCATGCCCGTGCTGTCCACGGTGAAGTCCTCGGCATCCGCTCCAGAGATGATGATCTCTCCCAGCTCCAGATCCGTTGTCGGAATGAGGTTCGACAGCAGAAACGTCCGTGGGGAAGGCTCTCCGCCCAACTCGACAGAGCCAAAATTCACCGTGGAGACCCCGCTGCTCAGCGGCACGCCCACGGGCTGGTAAACGGCGATTTTGGGGTCGTCTCCCGCTGCCTGGAGGCGCACGGCGCGTTGATGCTGCTTGTCCGCCACCGTGATCGTCACCAGGGCGTCATGAAAACCCGCGGGCAGACCGGCCGCCGCCGCGTTGAGCGAGACCGTGATTCCCTCCGTGCTGCCAGCAGCCACGGTGCCGGCCGTCGCGGAAAGGCTGACCCAAGGTTGGTCCACCGCGGCGGTCCAGTTTTCAGGCGTCTCGCCGTTGTTGGTGATCGCGTACGTTTTCTGGGAGGGCGCAAAAGGGCCGCCGGCATTCCCTGACGCGTCCAAACCGGCCGGAGGCAAAACCAGCAAGGCTTCAGCCGCGCCGCCGGTGATGATGAGGGAGTAGCGCTGTTCGCCGTGGGTGAGGCTGCCGGCATGATTCACGGTGACGGTGTAAAGCCCGGCCTGCGGCGGCGCAGCCACATGGACCTGCTCGACGTTGTCCACGTTGTTGACCCCAGTGGTGGCGGGCGCGGAGAGCAGGGCGTTG
>CAZKMS010000099.1:0-21691 GCA_964553805.1 uncultured Verrucomicrobiaceae bacterium
CTGCGCGCGGGCGGTGAGCATGATGACCGGGATGAAGCGGGTGCGGCTGTCGGCGCGGAGGCGTTTGAAGACCGTGACGCCGTCCTGCCCGGGCAGCATGAGATCCAGCACGACGAGGTCTGGCCGGTGCTGGACAACCCAGGGCAGCACCTCCAGGCCGCTGGTCAAACAAACGCATTCGTGACCTTCACGCGTGAGGTGCAGGGAAACCAAATCGGAAATATCCGGCTCATCATCGACGACCAAGATTTTGCTCATAAAAGACTGCGCCGGATAACGGGGCGGGTTCGCTTGCGGGCAAACGCATTTTGGTGACGATGGTGTCACATGTAACAGGCTTTGCCAAGGCCCGGAAGCAAAGAGACGGGATTGTGACGTGACAATCTTGTCACCTGACGGACTTTGAAGCGGCTCGTCTTGGATGAACTCTATGGCGCAGGCGCTGCCTGTCTGATGAAACTTTTGCTGGTCACTGACACTTACCCTCCGGACATCAACGGAGTGGCCAGAACTCTTCGCACCTGGACGGCGGCGCTGCGCGAGCGCGGGCACGGGGTGGAGGTGGTGACGACGCTGGAGGCGAGGGAGTCGGAACCCGAGGCGCGGCATGTGGCGGCCTCAATGCCCCTGCCAGGCTATCCGGAGCTGCGCGTGGGTTTTGCCTCCAGTGGCATGCTGCAAAACCTGATTCGCAAAAGCGCGGCGGATGTGTTGTATGTGGCCACGGAAACACCGCTTGGCATCGCGGCGATTCGTGCGGCGCGCCGGCTGGGCGTGCCGGTGGTGTCCGGTTTCCACACCAATTTTCAAACCTACTTGGAGGACTACAGCCTTCCAGGGCTCGAAGTCGTGGCGCAGGCGTTTCTGCGCACGGTGCACAATCAAACCGCGCGGACCCTGACGCCGTCCGAGGATACCGCGGCGGCATTGCGCTCCTGGGGTGTCGAGAATGTCGGGGTGCTGGGGCGCGGGGTGGACACGGCTCTGTTTGATCCATCACGGCGTGACGAAGCGCTGAGGCGTCAATGGGGCGCGGGGCCGGACACGCCTGTGGCGCTGTATGTCGGACGATTGGCGGCGGAGAAGAACCTGCCGCTGGCAGCGCTGGCCATGCAGCGGATGCGGGAGCGGCAGCCCGGCTTGGCAGGCGTGTTTGTGGGCGATGGTCCGCGCGCCAAATGGCTGGAGGCTGAGTATCCTGGTTTTGTTTATGCGGGAGCCCGGGTGGGGGAAGACCTGGCCCGGCACTACGCGTCGGCCGATTGCTTTGTGTTTCCGAGTTTGACCGAAACCTTTGGCAACGTGGTGCTGGAGGCGATGGCGAGCGGTTTGAGCGCGGTCGCTTTCGACTATGCCGCACCGCGTCTGCTGATTCAAAACGGAGTCAATGGACGGCTGGCAGCCTTTGGCGATGAGGATGCTTTTTTGGCGCAGGCAGTGGCGGCTTGTGCGCATGCGGACACGGACTTGCGCGCCGCGGCCCGCCAAACCGCGCTGGAGCATTCCTGGAAGCGCGTGATTGACCAGTTTGAAAACGAGTTATTGTCAGTGGCTGCCGTAACGGGCCAGCCGCAGGCGCCGAATTTGCGGAAGATTTCGCCGTCCCTTTGAAGTCAGCCGCGCTTGTCATGACCGAAGCAGAACTACACGAAGCCAAAAAGAGCAAGCTCCATGCCCGCACGGTGTTCATTTCCGATGTGCATCTTGGCGTGCCGGAGTGCAAGGCGGCCCAGGCCTCGCACTTCCTGCGCAACACGCGCTGTGACAAGCTGATCCTCAATGGCGACATCATTGACGCGTGGCACTTGCGGCGTTCCGGCGGCTGGACCAAGGCGCACACGCATTTCGTGCGCACCGTGCTGCGCAAGATGGAGAAGGAGAACACCGAGGTCATCTACCTGCGCGGCAACCATGACGACATTTTGGAGCGCTTCCTGCCGCTGCGGCTGGAAAACTTCCAACTCACCGACGAATACCTTCACCGGAGCCAAAGCGGAAACTATCTGGTGGTGCATGGCGACGGCTTCGACGCGGTGACCACCAAGCACCCGTGGATGGCGAAGGCGGGCGCGGTGGGCTACAATCTGCTGCTGCGAATCAACCGCATCTACAACGGCTGGCGGCGCTGGCGCGGCAAGGAGAGCTTTTCGCTCAGCCGCTGGGTGAAGTTGAAGGTCAAGTCGGCGGTGAATTTTGTCGGCCGCTACGAGGAGCAACTGCAGCAGCTCGCGGAGTGGAAAAAGTGCAAAGGCATCATCTGCGGCCACATCCATCAGCCGGCGAACAAGATGATTGGAGCAGTGCATTACCTCAACTCAGGCGACTGGGTTGAGTCCATGACCGCGATCCTGGAACACTTCGACGGCAGCTTCGAAGTCATCACCTATGACGAGTTTTGCCTGCGCACCAATCGCCAGCCGAAAGGCGACGCGATCTCGACTCCGGTGCTCAACGAGGTTGCGCTGCCGATGTGAGGTGTGGGCGGTTTGGCTACTCGCGGAACTCCTGCCTGTCTGGGATGCGCGTGAAGGCGATTTTGGTGCCGGAGAACGTTTTGACATGATCGGGCGCGAAACCGAGGGCGAGGCTGTCGCGTCCATAATGCTGGTTGATGTCATCCATGATCCGGGAGAGGGTCTCGCGGCGCTGGCGATCTGCGGCGGAAGGGCGTTCCGGGGCTGAGAAAAGTTCGAGCTGCTCAGGGGTGTCGGGGGACTCCAGGTCGTGCAGGGTGACAGAGATTTTTTTGACGCGTGCCCAGCCGGTTTGATCAAGCACCAGCGGCCAAAGCTCGTCCAGGATGCTGATGAGAGTGAAGCTGTCTGAGACGGCGGGAAAACGCCGGCCAGCCTCACCCCGGCGGAGGTCTTCGCCGCGCAGGCTGAGGGTGAGGCGGGTGGCGCGATAGCCGAGGCGGCGCAAACGGCTGGCGGCTTTGAGCAGCAGGCGCCGGGCCACAATGGAAGCCTCCGGCGGACGGCGGAATTTGGGATCGAGCACATGGCTGTGGCCGATGGTGCGGCGGCGCACCGGTTCGTCGTCGAGGTCGCCACCGTGCAACTGGTGCCAGAAGCGGTCGCCGCAGACCCCGCCCCAAACGTGGTGCAGCTTCTGGGGGGCAGCGTGCCAAAGGTCGAGAAAGGTGCGGATGCCGGCCTGGTGCAGGCGGGGCTCCATGTTGCGGCCGATGCCGGGCAGGTCGTTCAGTTTGAGATGAGCCAGACGGCCGGGAAGGTCACGCAGGCGGATGACTTCCAAACCGTCGGGCTTGGTGAGATCGCTGGCGACCTTGGCGAGGTAGCGGTTGGAGGCGATGCCGACGGAGCAGGTGATGACTTCGCCGACACGCTCGAGCAGACCACGTTTGATGCGGCGGCCAAGGTCGAGGGCAATGTCCTCGTGCGCGCGCCGTGAATCGAGCAGGCAACCCATTTCATCAATGGAGCCGATGACGTGGACGGGATAGTGGCGCTCGATTTCCTGGACGATCTTTTGGTGGAACTCGACGTAGTGCTCGTGATTGGCCTCAACCAGCACGAGGCCGGGGCAGAGGCGTTTGGCGTCGCGAATGAGGGTGCCGGTTTTGACGCCGAATTGCTTGGCCTGGTAGCTGGCGGCGATGGCGCAAGTCGAGTCTGTCATCACCGGCACCACAGCAACCGGCAGACCTCGCAGTTCGGGGCGGAGTTGCTGTTCGACGCTGGCGAAGTAGCTATTTAGATCGACAAAAAGCCAGCGTGGCGGCGGGTCGGCGGAGATCGTTCCAGAAGCGGACACGAAGCATCATAGCTCGCGCCGATGAATGTTCAATAGAACATTCATCGGATGTTGGTGTCCAGCTTGATCTTCTCCAGGACCTCGTTGGCGCACTCGGGGCTGATCATGCGCACACTAAGCCATTGCCGGATCAGGGTGCTGGCCTCAGGCGGGGTCAGGTCGGTTTGCATGTCCCGGATGACCTCGGGCATGATGATCATGTTGGGCAGTGTGGTGCTCAGCTCCGCTCCAAACAAGGGCGACAGCTTGTAGCCGACCACAATGCGCTCGTCCTCCCAGCCGGGCGTGGTGGCGATGGGACTTTCGCCGCGCTCCATGCGGGGAAGGTTGGCGGGATCGTTGAAGACGCCGAAGGAGCGGATGCGGGAGAGATTGTCGAGCAGCGCGGCGGCCATGAGCGGAGCTTCGCTGGAGCCGCCTCCGGCCTGGGACGCGCCATGTTTGAGCGTGTCCAGCACCGGGTAGCCGTCGCGTTCGATCTGATAGGCCAGGTAAAGCAACTGAAGAAAGGTCGCCTCGCCGCCGAGGATTTCGTGATTGAGCGTGTTGCTGGCGGTGTGCAGCTTCATGATGCCGGCCAATCGCTCTGGCCAGGTGTTGCGCTCCGCCCTCTGTTTGATCTTGTAGTCGTCGTAGATTTTGTACAGGCCGATGCCGGCGCCGAGAAAAAGAAGGAAGACAAGTAATTTGCCCATGGCAGACGTGGTAATGCAGGTAGTTGCAGGATTTACAGCGTTTCCTCAGCTCTGCCAAGTGCGAAGACGGGTTATTTGCTTTTTTTTGCCAGGTGCCGGGCCTTCATTTCCTTGTGAAAATGGTCTCGAATAAAATGTCTGTCCCGGCAGTGCGCCAGGGCGTCGTCGAGCAGGATGAAATCATTGACGAGCAGGTGCAGCAGGCTGTCGTCGATGGTGTGCATGCCGTCTTGGGCGCCGATTTGGATGAGGCCGGGCATCTGGGCAAAACGGCGGTCGCGGATGCAGCGGCCCATGGCGCTGTTGAGGGTGAGGATCTCGGTGGCGAGCACACGGCCGGGCGCATCGGCACGCGGCAGCAGGTGCTGGCAGATCACGCCGCGCAGGCAGTTGGAAAGCTGGGCTGCGATGTAGTCCTGCTGCTCGTCGGGAAAGGCGTCAAAGATGCGCGTCATGGTGGCAGTGGCATCGGTGGTGTGCAGGGTGGAAACGACGAGGTGTCCCGTCTCCGCGGCAGTGATGGCGGTGCGCATGGTTTCCAGGTCGCGCAATTCGCTGATGACGATGACATCGGCGTCCTGGCGGAGGGCGCTTTTCAGCGCACTGGGGAAATCGACGGTGTCGGAGCCAACCTGCCTCTGGCGAATGAGGCTGCGGCTGTGGGCAAAGACGAATTCAATGGGATCCTCGATGGACACGATGTTGGCCGAGCGTTCGGCGGCGATTTTCTGGGTGAGTGCGCAAAGAGTGGTGGTTTTGCCAGAACCGGAGACACCGGTGACGAGAATGAGGCCGTCGCGCAACTGGCTGAGGCGTTCGAGCGTTTCGCCATGACCGAGTTCAGCCAGGCTCGGGATGTGATCTGGGACGTAACGGAAATTGGCCTCAATGTGGCCCATCACGTAGCAGGCATTGCCGCGGAAACGGCCGAGGTTTTCGACCTGAATGGCGAAGTCAAGCTGCCACTCGTGCTCAAGCTTGGCGCGCTGGGTTTCCTTCAGCACATTGAGCACGAGTTCCCGTGTGTCATTCTGATCAAGGGTCTCGTCGGTCAGCGCCTGCAGCACGCCGTGCAAGCGCATGCATGGCGGCGCATCGACGCTGAGATGAAGGTCTGAGCCGCCGCGTTCGACGACCATGGCGAGGTATTCAATGAGATCGTATTGGCGCATGCGAAAAGAATCAGGAAGTGATGCCGCGGGCGACGCGGCGGAACTCGGTCTCGTTGCCAGTGGCGAGAATGGCGGTGGCTTCGTCAATGACGCCGGTTTCGAATGCGTGCAGGATGCCGCGCAGGAAGGTCTGGGAGTTGGGGTCGCTGCCGCGCTGCATGTATTCGTGAATGTGATCCACGTCGCGACGGGCGATCCAGTCGCGCACGGCGCCGCCGTTCTCCAGATACTCGGTGAGCAGGGTGAGCTTGCCATTCACGTCGGGCACCAGCTTCTGGCAAAGCACACCGATGAGTTGATGCGCCAGCAGGTGCAGGCCGAGATTGACCTGATCCGGCGGGAACAAATTCAAGAAGCGCTCCATGGTGTCGGAGACGCGTTCGGAGTGCAGCGAGGCCAGGACCAAGTGGCCGGTCTCGGACGCCTGCAGGGCGGTCAGTGCGGTGTCGTGGTCGCGAATCTCACCGACAAAGATGACATCTGGAGCTTGCCGCATGGCGCCGCGCAGACCGCGCGCAAAGGTTGGGGTGTCACGCCCGACCTCACGCTGGGTGAAAAGGCAGTTTTTGTTGGCGAAGATGTATTCGACCGGATCCTCGATGGTGACGATGTGGCGCGCGACATTCTCGTTCAACCACTGCAGCAGCGCGGCCAGGGTGGTTGATTTTCCGGTGCCTGTTGGACCCGTGACCAGGATGATGCCGTAGGGCTTGAGCGCCCAACGAGTGAGCAGCCAGTCTGGCGCGCCAAGACCCGCCAGCAGCGGGATGTCGGTGCGAATGCGGCGCAGCACAGCACCCAGGCGGCCGAGCACGCGGTGCACGTTGACGCGGAAGCGCGTGCCGGTGTGGGAGACCAAACCTGAGTCCTTGTCCAGGTCGATGGCGGTGTCCGCGCCGCACGCGGTCCATAACCCGGCAAGCTGGGACAGGCTGACCGGTTCCTCGCCAAAGAACATGATTTGCTCATTGATCTTGAGCCTCGGCGGAGTGTCTTCCTGAAGGAAGATGTCGCTGGCCTGGTGTTGATCGGCGGCGGCGAGGATTTCGTCGATGGTCATAATGAAGAGCGGCAATCGTGATTCTTCCGAATTCGCAGGCGGTTGGCAATAAAGAACCGAACGGGCCGGGGTAGTGCGAGGTTCCGCGCTCTCAGTGACTCTGGAGATTGCTCAGACACGCAGCATGTCCTTGACCACCTGAAGCCAGAGGAAAATGCAGCCGCGCCAGGAGTAACGGAATTCGCCGTCGCCCAGCGGTTCGATCAAGCCGCTTTCGAGGTTGTGATCGATCTGCGTGCTCATGTCCCGGCCGAGCTGGTCGGCCAAGTGCTCGGTGTCCGGGACAATCAGCTTTTCAGCGGTCACCTGCTCGCGCTGCAAGAAGCGCTCGTGCGCCGCATCCAGATCCTCCATGGATTCGGCTTCGAGATGGCGGTTCACCCGCTGTTCCGGCGCGAAACGCATGGTGGGAGGGAAGGGGAAATTGGAGGTGGTGTAGCTGCGGCCGTCATTCAGGCGCGAGGTCAGGCTGAGGTAGGAAAACCCGGCCTCATTTTGCAGGGCCAGCGAGATCGTGGCCTGGGTGCGTTTTTCCTGGTGATAAAACAGGCGCACGAAGTGCTCCGTCTCATGCCAGCTCCAGCCCGCGTCCTCGATCTCTTCGTAGCCCGCCTTCAGCACCTCGTCCGTCAGGTCGCCCAGTTCCGGGAAGACCTCGCGCGAGGGAGGGAAGCGGCTCTTGATTTCGTTGCGGATCGGAAAGCGCAGCCGTCGGATCCGGCCGGCGATTTCCAGCCACGGCAGCAGAAACCACACCAGCACCGCGCAGGCGCCGGCGATGTGACTGCGCGTCAGCAGCCATGCCAGCAGGTAGGATGCGGCGAGCAGGCAAAGCCAGCCCAGTTTCTGCAACCAGCGGTTGTAAAACGTGCGGCAGCCAATGGCGAACACCACCAGCGCCAGGAGGTAGAGAAACTCTTTCAGACTCACAAAAAGAAACGGGGAAAAGGCGGGCCGCAACGGGCCCGGGCTGCGAAGCCTAGGCGGCTGCAGGCTTGGGTCAAGGAGACAAGGGTGGAGGCGCACGCGGCGGCTTTTGCTGCATCCTTGACAACAATCGGTCGTTTGACGTTTCCTTGATCCTTGTCCATGCTCCGCCTTTCTGTCCTCCTTCTTGTATCAGCCGGTTTGTTCGCTGCTGACTTTCCCGTTCCCTACAACTCCGAGCCAGGCGCGCCGATGCCTGCGGCGGCGGCGGCGGCCACAATGGAATTGCCGCCCGGCTTCAAGTGCGTCGTTTTCGCCGCCGAGCCGGATGTGCAGCAGCCGATCGGCATGGCCTGGGACAGCCGGGGGCGTCTCTGGGTGGCGGAGTGCTACACCTATGCCGAGAATCCGGATCGCTGGGACTTGAATCTGCGCGACCGCATTCTCGTTTTCGAAGACCGCGATGGCGATGGCCGCCACGACGAGCGCACCGTGTTTTGGGATCAAGGCAGCCAGCTTACGAGTGTGGAAACGGGGTATGGCGGCGTGTGGATCTTGAATGCCGGCACACTGAGTTTCATTCCGGATCAGGATGGCGATGACGTTGCCGATGGAGCGCCGCAGGTTTTGCTGGATGGCTTCAACACCAAAACCATCGGTCATAACATCGTCAACGGCCTGCGCTGGGGGCCGGACGGCTGGTTGTATGGCCGCCACGGCATCACCGACACCTCGGCGATAGGCGCGCCCGGCACGCCGGAGGAAAAGCGCGTCAAGCTGAACTGCTCCATCTGGCGTTATCATCCCAGGAACAAAACCTTCGAGGTGGTGGCTCACGGCGGCACCAACTCATGGGGGTACGATTGGAATGCGGAGGGCGAGTTGTTCATGATCAACACGGTGATCGGCCACCTCTGGCATGTGATCCCAGGGGCCTATTACCGCCGCATGTTTGGCGCGCATTTGAATCCGCACGTGTATGAGATCATCGAGCAGACTGCGGATCATTTTCACTGGGACACCGGCACGGAAAAGTGGAGCGACATCCGCCAGGGCATCAGCGGCAAAACGCTGGAGCTTGGCGGCGGCCACGCCCACGTCGGCATGCTCATTTACCAGGGCGGCCTGTGGCCGAAAGAATACCATGGCACGGTGATGACCTGCAATCTGCACGGGCGGCGCATCAATGTGGACACGCTGCATCGTAAAGGCTGTGGTTATGTCGGCAAACACGCGCCGGATTTTATGCAGGCGAAAGACCCTTGGTTCCGCGGCATCGACCTGCTCACCGGTCCCGATGGCAATGTCTTCGTCGCTGACTGGTCGGACACCGGCGAGTGCCACGACAGCGACGGCGTGCACCGGACGAGCGGGCGGATTTACAAAATCGTGTATGGAAAGCCATCGGCAGCGCGGCGATTTGATCTGGCGCGCATGAGTGGAACCTCGCTTGGTGAGGAACAGGCTCAGCACAAAGACAACAACTGGTGGTCGCGTCGTATCGACCTGGTGCGCGGAAGCATCCAGGACGAACGCGCGTTGCCCGGCATTGAGGCCGCGCAGAGCGCGAATGGCCTCGACCGCCTCCACCTCGCTTCATCCCTTCAGCGTCTTCCGCTCGACAAGCGCTGGCCCATCGCAACGGAGTTGGCGAAGCGCGAGGAAGACGCCAACGACCGCCAGCAGCCGCTCATGATCTGGTATGGCATCGAACCTGCCGTTGCCGCGAATCCGATGAAGGGTGTGGAGCTGATCCGCGAGGCGAAGATTCCGACGGTGCGTCGGTTGGTGGCGCGGCGCATGGCCGAAATGATCGAAGACAAGCCGCAGGCGGTGGAGGCGCTGGTGGCGTTGATGATGGAAAAGCCTGTCGTGCGTGATGACGTGCTCGCTGGCATGGCCGCGGGTTTGGAAGGCTGGGCACAGGCGCCAAAACCGAAGCGCTGGGATGAGTTTGCCAGCAGGTTTGCCGGCCAGAGCAACGAGACGGACTCCGACAACGCCTCCCATCCCAACTCCGGCGAGTTGGCCTGCATCAACCAACTCTCCCTCGTCTTCGGCAGCGGCCGGGCGATGGATGAGTTGATCGCCATCGTGCAGCATTCCGAGGGCGATGCCAACGCGCGCTTGAACGCTTTCAAGAGCCTGACGCGCGCGGCCAAGCCGGAGTTGCTGCCGGTGATTCGCGGCCAGATCAACGACAAGGTGCTGGCCCCGGCCGCGCGCAGCGCGCTGGCGGCCTACGATGACCCCAGTGTTCCTGTTGCCTTGCTGAAGCCGTGGTCAGCGCGCAGTCAGGAGCAGGCGGCGGCGACGATCGCCACCCTGGTTTCCCGTGTCAGTTATGCCGACGCCCTGCTGGAGGCGGTGAAGGCGGGCAAGGTGCCGAAGGCGGTGATCACGCCCTATCAAGCGCGCGCCATTCGCAGTCTGGATGACGCGGGCCTCAACGCCAAGCTGAGCGCGGTTTGGGGCGAGCTGCGGGACACGCCGGAGGCAAAGAAAGCCGAGCTGGCGGATTGGGCAGAGCGCTTCACGGAACAGCGTCTGGCCCAAGGTGATGCAGCGAAAGGGAAGGCGCTGTTTGCGGCCGTCTGCTCCGCCTGCCACAAGCTTTACGGCGAGGGCGGCCAGCTCGGTCCCGACCTCACCGGCGGTGACCGTCACAAGCTCTCTTACCTGCTCGAAAACATCATCGACCCCAACGCCATCGTGCCGGCCGACTACCGCATGACCGTGTTCAAGCTGCAGGATGGCCGCACGCTGACCGGCGTCATTCCCGAGCAGACTGAGCGGGTGATCACCATCCAGACGCAGACTGAAAAACTGACTGTGGAGAAAGCGCAGATCGTCGAGCAGCAGCAGCTTCCCATGTCACTCATGCCGGAGGGCTTGTTGACTGCGCTCGGCGAGGAGCAGGCCGCGCATCTGCTGGCTTATTTGATGAGCAACAGCCCGCCCTGACCGGTCAGAGGCGATAGACGATGCGCGCCTTGTCGGGATCGTAGGGTGACATCTCGATCTTCACGCGGTCGCCCACGACGAGGCGGATGAAACGCTTGCGCATCTTGCCAGAGATGTGGGCCAGCACCTCGTGGCCGTTTTGCAGCTTCACGCGGAACATGGTGCCGGCGAGCACGGAGGTGACGGTGCCCTCCATCTCGATGGCGGCTTCCTTGTCCACCGGTTCCTCCTCGTCCCGCACCCGTCCTCCGGCGCCGCTCGATCTGGAGTGGCCACGTCGGGACGAGCCGCCTGGGCGGCCTTGATATCTGCGTTTGGGAGGAGGCATGGTACGATAGGGGCCGCAGTGGCGCGGCTTGAATGGCGGACACGATGGCTGCGGCTGGCGAGCCTGACAAGGGTTAATTTGCAACCTTAGCCGGCGCGTCCGTCCGTCCAAACCACATCATGTGCTGCCAGGGCAGTTCATCGAAGCTTTGTGTCAGCTTGAATCCGTTCGCCTCCAGTTCCTTGAGAATCTGCGCCCTGCTCATCTTGTGTTCGGGTTTGATCGGCACGCTTTCATCCTCAGCGCGGAACTCCACCAGTACGATCTGGCCGTTGGGCTTCAAAGCGCGGCGCATGGCGGCCAGCATCTCCTCTGGATGCGAGAACTCGTGATAAACATCCACCAGCAAGATGAGATCGCAGGTGGCCTCGGGCAGATGCGGGTCATGCGGCTCGCCGGTGATGCATTCGATATTGCTCACTTGCTGGGCGGCGGCGCGCTCCTTCAGCATCTCCAGCATCTCCGGTTGAATGTCCACCGCCAGCACCCGGCCCTGCGGGGCCACTGCCGCCGCCATGGGCAGGCTGTGGTAGCCGTTGCCGCTGCCCATGTCGCAGACAACCATGCCGGGCTGCAACTTCAGCGCCTCGCGCATTCGGGTCACGCCTTCCTCGCGCTCGCGTTTGTTGCGGATCAGCCAGCCAGCGCCAGCGTAGTGCATGGTCTGCGCGACGACCCGGCCGAGGTACTCCGCGCGCCCGGGCGGCGCGGGCTGGTCCTGGGCAGGGATGGCGGTGACAGCAACCAGAGAACTGAACAGCGCAGGCAAAAACACGAATCGAGGCATGGCAGCATAACGCCGGCGCGCCGGACATTTCTCACCGGACCCATGTCGAAGCTTGACGCGCCGGGTTATTCCGCCAGTGTCCGCGCCATGCCAACCTACGTTTACGAAACCATTCCCGCGCAGGGTGAGAAGCCGCAGCGCTTTGAAGTGCGCCAGAGCATGAAGGACAGTCCGCTGACGCATCATCCCGATTCCGGAACGCCCGTGCGGCGGGTGGTGATCGGCGGCACGGGCGTGTCAGGCAGCGCCTCTGCCGCCTCGCGCCCTTCCGGTGGCGGCTGCGGGTCGTCCTGCGGCTGTCATGGTTGAGCGGCTTTCGCTTGGTTTGCTGGCGCTGCTGCTGGCTGGGGGATGCAGCAGCACGGATCACGCGGCGTCAAATCCGGGCCGGATTTGGTTGTTGAACCGGGCCGCTGAGTTCGGTTTGGTAGAGGCGCGCGAGGTCATTCCGGGTTTGGCTGTGGACCTGCGTTATGCCCACACAGACAATGTCACCGGCCGTCAGCTTTACCATGATGACATGCCCTGCCTGCTGCGGCGCGGGACGGCGGAGAAGCTGCGGTCAGCCCAGGAGAAACTGAAGGCGCGGGGGCTTCAACTCTGCGTGTGGGATGCCTGGCGGCCGCCGGAGGTGCAGCTTCGCTTGTTGAACGAGGCGGAGAATCCAGGGCTGTTCAAAAATCCGGCGAGCGAGGGCTGGTCAGGCCACTGTGCAGGCTTTTCCGTGGACGTGACGCTGCTCGACAAAAAGGGCCGTGCCTGTGCGATGCCGACATGGCATGACGAAACCACCGAGCATACGAGCTATCACTACCAGGGCGGCAGCCGCGAGGTGGCGCGCAATCTCTACGAATTGCAGCGGGCCATGCACGAGAGCGGCTTCCGGCTGGTGGCGAGCGAGTGGTGGCACTTTGACGACGTCGAAGTGCGGACGCGATCCCAGCGCGTGATCAGCGCTTCCGAACTGGGACTGCCGTTGCCGGAGTAAGGCGGATCAGGCGCGGCCGAGGTAGCTGCCGTCCTCGGTCTTGACGCTGATTTTTTCGCCGCTGGTGATGAAAAGCGGCACCTGCACGACTAGGCCGGTCTCGGTGGTGACGGCCTTGTAAACGTTGTTGGCGGAGTCGCCCTTCACGCCTTCGGGCGCTTCGGTCACGGTGAGTGCGACGGAGGCGGGAAGCTCGACAGCGGCCACGGTGCCGTCGGTGAAGACGATGTTGTACTTGAGACCCTCCACGAGGTACTGCTTCACGCTGGTGATGATGTCGTGCCCGACGAGGACGTCATCAAAGGTCTCGGGGTGGATGAAGTGGTAGCCGTCGCCGTCGGTGTAACTGAACTCATGCGGCTCGCGCTCCAGGTTCACACCGTCCATCGACTCGTTGGAGGTCATGCGCAGGTTGTGCACGCGGCCGGTGGCCAGGCTCTTGATGGACATCTGCACGTAGGAAGCCATGCGCGGCGGGGTTTTAAGCTCCGTGTCGGTGACGATGCAAACGTCGTTGTTGTGACGGACGGCCTGTCCGCGGCGGAGGTTGATGACGGGTGTGGAAGCCATGGGAGGGGTGCTTTTAGGCAGTTGCGGATGAATTGCAAGCGGACATTGCCGCCGCGCACTGCCGTCAGATTTCGAAGCTGAGCCCCTGCGGCGGCTGGCCGCGCTCGATCACGTGGGCGATGCTCGTGTCCTCCAGCCAATCGCGGACCAGGTGCTGCAGGTCCACAAGGGTGCGGCCGAGACCACAGCCACCCGGAGTGCCGCACTCGCAGACGCCGCTGCGGTTCTGCGCGGTTTCGCAGCAGGGGATCGGTTGAAACGGGCCGTCGATCAGTTCTACGACCTGCCGCAGGCTGATCTCGGTGGAGGGAGTCTGCAGTTGGTAGCCGCCGCCGACGCCGCGTTTGCTGCGCAGCAGGCCGCCGTTTTTGAGCGCCAGGAGAATCTGCTCCAGAAACTTCATCGGGATGCGCTCCTGCGCTGCCAGATCGTGGATGGAGAAGGTTTTGCCCGCCGTTTCGCGTCCCATGGCGCTGAGGGCGCGCAAGGCGTATTCGGCTTTTTTGGACAGCTTCATTCTTGATCGGGTGAATCGAGAATAAAGCCCCCGCTGGGGGATGCAAGCAGGCGTTTGCCGGCGCTGAGCAATCGGATCAGACCCCGATGTCCTCGTTCCAGAGCGCCGGATGCTGCGCGATGAAGCGCCGCATCAGCTCGATGCAGCGCTCGTCCTGCAGCACGTCCACCGCCACGCCGCGGCTGCGCAGCAGGGCTTCCTCGCCCATGAAGGTGAGGTTTTCCCCGACGACCACGCGCGGGATTTGGTAGAGCAGGGCGGCGCCGGTGCACATGGCGCAGGGAGAGAGCGTGGTGTAGAGCACGCTTTCTTGGTAAACCTTGGCGGGAAGCCGCCCGGCGTTCTCCAGCGCGTCCATCTCCCCGTGCAAGATGGCGCTGCCTTTTTGCACCCGCCGGTTGTGGCCGCGGCCAATGATCTCGCCTTGATGGACCAGCACCGATCCGATTGGGATGCCCCCCTCGGCGACGCCTTTTTCGGCCTCTTCGATGGCAGCGGCGAGGAAGGTGGAATCGTCCGGGAAAGGCTGGCTCATGGGTTTGGCTTGACGCGTTGCGAGGAGGAAGCAAGCCGCGCACCAGCAGTGCGTCAAAAAGGCCGGGCCTCGGGTGTGCGGTTACTTGTGGTAAGCGAAAGCGGGTTTCGTGAAGGGATTGTAAACCGCCTCCCCGTTTCGGCTCGTTGCGTGGACGTAGCCGACGACGTCGTTGTCGATGTCCACGGGTTCGAGCAGGATGCCCTTGTTACTGGCCTTCGTCGTGTATTCACGCAGCACCTGTTTCGTGCCGTTGAGGCCCCACATCTTGAAGCCGGTGTCCAGGAAGCCGCCGTCGGGGAAAAGCTCGTCGAGGCCGGCCATGGCGTGGAAGCAGTTGATGGCCTCCTTGCGCTTGCGGTAGTCGCGGTCATCCGCCCGGTACTTGAGCGCGCCGGACTCCAGCAGGCGCAGGCGCTTCACGCCCAGGTCGAAGCCGGTTTCGGTGATTTCATACGGCCCCCAGACGCCCACAGCCACCTTGGCGCTGACCGCCAGTTGCAGCGTGGTTGGCAGGTCAAAGCTCTTGCCCGGCGATACCGGGCAGCGATTCCAGGACGGCACAAACACCGCGCCGAAGCCGTCGAACACGCAGAGGTTCGGATTCTCCGGGAAATCCGCCGGCAGCCAACTGATGGTGAAGGCCTCGAATTCCCGGCCGCGGTAATGGCGCGTCTGGAGTTCTGGCGTCAGCTTCGGCTGCCGGTGGTCCGCCAGCACACGGATCACCGAGATGAAGGAGTGGGAGAACTCCGGGTGATTGCCCTTGTTCTCGTAGGCGTAGGGGATGATGAAATAGCGGTCCCTGGCGTTGTGGCCCGGTCCCAGTCGTTCCATGACCCCGGCCTTGATCTGGTCCTCCACCTGCTTGACCAGCGGCTGGTCGTAGCGCGAATAATCCACCGCCTTTTGCCCGGAGCCAGGCCCGGTGGCGCAACTGGAGAGAACAAGACCACTGGCGATGAAACACACCGCCGCCGCGCAAAACCGGGAAGTTGCTGGAGAAAGCATAGCGACGCCATCTTCAGCAAGCGGGAAGGAAAACGCCAGCGGAAAAACTCCGAGCACTTGCAGCCGCCCGCGTTTTCTGAACCCGAGTGAGTCGCGAACACGACGCGAGTTCTCCGGCTGTCCCGCGCGCCGCACCGCCCTCAACCGGGCTCACAGACCCCGGCTACTGGTCGCAGACTTGGAGATCCTTTGCCAGACAGGCTATCAGCGGCCGGCGATGCCGTCCGGGCGGCGGACGTGGAGGAGGACGGGGCGGGTGGTCTGCACGCCGTCGGCGGTGGTGCGCAGGTAAAAGAGGCGGGTGGTGTCCGGCAGCCACTTGGGCCCGGCGGTGATGAAAAACTGCCGTTCATTGGCCTCGGCGCGGATGAGCAGGCCGCTGAGGCCGATGTTGTCCACGAAGACGCCGAAGGGCAGGTTGCGACCACTGTCCTCCTTGCCGAAGGGGATCTCGCCCTTCAAGCCGTTGCGCTCGGCTTTGACGATGGCGCTGATGGTCTCACCGGGGTGGATGGTCAATTCCAGCAGGCCGCCGGGTTGCCGGCGCGGGGAGCCGGAGTCGCCGTCGGCGACGATTTCCAGGCGCACTTTTGGCGCGGGCCCGAGCTTGACGGGGCCGAGGCTGCCAAGGTCATGAGTGACTTTCTTGCCGCGGATTTTGGCGCTGGCGGTGAGCTTGACGGCTTCCCATTGCTCCTTCGCCGGCGCGACGGCGTCCGGCTCGGCGAACAGGCAGGCGAGCGCGCTCATCTGCCCCGCCTCAATCACGAGGGGGGTGTTGAGGCTGAAACCGGAAGGCAGCCCGCTGGCTTCGATGCGGACCTCGCCCTCGTAGTCGTCCATCCGCTGGAGGTCGAATTTGATCTCCTTGCCGCTGCCGGCGCTGACGGTGAAATTTTTTCCCGTGGAAAAGGTGACGGCAAAGTCCTCGGCGCGCGGGCGGGCGGTGAGGGCATAGGCATAGGCGGGGCCACCTTCGCCGCGCACATCGCGCAGGCGGACGAGGTAGTCGCCATCACGCGGGGCGGTGAAAAGCAGCCAGGAATCTTTGCCAAACAGGCGCTTCGAGTCGTCGTCGTTCTCGTAGTAGAGCCGGAAGACGGGCAGGCCGTTGGGTTTGGTCTCGCTGCCGGGAGGCAGCGGCCGGACGATGTAGCAGGGCTCGCCGAGAGCGTGGCTGAGGGCGGTGGTGTTGAAGAAGGTGTGGCGTTTGCCGGTGCCGGGATAGACGTTGAAGCCGGAGTCGGCGCCGCGGGGGTAGAGCCAGAGGCGGGAGACCTCGCCATTGGCGTAAAGGTAATCGTTGAGGTCCATCTCCAGGTAGTTGTGGACGCGGAAGTCATTGCTGACATCGGAGTCCTTGCCGCGGAAGGTGAACCAGGAGTCACGCACGGCCTGCAGCAGGACCTGCTCGACGGGGCGGCCGTCGGGATGGAGGATTTCAAGTTTGGAATCCAGCATGGAGCCGGCGCGCTGGGCGTTGACTTCGAAGACCCACTGCTGGCCGGCCTTGGAGCTGAAGCGGAAGCTGTCGAGGTCGCCGGGGGCGTTGATGGCGCCGGTGATCTGCGCGGGCAGGGTGATGGCTTGGCCCTGGCCGGGCTGGTTGTTTGGCTCGGTCTCAGGAATGGCAGGCTGCGGATCGCGGGCCGCGGACTGGATGGCCGTGGTGGCGAGGGCTTGGTCAACAGGGCTGGCTGGTTCGGCAGTCGCGGCTGCTGGAAAGCCGACCCGCTCCAGGCTGCCATCCATGCGGCCAACGAGCAGCATGTTGTCCGGCGCGGTGGCGAGGGCCGGGGCGAGGTCGCTTTGACCGGTGACGGTCTGCAATTGCTCCAGCGCGGGCAGGCTCCAGAGCTTGAGGCTGAGGTCGGCGGCGGAAGAGACGAGCCGGCGGCCATCGCTGCTGAGAGCGAGGCGGAGGATGTCGTCCTCGTGCGCGAAGCGGGCGTGGACGAGCGGGTTCAAGCGCGGTTTGTCCACGGAGAGCAGGCGCCAGAGGCGGATCTTTTTGTCGGCGCCCGCGGCGATCACGTGCTTGCCATCGGGAGTGAAGACCACGCTGTATTGCTCGCCCTCGGGCTGGTTCAGGGTGTCCAGGCGCTCACCGGTGGCGGTGCGCCAAAGTTTGACCGTTTGATCGGCGCTGGCGCTGGCGAGCACCTTGCCGTCGGGGCTGAAGGCGAGGTCAAACACCGCGCCGGTGTGCACCTCCAGGTGCTGCAGGCGAGCCCCGCTGGCGGCATCCCAAATGGTGACGGCGCGGTCATAACCGGCGGTGGCGATTTGCTTCTCGTCAGGCGAGAACTCGGCGTCGTAGAAGGTGTCGCGGCTGCCCTCGCCGAACTCGCGGATTTTTTCGCCGCTGGCGAGGTCCCACAGTGTGGCCACCCCGCTCAGACCGGCAACCCCGCTGGCGCTGAGCAGGCGCGTGCCGTCGCTGGAGAAGTGCACCGCGTTGACCGCGCCGGGATGGCCGCTGAGTTCGCGTTTTACTTGCAGGGTGGCGGGATCGAGAAGCTGGATGCGATCATGCCGCGCGGCGGCGAGCTGGCGGCCATCGGGCGCAAGCGCAAGCGCGGTGACAGGCTGTGCCAAGCCGGGCTGGGCGGCGATGTCCGGCACGATCAACGTGGCGCGCAGGGAGAGGTCTTTGTTAGCAGCCGGTCCGGGCGCGCCGGCATCGACCCAGGCTTTGAGCAGCGCGATTTCCCCGGCACTGGGCTGCGGTTCCTTCTTCGGCGGCATGGCCGGTTTTTCCTGCTTGGTCAGGGTGTGAATGAGAAAACTCTCGCCGGCCTTGCCGGGCACGATGGCCGGGCCGCTCTCGCCGCCGCGCATGAGATCGGCGAAGGTGTCGAGCGAGAGATCGCCTTCCTTGTCCTGGGCGTTGTGGCAGCCCAGGCAGTAGTCGCGCAGCAGCGGTGCGATATCCGTGTGGAATTCAGGTGCGGCAGCGCTGGCGAGCGCGGGGAAAAGCAGGAGAAGCGGCAGTCTCATGGCGGGCGGGGCAAAAAAGATCAGTGCTGGAAGAGGAACTCGCGGCTGGTCATCAGCGCCCACAGCAGGTCTTCGATCGCGGCGCGTTTTTCGGCGGACGCGGTCTGGTCGAGCAGAGGCTCGAAGTGCGCGCGCTCTTTCCCGGTTGGGGCGCGGCTGAGGCAGAGCAGGAAGGCTTCATCCAGCACAGCGGCGTTGTCATCCTGCCCGGCCAGCTTGGTGACGCGGCTATCCGGCTGGGCGAGTTTGTCGTTGACGGTGTCGCCATTGGAAAGGTGCATGGCCTGCACCATGCTGGGCTGCGTGGAGCGCTCGCATTCGCAGGCGATGTCGCGTTCGTTGCGGCCGAAGGTTTTGAGGAAGTAATTGGCCACCGCGGAGTCGTAGAGCTGCAGCGCGCGCGTGCCTTTGGGATAAAAGCTGGTCTTCTCAAAGCCGCCGCCTTGCAGCGCGACCTGGGTGAAGTCGGACGGCACGGCGGTGATGCCGGCGATGGCGTCGTGCAGCACCTCGGCAATGAGACGGCGCGGGTAGTAGCGCGAGAAGTAACGGCTGTCGCCCTCATTGCCGGGCAGCGGTGTGCTGGCGCGCTGGTAGGTCTCGCTTTGGAGGATGACGCGCATGAGCTGTTTGAGGTCGTAGCCGTTGCCCACCAGCGCCTGGGCGAGCGCGGCGAGCAGGGGCTCGTTGCTGGCCGGATTGGACTCGCGCAGATCATCCACGGGATCGACGATGCCGATGCCGAAGAAGGCGGCCCAGACGCGATTGGCGATGGTGCGGGTGAAATACGGGTTTTCCGGCGCGGTGAGCCATTTGGCCAGGTGGTAACGGCGGTCCTCCGGGTCATCGGGGGCGAGCGCCTCACCATCGAGCGGCGCCGGGATCTGCGCTTTGCCGGTACGCGGCTGAATCAGGTCGCCGCGCGGCTCCACAAACAGCGTGCGCATGCCGTCGCCGTTGCGCGCATCGCCGCCCCAGCCCTTGCCGCGGACGCGGGCGAAGAGATTGGCAAAGGCATAGTATTGATCGTTGGTCCACTTTTCCAGCGGGTGGTTGTGGCACTTGGCGCAGTTGATGGAGAGCGCGAGGAAGGTCTGGCTGACATTTTCCGCCATCGTCTCCGGGTCCTGATTGATGGCGAAAAAGTTGGTGGCGCCGTTTTGCAGGCTGCCGCCAGTGGCGGTGACAATTTGGCGGGCCAGCTCGTCCCAGGGTGTGTTGGCGGCGATGCGCTCGCGCAGCCAGGTGTAGTAGGCCTTGACGGCTTCGGGACGAATCAAGCGGCCGCTGATCATCAGCAGGTCTGCCCAGCGGAAGGTCCAGTAATCGACAAATTCCGGCCGCGCCAGCAGGTGGTCAATGAGGCGGTCGCGTTTGTCGGGCGCGTCACTGGCGAGGAAGGCGCGGGTTTCCCCGGCCGTGGGCAGCACGCCGATGGTGTCCAAATAGGCGCGGCGGATGAAGGCGGCGTCATCGGCGCGCGGCGAAGGTTGCAGGCGCAGGCTTTGCAACTGTGCGAGCACGAGGTCGTCGATGAAGTTGCGGCGTGGCGCTTCGTCGAAGACACGGTCGGCAAGCTCGTTCGGGAACGGCGAGGTGACGCGGGCGAGCACAATCTGGCTGCCGAACCAGGCGGTGATGGCGCCCTCGCCATGACCGATCACGCTGACGCGTCCGGTCTTGGCATCGACGGTGGCGACGACTTCGTTGGATGAGGTGAACTTCGTCCAATGAGTGACGTCTTCGACACGGCCGTCGCTGTAGCGGGCGCGCACCATCAATGGTTGCTCCTGGCCGGGTTGCAGCAAAGAGCGCTCGGGCAGCACTTCGATGCCTTGCAACACCGCTTCATCCGCCGGCGCGGGGGGCGCTCCGGCGGCGACCCATTCGGCGAGGATGCGGTAGTCGCGCGAGCGGGGGTCGATCAATTTGCCGCCTTTGTGCGGTGCGGCGGCGGTGGGCTTGGTGAGCAGCAGGCTGCGCGCTGGCGCGGCGAGATCGACACGGCGGCCGCGCGCGCTGCGGGTGATGGCCTGCCAGTCGGCCTCGCTGTCGTAACCGAGCAGGCTGAGCATGAAACCGCCTTTGCCAGCGAGCGCGCCGTGGCAGGCGCCGGAGTTGCAGGTGGCTTTGGTAAGCGCAGGCAGCACGTGATTGCGGAAACTCCACACCTGCGGCTGCCCGGCACCAGTCACGGTGATGGGCGTGCTGGCAGTGGAGCCATCGGCTGCGGTGGCGGTGATGACAGCGCTGCCGTTGGCGACAGAAATGAGCGTGTGGTCTTTGCCGATGGCGACGACGGCATCGTCGGACGATTGCAAGGTCACCTCCACGGGTGGGCCGGCGCTGTCTCCGGTCATGCGCACGGCGAGCACGCCGTGGCGGGCTTCGATGCCGTTGAGGGTGATGTCCTGCGGGAGGAGGCGGAGTTCGGCGGCTTGGGCGCAGAGCGCAGGGAGCAGAGCGATAAAGTGGCGCAACCACCATCTTGGTTGCAGCCAAGCGTTGCGGTTTCGAGCAAGCTGGAAGCTTGCTCCACTTTGCCGGCAAGCTGGAAGCTTGCCCCACTTTACGGCCTTCTTCATGCGAACAATTCTTTGACGGGGTTGGAACCGAAGTCGGTGAGCGGGAAGGGGCGTCCCGCCGGACTGGGCAGGTGGTTGGTGGGATCAAGGCCGAGGCTGTGGAAGATGGTGGCCACCACATCGGCCGGACTGACCGGGCGCTCGGCCGGAAAGCCGCCGATGGGATCGCTCTTGCCAATCACGCGGCCGCCTTTGACGCCGCCGCCGGCGAAGGAAACAGTGAAGCACTGCGGCCAGTGGTCGCGGCCGCCGGCGGGGTTGACCTTCGGCGTGCGGCCGAACTCGCAGAGACCGGTGACGAGCGTGTCCTGCAGCATGCCGCGCTGGTCGAGGTCCTCAATGAGCGCGGTGTAGGCCTGGTCATACATCGGTGCGACCTCGTTCTTCATTTGATCGACGTTGATGAAGGGCTTCGAGCCGTGGATGTCCCAGGACAATTCGTTGAACACGGTGAGGAAGGTGTTCACGGTGACGAAGCGCACGCCGTTCTCGACGAGGCGGCGCGAGAGCAGCATGCACTGGCCGACGCGGTTCATGCCATAGCGCTCGCGCACCTTTTTCGGCTCCTGCGAGAGGTCGAAAGCGCTGCGCGCCTGCGGGCTGGTCATGATGCGGTAGGCGGCGTGGAAGTTTTCGTCGTAAAGCCGCGCGTCTTCGCTGCTTTCAAATTGGGTCAGCGTCTGCTCGATGATTTGGCGCATGGAGCGGCGGCGGTCGAGACGGGCGGCGCCGATTTGATCCGGCGGCAGCAGGTCGGGCACGTTGAAGTTTTCCA
>CAZKMS010000100.1:0-14051 GCA_964553805.1 uncultured Verrucomicrobiaceae bacterium
TACCAGCGCATGATCAGCGAGCGCCAGCAGATCGCCGAGCGCTTCCGCTCCGAAGGCGCTGGTGAAGCCGCCAAAATTCTCGGCAACCGCGAGCGCGACCTCCTTCAAATCGAATCCGAAGCCTACCGCCAGGTCCAGGAGATCGAAGGCAAAGCCGACGCCGAAGCCATCGAGATTTACGCCAAAGCCTACAACCAGACCCCCGCCGCCGCCGAGTTCTTCGAGTTCCTCAAGACCATGGAGACCTACAAAGCCACCCTCAGCGCCGACACCAACCTCATCCTCACCACCGGCTCCGGCCTCCTCCGCTACCTCAAGACCGACACCCCCGCCGGCGCGAATGCCCGCAATCTTCCCGGCGTCCCCGGCAACATCCCCAGCCTCCTCGACATCCCCACCCGCTGAGCACCCCCGCGCCCCGGCCGAAATCTGCCGACCAAAGCGGCAACAATACCCGCCATTCCTCTGCCCTCTGCCAAAAAACTGAGCGCTCCAGAACACCACCCTTGCCAGCTTTCAACTGCGGCCTAGGATCGCCCGCATGGAGGAATACCACCGTCTGCTGCGCAAGGTGCTGGAACACGGGAGCTACCGTGAAGACCGCACCGGGGTGGGCGCGTATGCGGTTTTCGGGGAGCAGAGCCGCTACGACCTGAGCACGACCTTCCCCCTGGTCACCACCAAGAAACTGCACCTGCGCTCGATCATTCACGAGCTGCTCTGGTTTCTCAAAGGCGACACCAATGTCCAATACCTGCGGGACAACAAAGTCACGATCTGGGATGAGTGGGCGGACGCAAACGGCGACCTGGGTCCGGTTTACGGCGCGCAATGGCGGCGCTGGCAGGGCTCATCCGGCGCGGAGCCGGTGGATCAGATCGAACGGCTGATCGCGGGGTTAAAAACCAGCCCGCACAGCCGCCGCCACATCGTCAGCGCCTGGAACGTGGCGCGCATCGATGCCATGGCGCTGCCGCCCTGCCACTGCCTGTTTCAATTTTTCGTCGCCAACGGCCGCCTGAGCTGCCAGCTCTACCAGCGCAGCGCGGATCTTTTTCTCGGCGTGCCGTTCAACATTGCCAGCTACGCGCTGCTGACCCTGATGGTGGCCCAGGTCTGCGACCTGCAGCCCGGTGAGTTCGTGCACACCTTCGGCGATCTGCATCTCTACGCCAATCACCTGGACCAGGCGCGGCTGCAGCTCACCCGCGACCCGCGCCCGCTGCCGGTGATGCGGCTGAACCCGCAAGCGCGGGACATCGACGGCTTCCGCTACGAGGACTTTACCCTGGAAAACTACGAGCCCTGGCCGGCAATCAAAGCGGAGATCGCCGTGTGAAACTGCTTTCAGCCGTTTCCTGCTTTCCCTGCCCGTGGATGCCGTTAACTTTCCGCCGATGAAAAAGAGCGCGCTGCTGCTGTTGACCGAGGGCTTCGAGGAGATCGAGACACTGACTCCCGTGGACCTGCTGCGCCGTGCTGGCGTGGCGGTGGTGATGGCCGCACTGGGAGAAAGCATGCACGTCACCGGACGCAGCGGCATCACCATCCATGCCGACACCACTCTGGACAAGGTGGACACGGGGAGTTTTGATTTGCTGATTCTGCCGGGCGGCCCGCAGGTCAAAGCGCTGCGGGCTGACGGTCGCGCAGCGGCGCTGGCGCGGCAATTCGTCCAAGCTGGCAGGTCCGTCGGCGCCATCTGCGCGGCACCCACCGTGCTGCATGACGCCGGGCTTTTGCAAGACCGCCGCTTCACCGCCCACGATTCCGTCTGGGACGAACTGCCTGCCGCACTCGGCGCGGAAAAGGTGGTCGAAGACGGCCACGTCATCACCAGCCGCGGCGCAGGCACCGCGATCGACTTTGGTTTGACCCTGGTGCGGCGACTCTGCGGCAGCGATGCCGCCGACCGCGTCGCGCGCGCCATCCTCTTTTGAGCTGTGAGAATGCGGCGTTTCCCCTGGCGCTTCGCGGTTTACTTTGCCGCCGCCTTGTACCTGTTTGCCGATCTGGCGCTTTGGCGCGGACCACTTCACCGGCGCTTGACGCGGCCCTGGGACGAGATGGGCGCGGATGGAGCAGGAACACAAGCGGCGATGGTTTACGGCCGGCCGGTCACCCGGCTTGAGCTGTCCGAAGCCATGCGCAGCCACCTTTGGCTGCGTGGCGAGGAATGGACGGCGCTCAGCGCCGGCGCGCGCCAGCTCACGCGGCAACTGGTGCTGGAGCAACTGGTGAACGACCGCATGGTCCGCGCTTTCCGCGTCATGAACCGCCTCGATCAACCGGTGCCGGCAGACGCGGTTGAGAAGGAGGTCGAACTGCAGCGGCGGCAATTCGCCAACGCCGATGACTGGTCGCGCCGGCTGGAACTGCAAGCGCGAACCGAAAAGGAGTTTGTTGAGGAAACCCGCGAGGCTTTGGAGGATGCCGCCTGGATCGAAGAAAAAATCCAACACCGCCTGCTTGAGGTTAACGAGGTCCTGGCACGTGATTGGTATGACCGGCACAAAGACGAGCTGACAGTGCCTGAGCGCTTTCGCGCTTCTCATTTATTTCTGTCCGCCCATGATCCGGCCAAACCTGACCGCAGCGCAGAAGTGACAGCAATCACGACCCGGCTGGCCAGCGGCGAGACGTTCGAATCGCTCGTGAAGGAACTCTCCGAAGACGCGCGCAGCAACCGGCGCGGTGGTGATCTTGGCTGGTTTTCCAGTGAGCGCATGCCCGAGGATTTCATGAGCGCAATCCGCGCGGCTCCTTTGGGAGAAATCAAAGGGCCGGTTCGGACCCGGCTTGGCTGGCATTGGATACGAACCGGTGAACATCAAGCAGAGCGCCTGCCCAGCTACGAGGAAGCCCAGTCCGAAATTCTCGCCCACCTGCAGCATGAGCGGCGCTCGCTGGCCACCAAAGCGCTGCTCGCGGAATTGCGTCAGCGATCCATCCAACCAACCCGCTTTCTCCACTACTTTTCAGAGGTGATCGACGCCACGGAGCCGGCTAAAAGCTGACTGGCGCGGCGAGGCTTCACTTGTCCACCCCGCGCGACCGGCTCATCGATGCGCGCTGCGGTCGTTCCTGCTCGATGCGCTGCGTGATGTCACGTCTTTGCCGTTCCGCCTGCTCCACCATCTGCCTTTGGCGCTCCCGCCCCGCCGCTTGCTGCATCGCCGTCTCCCGATCCCGGCGCAAGCGCTCGGCCTGTTCGGCCATTTGACGTTGTCTTTCCTGCTCGGCGCGCTGGGCCATCTCACGCCGTTGGCGCTCCGCCTGCTCCATCATCTGCCTTTGGCGCTCCCGCTCGGCGGCTTGCTGCACCGCGGTCTCGCGTTCACGCCGCTGGCGCTCGGCCTGTTCGGCTATTTGGCGTTGTTTCTCCTGCTCGGCGCGCTGGGCCATCTCACGCCGCTGGCGTTCCGCCTGCTCCACCATCTGCCTTTGGCGCTCCCGCTCGGCGGCTTGCTGCACCGCGGTCTCGCGTTCACGCCGCTGGCGCTCGGCCTGTTCGGCCATTTGATGTTGTCTTTCCTGCTCGGCGCGCTGAGCCATTTCACGCCGCTGACGGTCGGCAAGTTCGAGCAACTGGCGCTGGCGTTCTCGCTCCTGATCCTGCGCCGTTTTCATTTCAGCGAGGCGCGCCTGCTCGACCAATTGGTTGCGGCGATCCTGCTCGGCACGCATGGCATTCAAACGCGCTTCTTCCTCAGCCGCCTGTTGCCGGTTCAAGACCTGCTCTCGCAACCGTTGTTCCGCCAACTGGCGCTGCCGCTCCTGCTCTGCCTCCAATGCCTGCCGTTGCCGGGTCTGTTGCAAGCCTGTCAAAGTCCCGGATGCCGGCGGCCGGTGCGCCACGGCCAGCGGACCAGCCTTTTGATCAACCCTTCCCACGTAAGTCACCGCAGCCGGCCTGGCTGGCGCAGCCGTCACGACCGTTGGCTGGCCGCCCGCATCGACCGAACTTGAGCCTGGCTGTTCACCATTGAAGGCAGGCCTCGGGAGCGCCGGCATCGGTCCTGGCAACTCACGCTGGATTGCCGGTGCCACAACTCCTTGCGCTGGGTTTGACGGTCCCCCGGCACTCACCAAACGATTGCTTTGCGCCGCGATGGCAAAGGCATCCGTCAGGGTTGGCGAACGCACCTGCCCTGACGCCAACCTTGGAGGACTCTCTGGCAAGCGGTGTGGAAGAGGTTGGCCGGGAAACACGTGTCGTGGCACGGGCTGCCGGCAGGCTTGCTCGATGCGCGGCCGTTCCGGCCCTCCGCACTGCACGAAAACGAAGCGGTTGCGGGCGTTGAGTTGAACGATGCTGGTGACGTTCGTGGTGCGATGAAAAATTTGCGCCACCCGCAGTGTCGGCATGGCGCAGGATCGATAGCTATCGCGCACGAAGTGGCGGGTTTCGATAAACACATAAGCACCCGCGCTGATGCTCAAAGCGCTGTCACAACCCGAATCGAAACCGCCACGCCAACCCGCGGGAGATGGCGGTAGCGGCGCCCAGCCGACACAATCTGCATTCGACCTCCAGCTCACCCAGGCTGGCGCCCATTCCGAGCCTGGAACCCAAACCCAGCCCCACGCAGGCAGCCGAACCCAGCGCCCGTAGTGGTAACAAATCCCGCCAAACGGTTCCGTCGTCGCCCAGCTCCAGCCCTGCTGACTCCAGTTCCAATGCCCGTCGAGATAAGGACGCCAGGCCGGACTTTCCGACAACTGCGGCCGCCACACTTCCCCGTAATCCGGCACGCGAAGCCAGTCGCCATGCGGTTCAAGCCGCGAGTGAAACGTGTCTGCGCTCACCAAATCCGGCAGCGGGATGGCGATGTCGCCGCCGGTGTTTGAAAACACCTCCAGATCCAAATCCCGATCCCTCATTGCATCCGCCTCTTCCGCCAAGCGCTGGTTTGCGACCCGCAGCGCCTCAAGGCGCTCGCGCAAATCCGCGCTCTCCTGCTCACGAATGGCCGCCTCCAACCCGGCCACCTGACGCTGCAAATGCCGGCTCTGCCTGCCGATCTCCGCTGCCCTCTCATCGAACGCGGCGCGAGCCGCCAAAAGCTGCAAATGCGCCTCAGGTCCAGGATCTGACTCGCGTCCGCTTTTTCCGCAGGACGACAAGAAAGCAGGGACTGCAACGAACAGAACGCAAAGTCGGGAGGCAAGCATGGCGGTCAATGGGATTGCCGCTTCGACGCTTGGTCACGCCATTCCATTCAGCCGCCCTTGTCTGATGATCCGCCGCATCGTCTAAAAACTTGACGCTCCTCTTGCCATCCCTTTATCTCCGCCATGCTAAACCTCATCTGGGCGGCCATCATGCTCGGCGGCCTTCTCATCGCTGGCTTGCTTGGACACTTGTCAGGCGAAAACGGGGTGATTCCGGCCGCGCTGGACATGGCCAAGACTGCGGTCCTCGGCATTGCCCTGCCTCTGGCTGGCATGATGATGTTCTGGCTTGGCGTCATGCGCCTGATGGAGAAGGCCGGGCTGCTGGCCGCTGTCTCGCGCGCTCTGGAGCCGGTGCTCCGCCGCCTTTTTCCCGACGTGCCAGCCGGCCACCCAGCACAGAGCGCGATGGTGATGAACATCGCCGCCAACATGCTCGGGCTTGGCAACAGCGCGACCCCGTTTGGCCTCAAGGCCATGGAGCACCTGCAGGAACTCAACCCGCGCAAGAAGTCGGCGAGCAACTCCATGGTCACCTTTCTGGCACTCAACACCGCCGCCTTCACCTTGGTGCCGATGAGCGCCATCAGTTACCTTGCCGCCGCCGGCATCAAAAACGCCTACGAAATCATTGCCCCAACCATCCTCGCCACCGCCTGCACCACCTTCACAGCCATCGTCGTTGCCAAAAGCCTGCAACGCCTGCCGCGCTTCCACCAGCCTGCGGACGACT
The DNA here is from genome assembly GCA_964553805.1 of uncultured Verrucomicrobiaceae bacterium. Taxonomy (GTDB): domain Bacteria; phylum Verrucomicrobiota; class Verrucomicrobiia; order Verrucomicrobiales; family Verrucomicrobiaceae; genus JAGRPD01. The sequence goes on from CAZKMS010000100.1 coordinate 5,909, forward strand.
TGCCGGACATCACTGCAACCGGTGAAAAAGGAGCCCAAACCAGCGTCATTTCAAAACGTGGCAAAATCCTGTTGGCACTCTTGCTGACTGCTTTTGCCGGAATCACAGTGCTCGAACTGGCGCCGCCGGCTCTGCGCGAATCGCTGCTCACCAAAACCGGCCTCAGCGATGTCGTCTCGGCCGCCGAGGCACGCACCAGCGCGGTCAAAGCAACGACCAGCTCAGTGGCGGAAGCGGAGCCGGCTGCGGGAAGTTTGCGTGCCCTCATCAGTTCTGCCTCGGCGCTGGCCATTCCGCTTCTCCTGGTGGTGACGATCGGCGTCGCCCTCGCCCGCCGCGTCAAGGTTTACGAGGAGTTTGTCGAGGGCGCCAAGGAGGGCTTCGGCGTTGTTACCCGCATCATGCCGTTTCTGGTCGCGATGTTTGCCGCCCTGGCGATCTTTCGTTACTCTGGCGCGCTGCTGTTGTTGGAATACGTGCTTTCACCGCTGCTGGGGCTCGTGGGGTTCCCACCCGACCTGCTCCCCCTGGCCTTGATGCGGCCGCTCAGTGGCTCGGGCTCCCTCGGGGTGCTCAATGAAATTTTGGCCCGGCCGGATGCGACGGAGTTTTTGAAATTCACCGCCGCCATCATGTACGGCTCCACCGAGACGACCTTTTACGTGCTGGCCGTGTACTTCGGCTCCGTCGGGGTCACCAAAATCCGTCATGCCCTGATCGCGGGGCTGACGGCGGATGTGGCCGGTCTCAGCATGGCGGTGATCATCGGGCGCCTCATGTTTGCCTGAAAAAGCCGGGAAATCGCAGGTTCAGCCGCCTGCCAGCGTATTCCTGCCGATGCCACCTCTCCGTTCTCTCCTTGGGTTGTCTGTCTGCGCCCTGGCGGGCAGCCTGACTGTCACTGGTCAAGACCAACCGTCTTTGCCCGCCGGCAAAGGCCAATTCTCCCTGTCCGCTCGCGGAAAAACGCTGGAAGTTTTTACGTACAAGCCGCCGGCGTACCAGGACGGCCCGTTGATCCTGGTCATGCATGGCATGAACCGCAACCCGGCGACCTATCGCGACAACGCGGTCCAAATCGGCGAGCGCTTCCAGGCGCTCATTGCCGCTCCGGGTTTCGATCTGGAGCAGTTCCCCGTCGAGGCCTATCAACGCGGCGGCGTCACGCTGGATGGGAAGGCCCAGGACGAGAGCAAGTGGACCTTTCAATGCATCGGGGACGTGGTGGCGGCCATTCGCGCCCGCGAGCGGCGCCCCAATCTGCCGTACTTTCTCATTGGCCATTCCGCGGGCGGCCAGTTCCTGACCCGCCTGGCGGCGTTTCAGCCGGGGGAGGCGGGACGCATCGTCGCGGCCAACCCCGGCAACCTGATTTTCCCCACACGCGACCTGCCCTTCCAATACGGCTTTGGCGGTCTGCCTGATGGCTGGAGCAGCGACGCCTGGATTCAACGTTACCTCGCCGCGCCGCTGACCCTTTTCCTCGGCACCGCGGACACCGGAAAAAAGAACCTTGATCTCAGCGCCACGGCGATGCGGCAGGGACCCACCCGCCTGGAGCGGGGCCGCGCCTGTTTTGCCATGGCCCAAAAGCTGGCGAGCGAAAAAGGCTGGGCGTTCAACTGGACGCTGGTGGAGGCGGAGGGTGTCGGCCACGACTCCGCCGCGCTCTTCAATCATCCCAAAACCGCGGAAGCACTGTTCGGGGCAAGAGACGCATCCAGCTCCGCCGCGCCGTAAAAGATCGCCCTCAGCGTTTTCACGCCAAGCCGCCGCGGCTGGCTAGACGCCGCCCCCATCTCCATCTTCATGCGGGGCGCTGTCGCTTTGAAAACGGCAGGTCACGATGACGCCTCCGCCCGCGCGCGCACCCGCATGCAGGCTGGCCCCGATCATGTTGGCACGGTACTCCATCACCCGCAGCCCGATGCCTGCTTTGGGCGCGTCGGGCTGTTTGCTTTTTTTCTTTCCTTTGCCGGTTTTTTTCGGTTTGGCAAAGCCTCTGCCATCATCCTCGACGATGAGTTCACAAGTGGCGCCCTGGACACGGCTGAGCCTGATGCTGACATTCTCAGGTTCTCCGTGACGCAAAGCATTGTTCACCGCTTCCTGGGCAATGCGGAAAAGGTGCGCCTGTTTTTCGGTGTCACTGACCAGAATGCTCTCATCCACCTCGCATGAGCACGGCGTTCGGTGATTGAGCTGAACGGTCTCGGACAGCAACTGCAAGGCGCCGCCGAGGCCGCGGTACTTCACGCTGGTGGGGGACAATCCGTGCGACATGCGCCGGATTTCAGAAACGCCGTCGCGGATGAGCTGGCGGATGCGCGCCGCATCCTCGCGTTGGGATCCTTTCAGTTCGAGTTCCAGCACCTCAATCAAAGCGACAATGCCGGTCATGGTCTGGCCAACGCCATCGTGCAAGTCATGACCAAGGCGGGCCTGCTCCCGTTCCACCACGTTGAGCACCTCTTGCTGGAGGCGGTTGCGCTCGGTCAAATCCGCGCCCGTGACAATAATGCGGTCCACACTGCCATCCGGTTTCCGTGTGAGCGTGCTGCGCAATTCCACGGTGAGCCAGTCACCGCTTTTTGTGCGCAACCGCATTTCCATCGGAGGATTTTCACTGCCCAGCAAGAGGTTCTCAAAACGCCGCTTGGAGAATCCCACCATAGCCTCATCCATGAGGCCGATTTCCCACGGCGTGCGATTGATCACCTCTTGTTTCGAGTAGCCAATGCCGCGCAGGAAGGCGGGATTGACGTGCATAAAACGTCCCACCTTGTCCAGGGCGACAATGTAAGCGGCGGTGTGAGTGATCAATGCACGGTTGTAATCCAACTCGCGCTGGTAGTTGACCTCGGCCTCTTTGCGCGCGGTGATGTCCTCCATCACTGCCATGTATTTTCCCGGGATTTCCCCGGAACGCCAAAGGGGGGACACCGTCAAGTTGACCCAAATGGGCGAACCGGCGTCGTGGCGAAGACGCTCTTCAATGGCAAAGCTGCGTGTTTTGCCAAGCAGCAAGCTCTTCAGCAATTGCTTGTACTCCGCGTACTCGTTCGGGTGGGCAAGCTGCGACACGGTCGACCCCAGCACGTGACGCTTTGGCAGGCGCGCAATCTCGCAGGCGCGCTGATTGACCCCGAGTATCTGTCCCGATTCCGCATCGATCAAAAGCACGCCAACCGCTGCCTGCTCGAAAATGGCGCGAAACCGCTGCTCGCTTTCGCGCTGCGCCTGCTCGGCGCGCTCGCGCTCCAACGCGAGCGCCGCCAGCGCCGCGGCGTTCATCACCGTGCCGATCTCCGACCAGGCCGGCTGGCCTGTTTCGCGGCGATAACACGTCAACGTCCCCAGGACACCGCCAGAGACCCCGCGGATGGGCTCCGACCAGCAAGCATGCAGACCCGCCTCCTGTGCCGCCTTGCGCAGCGCTCGCCAGCGCGGGTCTTGCTGAATGTTCACGGCGATCTCGCGCCGGTTGTGAAACACCGCGCTGCCGCAGCAGGCTGAATAAGGACCCACGCGAAGCCCGTCGATGGCGTCGCGGTATTCCGCTGGCAATGCGGGGCCCGCCGCCACGCGAAGCGCCCGGCCATCTGGACTGAGCCGCATGACGCAGCCAATCAGGCTGGGATGCTCCGCCTCAACACTGTTAACAATGGCCTCCAGAACCGTTCTGCAGGGCGCCCCCTCCGCCACCATGTGCAGATTGCGAGCCTCCCGGTCTTTGACCGCCTTCCACCCGGAGATGTCGGTGTGCGTGCCGATGACACGCAACGGCTTGCCTTCCTCATCGCGCGCAATCGCCTTGCCGCGCGCCAGGATCCACTTCCATGAACCATCCTTGCAGCGCATCCGAAATTCCTGCGCATAAGTCTCACGCTCGCCGTCGAAGTGCGCTTTTAATGCCGCCAAGGCTCCTGGCATGTCCTCAGGATGCACGCGGCTCTCCCATTCACCAAAGCGATCTTTGATCTCCGCCTCCGCATAGCCCAGCATCGTCTTCCAACGCCCGGAGAACGCCACCGTTCCATTGGCCACATCCCAATCCCAAACCCCGTCACCCGAGCTTTCGATGGCAAACTTCCAGCGCTCGTTGCTCTCCTCCAAGGCCTGCTGCGCCATCACTCGCTCCGTGATGTCCCGGCCGACGGAGCGAGTTTCCAGCAGCCTTCCCTTCTTGTCGAACCTGCCTCGATTGACAAACTGCATCCAACGAATGCCCTCCGCACTGCGCACCCGGTTTTCGACCACGACCACCGGATTTTCCCAGCTCATTTCACGCAGCCGCAGTTCGATCATGGCGAGATCCTCTTTGCTGACGAGCTCTGTCCACTTCTTGCCAACGATGTCCTGGCGATTGATGCCAAAGAAACGGCAAAAAACCTCATTGACATGAATGAAGGTGCCGTCTGGCAGGTAACTGCAAACTGTCTCGGAGTGATCCTCCAGGATCTCCGTCGAGGGCGACACGGGATCCCCGCCATTTGCCACCCCCGGTTCACCGGGATATGTTCGCAGGTTGCTTTTTTTCTTCATCTCTTTTGCGCAGGATTACACAAAGACAGGTCCCCTGTCAGGCCTTAAAGCGAGGGACTTTCAACCAACAGACGCCACGCCCGCCGCCCGAGCAGAAGCGCCGCCACCGCAAGCCCAAATGCCAGGCCCGTCCACACGCCGGTGGCACCCCAGTTCCAATGCAGCCCCAGCAGCCAGCCCAAGGGCAGCGCCACCACCCAGTAGGAAAATGCGGCCATCCAGGCGGGACGCGTCACGTCGTTCACGCCGCGCAATGCTGAGACCGACACCACCTGAAGGCCATCGAACAATTGAAACAAACCCGCAACCACCAACAACATGGCCGCTTTGTCGATGACTTCCACCTCAGAAACAAAACAAGCGGCCAGCGGCCGGCCTCCCAACAGAAACAGAGCCATCGATGCGCTCATGAAAACCAGAGCAAAGAGCCAGCTTCCAGCCAGCACCCGCCGCAAGCGCGGCTGCTCGCCAGCGCCGGCAATCTCACCCACCCGCACGGTCGTGGCCATCGCGATCCCCAGCGGCACCATGAATGCCGTCGCGGCGCAGGTGATTGCCACCTGATGCGCGGCCAGCGGCTCCACCCCAAGCGTGCCGATCATCAGCGTGGCAACGACAAAAGCCGTCACCTCCGCCAACAATTGCAGGCTGGCTGGAGCGCCGATGCGGAGCAGACTGACAAACTCCCCGCGCTTCCAGGCCGCCAGCCAGTGAACCGGCAGCCAGGAGCGCAACCCGCTCCAGCGGCCCAGCCAGACCAACAAAGCCGCCGCTCCTATCACCCTGGCCGCCAGCGTGGCGTAGCCCGCTCCTTCCAATTCGAGCGCTGGAAAACCCCAATGCCCAAAGATCCAAAGCCAGTTCAGCAGCACATTGAGAGCGATCGCGCCCAAGCCAATCCAAAACGGCGCCCAGGGCCTGTTCAGCGCATCGGCGTGATTTTTCCAGGCCGTGGTCAGCATCGCCGGCACCAGGGAAATCGCGCAAGTCAGCAGGTAAACCGGCGCCCTTTCCACCACTTCCACTGGCTGGCCAAAGCGATGCAAAAACGGCGTCACCAAAGCCACCGCCGCGACGATCAACAACCCCCAGAACAAGGCCAGCCAAGTGCCATGCCGCAGCGCCTCCCCCGCCGCCACCCGGTCTCCCGCGCCATGGGCTTGCGACACGCGAACAGAGACCGAGCTCAGCAGGCCGAACCCCACAACGAACGGCATCGCTAGCACGGTGTTGGCAAAGGTGGAGGCCGCCAGCGGCGCGACACCGACCCGGCCAATCATGACCGTGTCCGTCACGCCCATCAGCATCTGGCTGAGCTGGCCGGAAATCAGCGGTACGGCGAGCTTCAACGTCTGCCGGCATTCCGCGCCGAACGACGGCCTGACGGCGAATGCGCCAGCCCGAGCGGTGGTTTGTGATTGGGATTGGGATAAAACGGGAGGCATAAAGTCAGGGGCATGGAAAGGCGTGCAGGCAGGTGGATGAGCCCATCGCGTCGCGGCTCGCCCTGCGGTGGCCAGGGGCGGAGGAGATGAGGAGCTTGGAACTTTGGCTCCCGGATCAATCCATCACCACCCGCCCCCGGCTCGGGCCTTGCCCGGCATGGAGAGCGAACGCACGAAGCGCTGGTTGACGGAAATCATGGCAAAAGAATGCCCGCAACGGCCTGATTGTCAACTTGCAGCCACAGCCCGCAGCCGCTCCACCGCGCGCGCCACGGCCGCCACCGCCTGATCCGTCTCTGCCATCGTGTTGAACCGGCTCCAGGAAAACCGCAGTGTACTGGCCGCGTAAGCAGCGTCAAAACCCATCGCCGCCAGCACATGCGAGGGATGCAAGGCCGCCGTGTGGCAAGCGGAACCCGCGGAGCAAGCCACGCCCGCCTTATCGAGCAGGATCAGCAAACCCGCCGCATCCAGCCCGGGAAAGGTCACGCTGCTTGTCGTGCTTAGACGCGGCGCGGTTTCGGCATTGACCAGCACCTCCGGCAGCGCCTTGCGCAGCTCGCTCTCAAAATGATCCCGCAGCAAACGCACCGCAGCCTCGGCGCCGGCTGCCAAAGCGCGTCCCATGGCTTCCGCGGCGACGCCGAGCGCCACAATGCCCGCCACGTTCTCCGTCCCGCCTCGCCGGCCGTTTTCCTGTCCGCCGCCAACCAGCAACGGCTGAAAACGCATGCGCCGGCTGACAAACAGCGCCCCCACGCCTTTGGGCGCATGCATTTTGTGGCCGCTCAGACTGAGGTAGTCCACGGGCGTGCCTTCCACATCCATCACCATCTTGCCCACGACCTGCACGGCATCCGCATGCACCTGCGCCCCGGCTTCATGCGCCGCTTGGACAATCTCTGCCATCGGCGACACCACCCCGGTTTCATTGTTCGCCCACATGATTGAAACCAGTGCCGTTGCCGATTCCGCCAGGAGTCCGCGCAGCGCCTCCAAATGGACCACGCCATTGCGATCCACCGGCACCACCGCCACCTCACCGCCGCTCTCCCGCCAGCGCTCCGCGCTCTCCAACACCGCCGCGTGCTCGGTCGCGCCGACGATCAAACGTCGTCGCCCAGGCCAGAGCGCCCGCACCGAAGCATGCACCGCGTTGATTGCTTCCGTGCCGCAGCTCGTAAACAGCATTTCCTCCGGACGCGCGCCGATCAAAGCCGCCACCTGCTGCCGCGCGCGTTCCACCGCCCGCCGTGCTGACCGGGCCGCGCCATAACCCGCCGAAGGATTCACAAAATGCTCCCGCAGGTAAGGCAGCATCGCCTCCAGCACCTCCGGCGCCACGCAAGTCGTCGCGTTGGAATCCAGGTAAATCACCAGGCACTCAACGCCTTCTCAAGGCAAAGGCAAGCGCGCTCCCGCGCCAGCCAGGCAACTTTCCGAAAGGGGCCTGCCCCGCGCTCGTTCCCACCATCATGCCGGCCGCTTTGCCACATTTTCCATCCCCGCCTTTTCCCAGACTTGCTCATTTGTTTCTAGCGCTCGCCCTCGGCCTCCTGCCCGCGGCCTCAGGACGGGCACAAAACAGCCCCCCACCCGCCAGTCCGAAGGATCTGCTGCGCGCGCTTTCCCAGCCGCTCGATGCAAACACCGCTGACAGCCTGCGCCGGGCCGTGACCCGGACCTTCGGCCATGGAGCGCTCGTCAAAAACCGCGCCGCAGCAAAGGTCGATGGCACGACCGTCGCTTGGGCCGTGGTGGCGGAATCCAAAGCCACGGTGCTGCGCGAGGACGGCAAGGTTCTCGGTGAAATGATTCCGCTCGGCGCGGACGGTTTGCAGGTGCTGGCGCTGAACTTGCCCAACTTCACTGAGACCCATTACCGCATCGAGGTCGATGGCCGCACCCGCCAGGGCGGGCAGGTGCGCATCGAGCACTTCGAACCGGCTGCCGAAAGCCAGCCGCAGCCCAATGCTCCCAAAGGCCGGCTCGAAACCTTCGAGTGGAAGCAGAGCCGGGTGTTTCCGCAGACCGTGCGCCAAGTCACGGTCTATCTGCCCGCCGGTTACAAACCCGGCATGAATTGCGCCCTCATGGTCTGGCAGGACGGCACCCGGCATGCCGATCCCAACGGCCAGTTGCGCGTGCCCGTT